>JBIOJM010000310.1:0-12328 GCA_044450785.1 Isosphaerales bacterium
CCTGGCCGTCAGCTACGCGGGGGGCGGATTCGGCGGTGGACAGGGCTCATTCTTCGGCAACTTCGGCGCCCGGGGCGACGTCGCGGCCAGTCTCTTCTGGGAGTTGCAAAACCTCGGCTTCGGCGACCGCGCCATCATCCACCGTCGAGTGTTCGAGCATCGCGCCGCGAACCTGGAGAAGGTCAAGGTCGAAGCACGGGTCGCCGCCGAGGTCGTCGGAGCTTACGAGACCCGCCAGGCCGCGTCGCTTCAGATCACCCAAGCCCGCGAGACGGTCACCGAGGCCCTTGACTCCATGAAGCTCAACTTCATCAGCATCCGCGGAGGCGCGGAATTACCCGGGGCGACCCGGCCGATCGAAGTCCTCCAGCCCATCCAGGCCCTGGCGCAGGCTCGGACCGACTATCTCGACTCCGTCTTGATCTACAACCGGGCGCAGTTCCGGCTCCAACGGGCGATCGGCCAGCCGTGAGTGCCGTTTCGCAGAGCGAAAGCCGAGCCTTCTCAATCGCTCAGACACTGGCTGGAACCGGAGAGCTCCGGCGCTTGTTCCTGCTCTGCCGCCAGCGCTCGCCCAGGGTCAGGCAGGCGGGGAGCAAGACCAGGTTCCCCAGCGTACTGCCGGCGGTCGCGATGCCGACCATGGTTCCAAAGTTGACGAACGGCTCGAACTCGCTGGCCCGCAGCGCGGCGAAGCCGATCGCCACCGCCAGGCTGGACAGCAACACGCCCGGCCCGCTCACCTGGTAGCTCTCGAACAACCGGCGCCGGAACCGCCGCGTCTTCCGATCGCGGTGGAACTGAAGCAGGCAGTGAAACGTGTCGTCAACGGAGAGCCCGAGGGCGACGCTCGCCACCAGGGCCGTCCCCATGTCGAGCTGGATGTTGAGCCAGCCCATGAGGCCAAGTACCAGAGCGACCGACAGCATCGTCGGCAAGATCGCCAGAACGGCGAGGACCAGGCTGCGGAATGCCAGGGTCAGCATCAACAGGATACTGATCGCCGACCAGCAGAAGGTTCCCCACTGGGTGGCGATGATGGCCTCGGTGGTACGGGTCATCAGGAACGAGAGCCCCGTCAAGTACGTTGTGGGACCGAAGGTCTTCGCCGCGGCGGCCGTGGCCAGATCGCAGATCCGTGTCTTGTCGGGCGCCGACTGCTGCTCCTTGAGACGAACCAAAAAGCGCGTCTCGCCCGTTTCAGCGTTCCAGAAGCTGTGCAATAACTGACTCTGAGGCGAGGCGGCGATCAGCTCGAGCTTGTCGGCGAGGAGGCGGTCCTGACGTTCTCGCGGTAAGGCGGCCAGCCTCCTGTCCGGGTCGAGCACCGTGGCCAGCGAGAGCACCCCGGCGACTGCCGTGGGGTCCGACACCCGGATGGCCCGAATCCGTTCCTCGACGGCCCTCAAGTCCGACAGAGACTTCGACGAGACTGTCTTTCCCATCGGCACGACCACCTCGACCAGGCCGATGCCCCCGAGCTTGGATTCGACAAGACGATAATCTTTCACGACGCGGGTCTCGGCCCGGAACAGGTTGATGTAGTTGGTCTCGTAGCTCAAGCGGAACACGCCGGCAGCCAGCGGCACGACCACGACCACGACCACGACCACGATCGCCCGGGGATGGTAAAAGACCCAGAGGATCAGCCGGTTCATCAGGCCGGACACTCGCGAGCGTGAGCCGTGCCGCACGGGCACTTCCAGACGAAACGGCGGCAGCATGGCGATCGGCGAGATCAGCATGACCAAGATGGTGGCGCCGAAGGTGCACGTGCTGAGGATCGCGCCGAACTGCCGGATCGGCATCACGTCGCTGGTCACGAGTGCTCCATAGCCGATCGCGCCGGTGATCGCCGTCCAGATGATCGGCGCCGCGACCGCGGCCAGCGTCGAGCGGGCGGCCTGGCGCGGGTCGGCCTCGCGGCGGCGATTGTCACGGAAGTGGATCGCCAGGTGACTGGCCGCCGGCATCGTCAGGACGATGATCTGCGCGACCAAGGGACCGCCCGAGAGCGTCAGCTTGATGTTCAAGCTTGCCAGGATCGCCTCTGTAGCGAGCCAGATCACCCAACTGGCCAGCATCGGAACGATCGCCCACCACAGGCTTTGAACGGCCGACAGGGTCACCACGCCGATCAACAGCATACCGACCAAGGCCAGGCGCCGGCCGTCGACCTCGATCGCTGCGAACCCGTCGGCCAGCAGCACGGGCGGGCCGACGACCGCGGGCCGGCGGAGCCGGTGCCGCGCCGCGAACTCGTCGGCCAACCGCCGCAGCGCGGCCGTCGTGTCGATCACGTTGTGCTCGTGAGTCTTCCGCAAGCGGACCACCACGGCCGTGGTCGTGCCGGCCGCGTCGATCAGGCTACCCAGGAACAGGGGATGCCGCGTCAGGCGATCCTTGAGCGCGGCCAGGGCCGAGGGGTCCGTAGCGGCTGCCCGGACCGCGCCGGCGACCGCCATCACGTTCGTCTTCAGGTCCACGTTCTTGATCGCGCTCTTGGCCGCGTTTTTTGCAACGTTGCGGGCGAACGTGGGCAGACGGTCCATCGCCAGCAGGGCATTGTCGAGCGACCAGACAAGCGGCATCGAGTCGAGCGACTCGACCCGCTGCGCGGCCTGCACATGAGACGGCCCGACCGCCTCGGCCAGCTCAGACACCCTGTCGAGACCCTGGGGTGTCAACAACTCGGGATCTTCATACACCAGGAACGCGAAATTATCGTCGCCGAACGTGCGCGCAGCTTGCTGGTAAACCGCCATGAAGCGGTCGTCTTCGGCGAAGAACGAGTTGATCGACTGCTCGTACGTGACTCGCTTACCGGTCCAGGCGAGTACCACGAACAGGATCGCGACCGCGGCGAATGTGCCGTAGCGGGCGGCGAGCAACCCACGAATCACCAAGTCACTCATTCACAATGAACCATCAAGTGTGTGTAACCCGTTAGTAAACCACTGGAGGCGGCCTGGCCAGGGCAATCGCTCACGGCCGGATGAAGCCGGGCAGCATCCCCTTGACCTGGTCGAAGCTGCTGTAGACTGCGACGGCCGTGACCGCGAAGAAGGCGATCCAGGTGAGGATGACGCTCAACCAAGAAGGGCCGACGCGGCGGTCGGTGTCGCGCCGGCGGAGATAGATCGTCGCGCCGGCGATGAACGGCAGCATCAGGGCCTGGGCGATGCCGCCGGCCTTGATCAATCCCTGCGGCTCGCGGAACGCATAATAGAGGCCCAGCGACAGTGTTGGATAGATCACGCAGAAAAGCTTCACCAGCCACTCACGATTTGCGGGACCGGCGGCCAGGCGGAGACCCAGGCGCCCGAGGAAGTCAGCCGTCAAGCGGCTGTTGCCGGCCGTGGCGACGTAGAGTGTTTTGAAGAGAACGGCCCAGGCACCAAGCAGAAAGCCGACGTGCGTGAACGGGCGAAGCCACGCCAGCGGCGTTCCCTCCAAAGGTTGCACGTACATGCGCGACAGGGTCGGGATCATCTCCGGCCCCTTGGGGTCCAGGCCCTGAGGATGGAGGACTGCCGCCCCGAGAAAGTAAAACGCAACTGTCGCCACGGTAAAGACGGCCATGCTGAACCAAGCGTCGAGCTGCATGACACGAGTCCAGCCCCGCGCGCGATCGGCCCAGGAATCGTCTTCGCTCCGCACTCCCGTGTAGCGAGCATAGCCTTTCTCAATGCACCAGTAGGGATAGGCGAAGAGCTCGGAAGCCCCGACGCCCGTGATCCCGAACGCCGAAAACGCCAGGACCACCGCGGTTGGGGGGAGGGCCAGCTCGAGCCCGCGCTCCAGATCGGGCAATGTGATTCGAAACGAGGTCCATTGCAAGACAAGGACGCTCGCCACGGTAAAGAGAGTGACAGCGGCCACGAGGACGGTCGTGATCTTTTCCAGCCGCCGGTAGCCGCCGGAGAGGAGCAGCAACACAGCCGCCAGGGTGGTGACCGCCGCCCAGAAATGCTCTTGATGGGTCGACAGATACGGCCCCCACGACGCGACCACCGTGCCTGCTGCGGCCGCGACCGCTCTCGATGCCCGGGGGAAGGCCATGTGGGCCGCCTGGCCCACGGTCCCTTCCATCGCCGCGATCTGAGCTTGCGTGGTCAGCATCATGACCAACCAGAGCCAGCACAGCCACGAAACTCCAGCCCGGGGCCCGGGCAGCGAGTCGAAGGCCGCCAGGGTCGTCTTGCCGTGCGTTATGGCGTAACGCCCAAGCTCCACTTGCACGAAGACCTTGATGACGCACGAGAGCAGGATCAGCCAGAGCAGGCTGAAACCCGCCTTGGCGCCCAGGCTGGTCGTGTTGATCAGCTCACCCGTCCCCACGATCGATGCGGCCAGGATCAATCCCGGCCCGATCTGGCGGATCGCCTTCGACAACTGGCGCGGGGGCTCCTTGATGGCCGCGGGCGACAGTGCGTAAGGATCGTCCGTTTCGTCGTTCATGCCATCCCGGTCGCCGAGCGGGTATGAAGTCGAGGGATCCACGCCCCGACGTCCAGAAAGAGGGTCTTCCGTTCCGGGCGTGCCCAGGTTTCGACCATCATGGACGCGCCCTAAGCCGGGTGTCAAGCACGGCACTCGCAGGCGCGCCCAGCCTCACTCCTTGCGATAGACGATGGGCCGCGAAGCGGCTGACCCATCCCCCCTTGACCACCGCCCACACCTCTCGAAGCCGGCCCGTTGATTCTTGTCGACATCCACCCTCCTTCCCCTTGCGCCCCCGATACCTGGCCTAGCCTTGAGTGGAGTAAGTGCTGCCGCGCCCACTCGAGCGCTCCAAGCCACCGGCTCGTCAGGCAACGGGCTCCGTGACCGGTCAACCCCGGCGCGGGGAGCCGGCCAGCCCAGCGCGGGAGCACTCTACGATCCAACACGTCTCGATCGGATTGATTCCATGACCGTTGCCATGACCGTGAAGCCGCCGTCGATTACGAACTTGGGATTCCGCCCTAACCTTGCCCACGCGTCGGGAGACACCCTGACCCTGCTCAAGATCAGCGGCTTGCCGCGACTGGGCCCCGAGCCTGATCCAGAGCACACGCGGGGTGGCGTCCCGGCTTCGCCGCTGCTGGCGGCGGGCCAGGAACTGGGCCCTTACCGGCTGCTCGAGTGGTTAGGTCGAGGCGGGCAAGGCGAAGTGTGGAAAGCCCGGCGGCTCGAGCCGGTCGAGAGGCTCGTCGCCTTGAAGGTCTTGAAACCTTGCATGGCGCGACACGCCGGCCGGATGGCCCAGTTCCGCCGCGAGGCAGAACGGGGGCTCCGGCTGGTGGGTCCCTCACTGCTCACAATCCATGAGTTGATGGAGTCGGACGGGTACCACTTCATGACAATGCCGTTCGTCGATGGTACGGCGCTTCGTGATATCATTATGTGCAGGGTGGCTCACCGGTCCGGCGGTGAAACGGCGAGTCCACATCACTTCGTGAACCTGGACGAGAAAGACTACCTCAATGCCATGACCCGCACCCTGGCTCAGGCCGCGCGTGCACTGGCGCTGGTTCATGAGCAGCGTATCGCCCACCGCGACATCAAGCCGGCAAACATCCTGCTGGATAACCGGCGCTCGGGAGGCGTGTATCTCTGCGATTTCGGCCTGGGCCGCGATCTCGATTTCGCGACTGCCGATCAGATGCGCGATGGTGCCGGGACGCCCCTGTACATGGCACCCGAACGTTTGTTGAGGTCCCCCGCCGATGAAATCAAGTGCGATATCTATTCCATGGGGGTCACGCTCTACGAGGCGCTGACGCTCGAGAGACCGTTCCGAGTTCCGCGGAATGTGGGCCCGGCCGGTGTGGCTCCATTCCTGGCAGGGGCGGAACCCCGGCGCCCATGCCTGGTCGATCCCGGATTCCCCGAGGAGCTCGGCGCCATCATCATGAAGGCCATTTCGCGCGACCCCCGGCACCGCCACGACTCGGCCGGCGAGCTTGCCGGGGACCTCGAACGGTTTGCCGCCGGTTGGTCGTCTTGCCGGAGGCTCTTGACCGCTCGACCGCCGCACCAGGCGAGCGTGCACCGGCCCCACGCTCGCTCGAGACGGGCCCTTTCCCGTAAGGACGTCGCCCGCTATTCCCCTGGTCGCTCTTCAGCTCCATCCGGCCTCGGCACGAGCTCAAACGGCGATCCCATCAACGATTCTCTCGCTGGTTGATGGTCGCCTTGGGGCCGAACCGGATGTGCAGACCGGCGTGCCCCGCGAACTGGTCTCCGTAGATCGCCCGCACGACGGCCCAGTCGGCCACAATCGAGAGTATCGCCGCGACCAGGCCCACGGCCACCAAGGTGGTCAATCCCATCCTTCCCCGCAAAGCGGGAGGCGGTTGATCGGCCGGGGTGCGGGCGGAATCGGACGACAAGAGTAAGATGAGCGTGCACGCCAGGGCGACGAGATAAATCACCCCCTCGGTCACGAGCCGTTCGGCCTCGAAAGAAACCAGGGCACGTACGAAGTTGCCGGCGACCAGCCACCAGAGAAACCCGACGTAGAGCAACTGTCCCTTCCCCAGCCAGCTCTCCGGCACGATCGGCAAGGGGCGCTGCCGGTGCCGTAAGAAGAGCGCCAGCATCGAGAGCGCCAGAAGGACGTATCCCAGCTCAAACCATACCCAGGCGGCGACGCCGGCCATCTCCGCCGGCATCGCCTTGGCCGCGACCCATTGCGCCACGTTCTTCCGCAGGTTGAGGTAAGTGATCCCAAGCAAGACGAAGCCGAGCGCGAACGGTTCGGTCGCAGGGCGGCGCTCGCGCGCCAGGGCGATCGAGGGTGACCACCGTGCCAGGCCGGCGACGGCGGTGGCGAGGCCGATCCCATTGAAGAGGCCCGTCGTTTGTTCGAGGATGCTGTGCCAGTTGGTCTGGTAACCGCTGGTGACCTCGACCAGCTTGAGCATCGATGCCAGGGCGAAGCCGATCCCGCCGACGAAGCCGCACACGAGGGCGGCCCGGGCGACGTCGAACAGGCCGGCCCGGCGGCAATACCACAGCAGGCCCACCGTCATTCCCACACAACCCGCCCAGTTGTCGCCGCGGGGCGGCGTCATGCGCAGATCGAGCGCCAGGACCAGGACGAGGAATCCGGCCCACCAGCCGGCGGCCAGGTGGAGTATCAAGGACGTCGGCCCGTCGAGGCGGCGCCGCACCCCCGCGACCAGGAGCACGGCGAAGAGGGCCAGGAGTGCGGCCAGCCAGTCGGTATCGTACCAGTTCAGGTTGTAACCCTGGCGTCTGAGTAACGGCTCGATGGCCACGCCCTGCAGCCACCAGATCAAGAAGACGGCATAGATCGGCGGGAACAGGGCCGACAGGAACGACTGATCGACCACGGCCGGCAGCGCTGTCCCTGCGCCCCCGAGTGCGGCCCAGAGAAAGCCGATGACGAAGAGGCAGGCAAATCCATAGAGCACGCTCGGCGAGTGCCCGGAGTGGGTGTAGGCGACCACTTGCATGTAGGAGATGCTGCCCCCGAAGGACCATCCGAGAGCACCGAACATGGCGAAATAGACGATTCTGCGCTGCCAGTCGACGCGGCCGGAGAGCAGTACGGCGGCCATGGCCGCGAGCGCGCCGGGGATCATCGCGCCGTACTCATGGCCGAAGTTTCCCCGGATCCCCCACCCGAGCGACAGCGAGAGCGCCGTCAAGACGAAGAACAACCGGGAGCGAGAGGAAGCCGCCGTCGACGTCAAGGTTGAACCCTCTTGTTTCGATCCGCGGGGTGTAAGACGCACGTCGCAATGGCTGAGGGGCTTGATATCATGTCAAGTCGATTTTCGCAAGTTTCCTTTGTTCCCAAGTTCAAGGATCAACGGACGATGCCTTTCACAGCGCGACCACAAGTGAGACCTCTTCAGAACCGTGTGGATAGGGTGTCATCGATAACGAGGCGCTGCTCCTCTTCGGTCAACTGCCATTGGACAGGTCAGTGGTCAGTCGAACGTCCTATCGCCGGCCGGACCGTCGACTGCCAAGTCCACAGCCCGGCCAGGATTACGGGCGCCAGCACCGTCTCGGCTGCGCTACGACCTGCCTGCGCGGAGGCATCGAGTCCCTCCTGAATCACAGCGCGAACGACGACTTTGGTCATAAAATCGCCCGGGTTCCGGCCCACGTCCATGACCTGCATGCCGTGATGCTCCGATCGAATTCTGAACGAATTTTCAAAATTTTACT
The DNA here is from genome assembly GCA_044450785.1 of Isosphaerales bacterium. Classification (GTDB taxonomy): domain Bacteria; phylum Planctomycetota; class Planctomycetia; order Isosphaerales; family Isosphaeraceae; genus JBIOJM01. The sequence continues at coordinate 8,191 of JBIOJM010000310.1, forward strand.
TGCATATTTGACCGGGCCTTGTTTTAATTCGGATTCACTGATCAATCGCTCATTTCCGCCCTCGGATTCTTGCGTTCCCGGCTGGGCATCATTTTCCCGGCCGGCCGCAGCCAGATGCGCCCTGGAACCCAGGTCGTCCTCGCCAAAACCGCGTTTGCCCTGCATCAAGACCTCGCTCCCTGCGCGGGAGGATCCTTCCATGCGTCTGCGCGCGACCGAGCGCCGCCGCGCTCGCGTGGCCCGACTGGCCCGTAAAGTCGACCGGCTCGATCAGTTGGAACCCAAGTCGCTCATTACCGACCCGATCAATCTGGCGGGGGTGAGCGTGGGACTGCCGGTGCTGTGGGGAATATTCGGCTCGCCCCGGTCCGACGGGCCGAGCGTCAATCGGGGTCAATTCGGCTCCCTCCCGGCACAGAGCGGCAGCGCGGGGCCGGGATCGCGAAGCGGCATGGCCGAGGATCAGGCGCTGTCGCGGGCGCTGGGCGGGCCCATGCCCGCGCTCCGCATCGTTCCCGCAGCCGCTGGCGGCGGTTCGGCGGCTCCCGATTCCGCGCTGACTAAGTCCCCGCTGCCGGTCAGCGATTGGCTGGACGTCGATGCGGAGGTCCCGGTCGATCCGGCCCCGGTATTGAGCGGATTGACCGCCCCGGCATCAAGCCCGGTCAAGGGCGGGGGCCAGCCAATCGCCGCTCGCGGCGGGTCGGGCGGCGGTGTCTTGCCGGCGACCCTGGCCCTGGTCCAGGGGCAGGTCTCGCCCTTGCGCGTGCCGTCTCCGCCGGGGGCAACGTCCACCGGTCCGTTGATGCTGGCGCCGAACAACGCGTCCGGGAGCGCGGGAGCGTCCACGGGCCTTTCGATCAGGACACCGGCGCCTTCATCGGGCGCGGCGCAGGCCGCGGCCCGGCCCAGTGCTCCCCAGCCGGCCGGGCAGACGGGCCCGGTGACCCCAAAGCCCGGATTTGCGCACATGAATGCCGGAGGCGGCGGCCCGAGCACCGTCGACCCGTCGTCCATTACCGACCCGACCACCGGCAACTCGTCGCCCGCGGCCCAGATGTCGTTTCCCTTCTATCCAGTGTATACATTAGACTATTTCGATGGATCGGTCCTCATGCCCGGCGCCTACCAGTTGGCGACGCTGGGGGGTAATGTCGACCTGCGGGCCCAGGTTCGCGACACCACGGTCAGCTCGTTCACTTGGGACACGAGCCACCTCCACGCCTCCGCCATCACCGGCGCGAGTACTTACCACCTCACCTTCCGCTGGGCCACGACCGTCACCGTCGCCGAAGACGACCCGGTCACGCTCACCGTGAGCGACATAAACAGTAATATTGAGACATTCACATATGACTTCCATCTTCCAATCGGCGCGACCTCGTACAACGGCGGCGCGACCACCTGGCCGGCGTCGCTGCCCCCCAGCCAGGTGCTGGAGCAGGCCCCCGCGCTCGATAGTCACAACGTCTCGGTCGACGCCACGAGTGGCGCGCTCGACGCCGGCATCGCCCTGCCCAGCTACAACCCCCAGCTACCGGCGCTGGTCTTGACCTACAACTCGGTGACGGCCGACCCGCGGCCGATCGTGGTCGTGCCGCACACGCTCGACGACAGCCAGGCCGTCCCCACCAAGGTCAGCGGCCAGATCACCGTCAAGGATACCGGCGGCACGACCAAATACACCGGCACGACCTGGTATTACGATACGAGCCAGTTCATCGCCGGCGACGTCCAGCAGATCGGTCTCCAGTCCGACATGACCTCGGTCAGCACCGGGCGCTACAATTACACCGCCACGGTGATCGACTACCGGACCGTCAATACGACCACGACCATCACCGGCACGATGTCGGTGATCAACCAGTCGGCGAGCGTCTTCGGCGGCGGCTGGGAGCTCCAGGGCCTGGAGAAGATCACTTCCGCCTCCGGCGGCGTGATCCTCGGCCTGGGCGACGGCGGCGACAGCCTCTGGTTTTCGGGCAGCTTCGGCGCGGGCGGCGGCACGTATACCGACCAGGCCGGTGAATTCTCGGCGCTGGTCCTGAACGCCAACGGCACCTACGCGCGGACGTTGACCGACGGCACCCAGATCACCTTCGACTCCAGCGGCAACGAGACGGCGACGATCGACACCAACGGGCTGCACGTCACGTTTTCCTACTCCGGCGGCAATCTCCAGACGATCACCGACCCGTACAGCAAGGTCGTCACGTTCACGTATTCCGGCGGCTATCTTCAGACCATCAAGGACCCCGCCAGCGGGATCACGACCTTCACCCACACCGGGGCCAGCCTCACCGGCGTCACGCTGCCCGACTCGTCGACCTGGGGCTACAGTTACGATGGCGCCGGCAGGCTGACCCAGTCGACCGACGGCAACTCGAAGACGGTCTCCGTCGCCTACGATAGCAGCGAGAGGGCCTCGACGATCACCCGGCCCGACAGCACGACCGAGACGTTCGTGGCCGACCAGGAACGGGGCTGGACCAACAGCGGCACGTCGGGCAGCCCGGCCGCGGCCACTCTGCTGGCCGAGGCGCGCAGCACCTACACCGACCCCGACGGCAACGTCACCGACCTCCGCCCCGACTGGAACGGCCAGGGCCTGACCAACGTCGACGTCGACGCGCTCGGGAACGTCGCGACCTACGACCGCGACAGCAACGGCCTCAGCACGATCGCCGTCGACCGGCTCAACCGGATCGAGCAGCGTGTCTTCGACAACAAGGGCAACACCACACAGCACATCTACGCCGACCTGAACTCGGAATATGATAGCTACAACAGCTTCAGTGAGGTCACCAAGTACACGGACGCCAGCAACAACGTCACCTCCTACACCTATGACTCCGGCGGCAATCTGACGATCGCGCAGGACGCGCTCTCCAACCTGACGACGATGACCTACACCGGCGACGGCATGCTGGCCACCATCAAGGATTCAGATAAGCACACGACATCCTATCAATATGACAGTCAAGATCGATTGACCACGGTCACGAACGCCGATTCCTCGACGGTCCTCTACGGCTACGACAGCCAGGGCGACGTGACCTCGACCACCGACGAGCTGGGACATACGACCACCTACAGCTTCGACGCGATGAACCGCGAAACGGGGACGACCGATGCGCTGTCGAACAAGGTGACCTACACCTTCGATTCGGGCGGCAGAGCGACGGTCTTGCAGTTGCCGACGCCGGCCGGCCAGACCGCGCGGACCACCACGATCTCTTACGACGCCATGAACCGTCCCGTGACGATCACGGCGCCGCTCTCGCGGGTGACGGCGCTCGGCTATGATTCCGCGGGTAATTTAACGAAAGTGACCGACCCGCTCGGGCGGGTGACTTCCATCGCATACAATGCGCTCAATCGGCCGACAGTGGTGACGACCCCCTTGACGGGCAGCACCAACGCCGTCACCACGACCGTCTACGACGCCGAGGGCCAGGTCACGCGCGTGATCGACCCGTTGGGGCGGGTCACAACGACGACCTTTGATAACTCGGGCTGGGTTGCCACCGTGGTCGACCCCTTGAACAACGCCACGTCAACGTATTCTTATACGCACACCGGCCAGATGGCGGGGGTGACCGATCCGTCCAACAGCGGAGGCACGCTGTATTCCTATCTTTATGACGCCGACAACCGGGTCGTCACGGCCACTGACGCGCTGGGGAACAACACGATCTACGGGTACGACGGCGTGGGCAACGTCGTCACGGTCAAGGATCCGAATAATAACATCACTATATACGCATATGATGTGCGCAACCGCCCGACCACCGTCACGGACGCGCTGGGCCATTCGGCAGTCTACGGTTTTGACTCCGGCGGAAATCAGCAAACGGTGAAAGACGCGCTGGGGAACGTCACGACGACGGCCTACGATGCCCTCAACCGGGCGACCACCGTCACCGATTCACGGGGCGGGGTGACCACGATGGCCTTCGACGCGGCGAGCCGAATGACCGGGCTAACAGACCCCAATGGCAACCACACATCCTGGGGTTACGATGCCGCCGATCGAACGACCACCATGACCGATCCGCTCGGGCACTCGGCCACTTATGTGTACAACGCCGATAACGAGCTGACGGACACCACCGATCGTAACGGACGCCGGGTGACC
>JBIOJM010000311.1:0-12273 GCA_044450785.1 Isosphaerales bacterium
AATGATCCAGCAAGAGTCGTGGGCGTTCATGCCAACGTGTGGGTAGTACGTCCGTGCCTTCGGCGCGGCGAGCAGGATCAGCGTCGTCTTGCGACCGGCCGCCTCATGGGTCCGTCGGATCAGCTCCCTGCCAATCCCTTGGCGTTGATACGCCCGGTCAACGGCAAGGTCCGAGAGGTAAGTGCAGAAGTTGTAATCGGTGATCGCCCGGGAAATGCCGACCAGCAAGCTGCCGACTCGGGCTGTCAGGATGATGTCGGCGTGCACGAGCATCCCGCGAACGGTCTCCGGCTCGTCGACAGGCCGTCGTTCCGCCAGAGTCGAGCGCTCGAGCAGGTCGATGAACTCGTCGACGACGAACTCCGGGTACGACTCGAGACGGTAAACGACGTCCATCGCGGTTGTCCTCGCTTTCCTTGTGCAGACTCGACGTCCGCCTCGTCAAATCAGACTACCAGATTTGTCGAGAATTCTCTCGCGACAGAGACCGGAGCGAACGACAATATCTCTGGTGGCTCCGTGGGATGCTGGCCGCGTGCGGTCGAACACCGCATCGCCCGACCCCTCGGCATTCCGGTGACACCGCGCTAGGAGAATCGCCGATGAAGATTCAGGGGAGATGCGCGATTGTGACCGGTGCCGCCAGCGGCATCGGGCAGGCGGTCGCGGTCGAGCTGGCCGAGCGTGGAATCGACGCCGTCGGCTTGGTTGACCACAATGAAAACGTGCTCAAAGTGGCCCGGATGATCAATGACATGATGGACGGCCCAGTTGCCGAGGCGTTGATCGGGGACACGACCGATGAAGAATTTCGCCGCAAAGCGTTCGACCTGATGTGCTCGAAACACGGGGCGCCGCGCATTTGTGTGCCGGCAGCCGCTGTGGCCCGCGACCAGTTGGCCGTCAAGATCGACAAGGTGACCGGAAAGGCAATCATTTATCCGGCCGAGACGTTTCGCATGGTGGTCGAGGTCAACCTGATCGCTCCGGTCTACTGGGCCATGGAGATGGTGGCGCGGATTGCGGAGGAACGCAAAGCGCAAGGACGGGGCCGTTGGGCTCCGGAAGAGGGGGTTCAAGGAACGACGATCTTGATCGGCTCGATCTCATCGCAGGGGATTCCCGGGCAAATCGCCTACGCCGCGACCAAGGCCGCGCTGGAAGGAGCCGCGGCCACCCTCAGCAAGGAATCCATGTATCATGGGGTTCGCTGCGCAGTCATCCATCCCGGTTACACGGACACGCAGATGGTTCGCGCACTGGGGCGCGATTACATCGAGAACAACATCCTTCCATACACCCAGTTGAGACGTTTGATCGAGCCGTCCGAGATCGCTGACGCCATCTACTTCATGATCTGCAATTCGGCTGTCAGCGGAGAGCTCTGGGCCGACGCCGGCTGGCACCCCAGAGCTTGAGAAGAAACGTTACCGACTCGCGAAATTGGGTCCGTTATTCTCGGAAGGTGAAAAGATGACCCACGAGAGCGGTTTTCACTCGGATAGCCGACTGGCCATACTAACCCGACGCGTAAGCGAGGCGATCGCTGGCGGAATCCTCGCTTACGCGTCGGGTTAGTAAAAAGCGACATCCCGCGGTGCTATGTGCAACTCGTTGGTAAACCGCTCTACGACTACCGACTTGACAGATCTAACTTTGCAATGCAAAGTACACTGTGTTGCAGATAATTTCTTGAAGACCTCACCTTTGATGGAAGAAGCGGACAAACTCCGTGAAGTCGAGGCACTGGATTCCGATAGGGATGCGAGTTGCGCCGCGGTTGGACCCGGGCCTACGGCCTGAACCAGTTCGGCCGAAGTACGCGCTTTTGATCAACCCTTATTACCCGAAGGATCCTCACGCAAGCTTCGGGAAGCACGTGCTGACGCCATCACTGGCGCTCACGAGTATTGCGGGGGCAACGCCGGCCGATTGGGAAGTGGCCTATTGGGACGAGAACCTTTTGCAAGGGGCGCCGCCGTGGGAGCCGTTTCCGCAAGTCGTCGGTATCACGGTCCATCTCACGTTCGCCGCGCGGGCATATGAGCTGGCGCGATGGTATCGGAACCGGGGTGCCCGCGTGGTGCTCGGTGGACTACACGTGCTGTCGTGTCCCGAGGAGGCGGCGCCGCATGCGGATGCTCTCGCGATCGGTGAGGGGGTACGGCTCTGGCCCGAGATCCTCCGCGACGTCGAGGCGGGGGTGCTAGAGCCGGTGTACCGAGGGAGCTATCAGCGGCCCTACCGCGAGGAACCAACCCCGGGCCGGGACTTGTTGCCCCGATCTAGCTTTCTGACCACGACGAGCTTGATCGCCACCCGAGGCTGCCACAATCGCTGCGGCTTTTGTTACCTGGCGACCGACGGGTTGGCGATGCCCTACCAGGTTCGTGACGTCGAGCAATTCGATCACGACCGCGCGGACGTCTTCGCGCGGACGGTCGCGTGGATCGAAGAGAACCGCCTGGAGTGCGCCACGTTCCACATCCTGACACCGTACCCCGGGACCCCTTTGTTTCGACAGATGGAGGCCGAGAACAGGCTCTTGCACAAGGACTGGTCCCGGTACGACACGGCGCACGTGGTTTTTCAGCCCAAGCACATGACTGCGGACGAGCTTGCCGAGGGCTATGCCTGGTCCTACCGACGTCTCTTCTCGCACCGCTCAATCTGGCGACGACGGCCGCATGATCGGCAGGCAGTCGTCCCATACCTGGCAATGTCGTATCTCTACAAGCGTTCCAATTTCCTTTGGCACCTCCTGATCCGTCACAGGCTTACCGCTCGGGTCTGGCGGCCGCTGGTGGAAAGAACGCGGCGACGCCACCTGCGATTCCGCAGGCGCCTGGAGGCGCGGGTGATTCCCGACGGCTCATCACGGGCCGCGACCGTGGTGCCGGCCGGCGTTTGATGGGCGGTGAGCCGGTAACGACCGCGATCCGTCACATCACGCGGTCTTCGGCCCAGGGGTGGCACCGGCCGGTCTTGAACTCCTTACAATCCGCGACGGTGGGCTCGTGAATCGTGTCCGGGTTGTAAACGGCGTTGATGTTCTTCAGAAGGGGAATCAGGTCAGGGTCGGGATAGCCGAGACCTCGAATCTCAAAGAAGTCGTTGTTCACGTCGTAAACGCGGAAAACGTCCTTGCCGATGCGGACCATCCGAAGCTGGCGCAACTCGGCGCGGGTGCGTTTGAGGAAGGTCAGGGCGGCGTCCAGTCCGCCCGGGCAATAATCGTGGACTGCAAGCGGAATCGGCGCGGTGTGTTTGGCTGCTTGCGGCATTGCGTATCTGGCCCCTGTCATGGCGGGATCACCTGAGTCCGGCCAGTTCTTGAAGGACGTGCCAGTTGTCGAGCCGATCCTCGTTGGCCCGCAGGATCGTCTCGGAAGGATTGCCGTCGCGATCGAACTGCTTGGAGAAGCGACCCTCACTGCGGGCGAAGTCGATGAAGTTAACCGTCTCCTTGGTCTTGGGGTTGGTGAACCAGTCGTCCTTCATCGACGGGTTGCCCTGAAGCGAGAGACGTTCCCGAATCGTGTTGCCCTTGCGGGGATCGTACATCAGAAGGGGGAATGCGCGGGTATCGACGGCCAACCGCGCCTGGTCACCGGCCATGTTGTCGGCCACGCCGTGCTCGGGCTGGCAGGTCGTGTAGCAAGAGATGATGGCCGGACCATCGAACTCGAGCGCCCCGAGAACGGCCTTGTAAAAGTGATTGACGTGAGCGCAAGTGGTCTGGGCCACGAAGGTGCGCGGGTGCATCATGGCGATCTGGGCGATCTCCTTGCGCCGTTCCTGCTTGCCGGCGACGGTCTTGCCGTGCACGGTCATCTTGGTGTTCTGGCCGGTGAAGCTGCTGGTGGATGCCTGGCCGCCGGTGTTGGAATACACCTGGGTGTCGAGCACGAACACCTTGACGTTCATACCGCTGGCCAGCAGCCGTGACAGCGCCTGGAAGCCGATGTCGAACATGGCGCCGTCGCCGCCGATGCACCAGATCGGCTTGTCGGACCAGCCAATTTGGTCCCAGCGCATGCGCACGCCGATGGCGTCGGCCGGAGCGTTTTCAAAGAGCGAGTTGGTCCAGGGGACAAGGTAGGGGTTGTAGGGATACGTCGAGGTGTAGACGGTGTTGCACCCGGTAGCGGCGATGATGCCCCACTGATCGCCGTACTTCGAGCCGGTCGCGGAACAGAGCATGCGCAGCGCCGTCCCCTCGCCGCAGCCGGCACACGAGCCGGCCCCGCCGGTGTAGAGCAACGTCTGCTCCTTGAGCATCATGTCGATCAACAGGTTGTCGTTGATGTATTTGTCGTTGCTCGGCCCGAAGTTTTTGAAGAAGCGATGGCTCTTGCGCGCCTGGATCATCACCTCGTCGGTCTTGGCGATCATTTTGAGAGCGTTGTCGTCGCAGACCGTGACGCACTCGGCACAGCCCTTGCACTTGCTCGGGTCGATGGTGATGTTGAACATCCCGCCCGGCATTCCCTTCTTCTTGCCGCTGTCGAAATACTTCTTGGTCCGGGACCACTGGGTTTGGAACATCGCGCGGTCGTCGGGGTCGGCGATGGTCTGGAGCTTCAATTCGAGCTCGGGCTCCGAAAGGACCTTACCCAGGATTGCGGTGTCGGGGCATTCGGTCACGCAGTCCATGCAGCCGGTGCAGTTCTCGGTGATGTAGAGCGGGATGTCGGGGGCGATGTTGCTGAAGTCGCGGAGCGTGGCCGTGCCCGCGGGAACCAACGAGCGGGCCAGCGTCAAGTCGGCCGGCATTTCGTTCTCGGCGGTGCCTTCCTCATAGCCGCGGATGATCCGTTCGTTGAAGTCGATGACGTCGAGCACCGGCAGATTGACAAGCTTGTACGGCGTGTCAACGAGGGAACCGAAGGAATTGTTGTTAAATGGGTCCTTGTCGCTGGCCTCATTCATCGAGGGCTTGGGGGGAGCTAATTGAGACATCGGTCACTCCTTATGAGTGATGGTTCGCGTGGGGTTGGGATCAGGAGAAAATCAGCTCCGCGGGGATCTCTTTCATGTCGCCGTAGCCGCGCTTGACGCACGTCAAGTTGTCCTGGACCACGCGGTCGCCCCGTTTGCCGAAGTACTTGCGGAGGGCATTTTCGACACCGGCGTAGACCTGCTCGTCGGTCATCTCGCTCTGCCGCGCGTAGGGGGTGAGCTTGAGGAACGCACCCAAGAGCACGATCCCCTGCATCCGCATCTGGAGATCGGCCACCGAGGCGATCTCGCGCGCGATCGAGACCATGTCGGCATAATAGACACGGATCTTCTTGTCGCGGATGGTTCGCCGGTTGGACTCGGGGATCCGAATCCAAACCTCGCGCGGGTCGCTGTGGTGGGACTGCATGAAGATGGCCCCCGTGGGGACCAATCCCTTGAACGGTTCCGCACTGAGGATGGCGGTCGGGTCATTGATGCAGACCAAATCGACCTGCTGGAGCTCGCTGTGGGTGAAGATGTGTGAATCGGCGATCGTCAGATAATAGGTGGTGGGGAGCCCTTTTTTCTCCGAGCCATATTTGGGGTAGGCCTGGACGTCCTTGCCGAAAACATCGCCGGCGATCGTGGCGATGACCTTGTTGGTCGTCACCGAGCCGAACCCGCCGACCGAGTGCCCACGCATCGAGAAGCCTCCCGGTGGCCGGAGGTCGGGATCCTGGCCCCGTTTTAGCGCGAGGGGATGATCGATGCCGACGCAGAAGAAATCCGGGCCGTCGTCGATCATGTTGTGGAACGCGGTAATGATGTCGCCCGCGCGCACGTCGCGGCTGCCCAGCCCGGCCGCGGCGCCGTAGATCCTCGGCACCTGGTCGATCCGGTCCTGCCCGTTCTGACCGGTCATGGCGTCGCAGAACGCCGCCTTGATCTCGCGAGTCAGGTGATTGCCCGTGGTCGACAGGGGGTCGTCCATCCGCTCGAAGACCGTGACGGCCCGGCAGTCCCGCAGCGCCTTGACGATCTGACGGGCCGGGAACGGCCGGAACACAAAGACCGTCAAACATCCGGCCGCGATCCCCAGATGGTCGCGCAGATAGTCGACCGTCGCCTTGGCGGTCTCCATGTAACAACCCAGGCCGATCAAGACGTACTCGGCATCGGCGCACCGATACGGCTCCAGGAAGTCGTACTGCCGGCCGGTTTTGCGATAAAACTCGGCGAAAGCGTTCTCAAGGGCGGGCTCGATCCGCTGGTAGTACCACCGTTGCGCGATCTTCCCCTTCATGTACGAATCCTGGTTCTGGACGACGCCCGACATCATCGGGTTGGCCGGGTCCATCAGGTTGACCAGCTTCTCCTTGGGGTCGCCGATGTACTCCTTCATGAATTCCGGCTCGGGAAGCCGGACCCTTTCGACGGTGTGGGTTGTGAGGAATCCGTCCTGGACGTTGAAGAAGGGGGTCTGGGTCGCCTCGGCGACGCGACGAGCGACCAGACAGAAGTCGCCGGCCTCCTGGGCGTTCCGGGCGAATATCATCCCCCAGCCGCAGTCGGCGACCGACATCACATCATCGTGGCCGGCGTGGACGTTGAGTCCCTGGCTGGTCAAAGCCCTGGATCCGATGTTCATGACGACCGGCAGCCGTTTGCCCGAGATCGTGTACAGGACCTCTTTCATCAGCACCAGTCCCTGGCCCGAGGTGAAATTGGTCACGCGTCCCCCCGCAACCGCGAACCCTTCGCAGACGGTGGCCGCCGAATGCTCGCTTTCCGGCTCGAAAAACATCAGGGGATCGCCCCAGAGGTTTTTGCCACCGTTCATCACCGAAGCGTTGAAACCCCCACCCATTGTCGTCGAGCTGGTGATCGGATAAGCCCCGGCAGCCTGGGCGACGTTGATCTCAACATGAACGACAGCCTCCGCCCCGTCGCACGTGGTCGGCGTCCCCGGATACTCGTACTGACGCCCCCTGGGCTCCTCGATCGTCAGAGGCACTTGCCCGGCCTTGCCAGTCTCGACTTGCACAATGCTCATTTCGACCTCTTTGGCGCTGGAACAGTTTCGCTTCGGAACAACGGCGCCGCCCGGACGCCTGACGAGTGGACCTCAATATGCTTGCAACCTCCCGTCCGTTGTGTCGATGATGCACCTTGTCCTAGCCGGAGTCAAGGATACTTTGAGGCAATGCATTCATACCGTCCATATAAGATCCAGAATCATCTCGGATCGTCAGACTTGGTGATTTTTTTCACAGTTGAACTCGATGCGACACGAAGCCTGTCCTCGAGCACAGCCGAACTGCCCCGGTCAGGCGATCCACCCGGCGGTGCGGTGTCGCACATCGAGGTTGTCACGCGACGCAAAATCGCTCGACGGCGAAAGTTTGGCTGACGTGGAAGAATTCATGGAGCTCGATGGGGGGTGCAGGCAGACACGTTCCCTCGGTCGATGAACGTCCTTGCACGGTCGTCGCGCGGGGGGGGCTGGTACGATGGCTCCGTCGGAGCCTCTTCATTTCCCGGGTCGGCTCCGAGGGAGCCTCGGCCCGCCTCGGAGGATGAACCGGCTCTGGCGGCCGTTGGTGGATGGGACGCGGCGGCTCGAGGCTCGCCTCGCACCTGATGACTCGCCTTTCCAAAGAGCTGCGCTGGGGGCTTGAAATTGCTGCGATAGAGGAAGTTAGCAGCAGGGGTTAGAACGAGGCCAGGGCCGAAGGGTTCTGCTGTCAGGTTAGCTGCTACCGGACGCCCAACCTTGCAATTTGGTTATCGGTTCCTCGATCCGCGGGAGCTGGTTGTACTCGGCGATGCGGTCGGAGCGGCTGGAGATGCCGTTCTTGATCTGGCCGCAGTTGGTCGCCACAGTTGCGTCATCAAGGCTTGAGCCGCTCGATCCGGCGCGTGATGGGGTTTCGGAATTCGACTCGACTGCCCGGCTTCAGCTTTTCAGGAAAAACGATCAGGCCGCGACCCGCGATTCTGGGAACCGCCGTCGGGACCAGGAAGCCCTCCAGATGAGGGAGGTCGAACAGAACCGCCCCCAGAAGCTGGGTCGGCGCTTCACCCGATCTCTGGTACTGATCCCATTTTCCGGTTAATTCTTGGGCTTCATGCAAAACAGCCCTGCTGCGCAGCCTCGATGATGATATGCACCCTTTCTTCATCATCAGTTCCGATCAAATCAATCGGTCGCCTGCCTTCGAATTGAGGGTTGGGTGTGTTCAGCCAGGATTCCGGATCCTCGACGACTGTACCGACCTTCTTGATAAGTTTTTTCATCTCTGATCTGTCACTGACCGCCTTGGGTAAAGCATCACCCTGATCGACGAGGCTCAGGGTTGAGGTGACAAGTCGAGTCCCGGGCTCCGTCAAATGGTAATAAGTGTCATCGCGTTCACGGCGGGCATCGACCAGCTTGGAAGATCGAAGCAGCACCAGGTGGTGATTGAGGGCTCGTTCAGTCCCACTGATCCGTCCGCAGATATCTCTTACGCTCTTCTTGCCTTCGGTCAGGGCCATGAGAATCTGCATGCGGGTCGGGTCGCTGACCATCTTCAAGAGCGTGGAGGCGGATTCAGCGGACACCGCCGAGGTTGTCCTGATCTCCGATGCGTTGCGTTCCTTCCGATCCGACCGGGTGGAAGCCATGGCCGATGAGCACTCCTGATTCGTACAAGTCGAGTTGAAACATGGATTGCAGTTGGATTTATCGTACGGGCTTTTCTCTGAATAATTCAAGGTGACGCTCGCCGCTGGGCGGATGGTGCAGCGCGAAATGCTCAGGCGCGGCAGTGTCGGGACGAGTCGTCAAGTCGATGAGCCTGACCGCGTTTGCCCAAGTTCGCTGGACAGCGTCGAGCCTTCCGATCACCACCAAATCGCATGAGGTTCAGCTCTACGCCCGCCTGAGCAATCGGGCGCCGTAGACGGCATTACCGCCCAGTTGTTCCTCGATCCGAAGGAGCTGGTTGTACTTGGCGATCCGGTCCGAGCGGCTGGCGCTGCCGGTCTTGATCTGCCCGCAGTTGGTCGCAACGGCGATATCGGCGATGGTGGTGTCCTCGGTCTCGCCCGAGCGGTGACTGATCACGCTGGTCCAACCGGCGCGGTGGGCCATCTCGACGGCCTCGAGGGTCTCGGTCAGCGTGCCGATCTGGTTGACCTTGATCAGGACGCTGTTGGTGCAGCCCTGGGCGATGCCCTTGGCCAGGCGCTCGGTGTTGGTGACGTAGAAGTCGTCGCCGACGATCTGGATCTTGGACCCCAGGGACCTGGTCAGGGCGGCATAGCCGGTCCAGTCGTCCTGGTCGAGCGGGTCCTCGAGCGAGATGATCATGGGATACTTATCGAGCCAGGACGCAAACAACTCGATCATCTGCTGGCTGCTGTAGACCTTTTCAGGCGCTGATTTCCAGAACTTGTAGCCCTTCTTCTGCCCCTCCTCGAAAAGTTCGGAGGAAGCCGTATCGAGCGCGATGGCGATGTCCTTGTCGCGACCGGCCTGGTAACCCGCCTTGTCAACGGCGTCGAGGATGAATTTGATTGCTTCCTCGTTATCGAGGTTGGGGGCGAAACCCCCTTCGTCGCCGACGTTGGTATTGTGCCCCGCCTTCTTGAGGACCGCCTTGAGGTTGTGGAAGACCTCGGCGACCATGCGAATCGCGCCGGCGAAGGACGTGGCACCGACGGGCATGACCAGAAATTCCTGGAAATCGATTTTGTTGTCGGCGTGCTTGCCGCCGTTGATGATATTTGCCATCGGCACCGGGAGGACGCGGGCGTTCACGCCGCCGATATACCGGTATAGCGGCAGGCCGTGGGCCGCCGCGGCAGCCTTGGCGGCGGCCAGGCTGACTCCCAGGATCGCGTTGGCGCCGAGTTTCCCCTTGTTGGGAGTGCCGTCAGCCTCGATGAGCGCGCGGTCCAGTCCGACCTGGTCGGCGGGGTCGCGCCCCGCGGCAACCTTGGCCAGGATGGTGTTGACGCTGGTGACAGCGTTCTTGACCCCTTTGCCGAGGTAACGGGTCTTGTCACCGTCGCGGAGCTCGACCGCCTCGTGGATGCCCGTGCTGGCACCCGAGGGAACCGCGGCCCGGCCGAGCGTGCCGTCGGCCAGGATCACGTCAACCTCGACGGTCGGGTTGCCGCGGCTGTCCAGGATCTCACGGCCGCGAACCTGCGAGATGGGAGCGAGCTGTTGAATCATGGTTGTCGTCAAACTCCATGGGTGCGTTAATCGTTCGAGCTGTCCTCGATAGGCGACCGGCGGATGGAAACATACCCAGGACCGAGCGATTGTAGGACGGATTGCCAATCCGTCCTACGGTGAATTTGCATCTGCCGGTCGCCATAGCGAGATTTATGCGTCGCGAGCTCGGGTCGGTCAAGGCCGCCGCTGTTCCAAGAAAGGCCGATCCGGCACGCGGCCACCGAGCCGATGATGTAAAGATCCGTCCCTTTTTCACTTCGGTCACGAGATGACGGGCCGGCACGCATCGCGACCGGGGTATGGTGCCGTGTTCGAGGCACCGTGGAGGAGGTCCAGTGCGGGGCGGCCCCGCCCCTTTGATGCGTCAAGGGACAGGGGGGTGCGTCTCCTTTTAAGAAGGCGGAGACCGCCGCGCGGTGCGGCGTCAGGGGTGCCAGTTCTCGAGGGCGCTCGGCTCGGGGTGGTCCCGGAAATGAAATCCCGTCGTCCCTCGACGTTCAGAGCGCCCGGGTCGCGGTCCCGGGAAACGACAACACCGCTTCCCCCGGGCCGCAGCCTGGGCGCTCTGGTGAATCCGATCGGCTCGGTGGCTCATTGACGAGCCGAGGAGGCCGATCTGACCCGTCCGCTCACAGCCTACCCGGGTCGTGGTTGAGGCGACTCGAACACGGCTAGGGCCAGACGGGTCGGATCGGGCCTGAGCGACAACCCAGCCCTCGACGAGTCTTGGAGACACGCGCTGGCCGGGCAGTATGGATATCGGCGCAGTGCCAGGCCAGCTTGACCCCGAACCGCGATTCAACAATGAGCGATTTCCTCAACCCGTAACAGCGGCACGACGTACTTCCTGAGGAACATCGGACTATCTGGACCCACATGACCGCCGAAGTAGCCGGTGGTCGCCATCCGTGGTCGCCAGCGGACTTGACGCAGCTTGCCATACGAGTGGCGTTTCGCCAGATCGAGTTCGCCGCGCGGCGGGACCTGAAAACCCACCAGGCCCGCGCTCACGCTCTTCACGCGGTCGGCCGTCCCGAACAAACGGGTGCCCGCCCCCAGGATGATCACGTCCAGCGGCGACCAGAAGACGACGATCTCGCGGCGGACGGCACGGAGGGCGCGGGTGAGGTCATAGGCGGGCGACAGCGCCGGCGCCAGCAGCACCACGCGCTCCACCATCGCTTCATCCAGCAGCTCGAGCGCCTTGACCACCACTCCCGAGCCACCCGATTTGGCGACGAGGAATACCGGATCGCCCGGCCAGTCGGTTTGATGACGCTCGACGATATCGGCGATCAATCGAGCCTTGGCGTCGCGATTGGCGGCGTTGGTCAGATCGGCGAACCAACGGCCCAGACCGTGCCCCCAGGGGAAGAGCTGGACCGCGTATGGCAGTCGTTCCGCGCCCAGCACATACCGCAGGGCCGTCCCGCACAGGTCCAGGCCGCCGACGCCGTCGGCGACCAGCACCAGCCCGCGTTGATTGCGGATGTCGCCTTCGCGACCTTGCGTGGATCGAGCGTTGGGTTCGTCGAGCGGCGCACCATAGACCAGACGGTAGATGGGCTCGACCAGTTTGGAAGTGAACCAGTGCATGGGGCTGACTGTGGCCTTTCGCGGATCGACTCAGGAATGGGAAGGATCTCACTGCTTGATCCTGCCAGCACCTCACCGGTCATGCGGGTGCGGGCTCGCTCTCGGCGTCTTGCCATTTCATGGCGCGGGCGTGGCGCATGGGAGCGATGCGAAGGATGACGTCGCCGTTCTGGAACAAGCGGACGGTGCCGTTGGACTGGCTGACGACGACGGCCAGAGCCTTGGTAATTTCGGTGATCGCCGCGGCGGCCCAGTGGCGAGTGCCCAAGCCTTTGGGAAGCGTCAATCCGGTCATGGGGGCGTCGACGAGCCGACAGGCCGCTTCAACCGTGCCGTCCCGGGCCACGACGAACGCGCCGTCGAGCTGGGCGATCTCCTTGATCGCCTCCCGAACGCGGAAGTCACGGACGTTTCGTTCCTTGCGGAGATAGCCCTTGAACGGATCGAAACCAATTTGACGAGTCCGGACGATCACGTTGCGCGCGTCGCCGACCACGATCAGAGTG
>JBIOJM010000312.1:0-12254 GCA_044450785.1 Isosphaerales bacterium
GGGGGGTGGCGCCGGCGGCGGTGCCGGTCGCGGCATCGGACCAGGTACCCAGTTCTTCGGCGCGCGCGACCACGCTCACTCCTTCGCCTATGTTATTGATTGCTCCGGCAGCATGGCTACTCGCAATTCGCTCGATATTGCCAAACGGGAAATGTTTTCCAGCATCAGCCAACTTTCTCCAACCGCCCAATTTGCCGTAATTTTCTACAACGACCATGCTCGCATATTGAGCGATCCCCTGGGGCAAAGGGGGCTCATGGCGGCGACGGTGACCAACAAGGCGCGGATGCGAACCCAATTAGAATCGATTTCCCCGTTCGGTGGCACCGATCACATGTTAGCCTTGCGCGAGGCGTTGAAGCTAACGCCTGAAGTCATCTTCTTCCTGACCGACGCGGATATGATGACCAACGGTGACGTTAACGAAATCTTGGCGGAAGTGGGTTCGACGCGAATCCAAGCTGTCGAGTTCGGACGCGGAACCGAACTGGGCCAGCGTACCCCCTTGGGTCGGTTGGCAACCACTACGGGGGGCTCCTATCTGTACATTGACGTGAGCAAATTCCCCAGGTCGAGCGGGGGGTTTTGAGAAAGGGCCACACGACGAGAGCAGCTTCCCAGCCTGCCAAGGTGCCTTCCGATAGAGTATCTGCCCCATCTTGTTGATGAAGAGAGTCTACCCGCGATATCTCCACTTCAAAACGGCCACCGACCGAGCCGATCGCATTCATGTGTGGAATTTTATCTGTTTCGCTGAATGCATGGGCTGACCCTCGCCGGGAGACGACCGCGTATTTTTTATGCCGGGGGCGTACGCGACAAAGGATTAACCCAGCAAAGCACTTCCAGCCGACGCAGCTAGCGTGGGCTGGCTTTTGACTGTAGCCCGTATGGGTGCAAATTCGCCCTTTCCTTTCTATGCTACTCTGTGTCCCCTGTGACGTTGTGGTGAGAATTGCAGGCTAGACCCTTTCCCAGCGGGCGGCGGTTGTGTTTAATCGCTGGGAAAAAGGGGGGTCGCTTGGTCTTTGAATCCCGAAGTCCCTGCCGAAATGCGGAACGGAAGCCGGGGAGCCGATGGCGGTGGCTAGGGGACGATCTCCGTGCCCGCGCCCGGGGCCGGAGCGGGACCAGGGGGAATGAACCGGGCGGTTCTGTGCCCCTCGCAGCGCAGGCGCAAGTGCAAGCGCAGGCGACCTCGCGAGTGCGCCCCGTGGCTGCCTCAATCTTGATCCGATCTGCTTGCTCACCGACAAACCACTTTGACCGATTCCGACGGTGCTCACCGAGCACCCGACAACCGTCGTGGTGCTCATCGAGCATCCGACAACCGTTAATTGCCGAGCGTGTAGCAACTCTTGAACCTGGAGATAAGGATCATGCAACGTTGGCGATTCATTCGATTGGTGACATTTGTCCTGGCGCTGCTGGCAACGCCGGGGTGGCTGCCGGCGCAAGAGGCGGTCACGAAGGACACGGCCCCAGCCCCGGCGCCCGCAGTCGGGGCACCCGTGCCGGCGCCTGCTGCCGCAGCGTCTGCGGCCCCCAAGAAGGAGTTCCAGTGGTTCGCTTTCGCGACCGACAAGGCTTACGGCCTCCTGGAGAAAATCGCGCTTTGGGTCGTCCTGGGTATTGCGATCGCAGGTCTGATTTATGCCCTCGGTCTGGTCAACCAAGTGGTGGGCGCCGACCAGGGGACCGAACGGATGCGCGAGGTCGGCGCAGCGATCCGCCAGGGGGCCAACGCCTACCTCACCCGGCAGTTCAAGGCGATCGCGCCACTGATGGTGGTGCTCACTGGGATACTCTGGGCCTCGGCCGAGGCCACCCAGCAGGTGGCACTCGGCCGGGCGGCTGCTTTCTTCATGGGAGCATCATTTTCCTGGTTGGTCGGGTTCGTGGGGATGAGCCTGGCGGTGCGGGGTAACCTGCGGGTCGCCGCGGCGGCACGAACCAGCTACGGTGCTGCGCTGCAACTGGGATACCGAACCGGCACGATCACCGGCATGCTCACCGACGGCCTGGGCCTCCTGGGAGGCACGCTCATCTTCATGGCCTACGGTGAGCACGCCTACGAGGTGCTTCTGGGCTTCGGCTTCGGCGGTACGCTCCTGGCGCTCTTCATGCGAGTCGGCGGCGGCATTTACACCAAGGCGGCCGACGTCGGTGCCGACCTGGTGGGCAAGGTCGAGGCCGGCATTCCCGAGGACGACCCCCGCAACGCCGCCACCATCGCCGACAACGTTGGCGACAACGTCGGCGACTGCGCCGGCATGGCCGCCGACATCTTCGAGAGCTACGAGGTAACCATTGTCGCGGCCATGATCCTGGGCTACGCCAGCTTCGGCCATAAGGGGGTCATCTTCCCGCTCCTGGTCCGGGCCATTGGCGTCGTGGGCTCAATCTGGAGCACCTCCAGGGTCAAGGCCGGCCCTGACAGCACCAGCGACGAGGCGCTCCACTCGGTCCACCACGGATTCATCCTGGGCTCGATCTTCAGCGTTGTGGGCTTCGTTCTCCTGGGCTTCTTCTACCTGCAATTCGACCCGCAGTACTATGTCGACTACCCGCAGGCGAAGGGGGGCTTGGTCAGCGGACACCTGCCGTTCTGGGCCGGGTTCGGAACCGAATGGCTGGACATGCGCCCGGCCTGGACCTGCTTGATCGGCATCATCCTGGCCATCACGCTCAACAAGGTCACGAGCTACTACACCCACACTCAGTACGAGCCGGTCAAGTCGCTGGCCAAAGCCTGCCAGACCGGCCATGCTACCAACATCATCCAGGGGTTCGCCGTCGGCTACGAGTCGGCCGTCGTGGCCACGGTGGTCATCGCGGTGGCCATTCTGCTCTCGGTGCTGATCTACGCCGGGGCGACGCCGATCTTCGTAGCCTACGGCGTCGCGATGTGCGGCATCGGCATGCTCACTCTGACGGGCAACACCATCAGTATGGACGTGTTCGGCCCAGTGGCCGACAACGCCAACGGCATCGGCGAGATGGGCTACGACCGCGAGGAGATGGGTGAGGAGAACTACAAGCGGGCGCGTCAAATCCTGGCCGATCTCGACGCGGTGGGCAACACCACCAAGGCCGAGACCAAGGGAATCGCCATCGGCAGCGCGGTCATCGCGGCGGTCAGCCTTTTCGCCAGCTTCATCGCGGTGTTGGCGGTCGGCAGCGAAGACAAGATCGGCCAGATGACAACGGACCAGTACTTCGCCGAGGCGGGCAAGCTATCGATCGCCTATCCCCAGGTGTTCGTCGGCGCCTTGATCGGCGGGGTGGTGCCCTTCTTGTTCAGCTCGATGCTGATCCGCGCGGTGGGCCGGGCGGCATTCTTGATCGTCAAGGAGTGCCGCATCCAGTTTCACGACCGGGAGATCTGGGCTGGAACCAAGAAACCCGACTACGGCCGCGTGGTCAACATCTGCACCGCCACGGCCCAAAGCGAGCTGATCGGCCCGGCTCTTCTGGCCATCCTGATGCCGATCCTGGTCGGGATCTTCCTGGGGACACAAGCCCTGGGCGGCTACCTGGCCGGCATGATCGTCGTCGGCCAATTGCTGGCCGTGTTCATGGCCAACGCCGGCGGCGCCTGGGACAACGCCAAGAAGACCATCGAGGACGGCCTGTACGGCGGCAAGGGCTCCGAGGCGCACAAGGCGTCCATCACCGGCGACACCGTCGGCGACCCCTTGAAGGACACCGCAGGTCCGGCCTTGAACCCGCTCATCAAGGTCATGAACATGGTCGCGCTCCTGTCGATCGTGCCGATCCTCGATTGGAAGGAGAATCGGCCGCTCTGGCTCTACCTGGTGGGCGTGCTCTCCATCGCCGGCGTCGCCTGGGCCATATGGCGGAGTAAAACCGAGAGCAAGGAACTCCGTGAGATGGAGGCCGAGCTGGCCGGCAATTCTGAGGCCGGTAAAAGCCTCGATACCGTGGGCACCGGGGCTCGACATTGAGCAAAGGTCAACGCGGGACGTGAGGGGCCTGCAATTCCGAATCGGGAACCCATCCCTCACTCCGCCGCGAAATTGAAAGACGCCTCTCCGCGCTGGGTTTCCCCTGGCTTGGAGAGGCGTTTTTTGTTTGCGCTTCGGGGAATCAGTTTCAGCTTCGCTTATCCTCGCCGAGCAGGTGCTGGCTCGACTGGAGGAAGCGGTGCTGGCGGCTCTTGGAGGCATGAGCGGCGACCGCGGTCTGTGATTGGACCTTCAAATCGGCGAGGTTAGCCTGGCAGAAGGGACACTCGACGACCTCGATGTGGAACGTCAGGTACGAGGCCAGTTCGGGGTCGAGGACATCGAGCAAGAAGCTGCCCAACTGCTGGCGGCTGGGGCAGGTCAGGCGAGCGCGGTTCCAGATGGCGCCAAGGGTGTGGAGCTGGCCGTCGGCCCGGTTTTGGCGGACGTCCTCAAGGCGGGCGCGGAGCTCGGCCGAGTCGCGCAGGGCCTTTTCCACCCGCGCCGATTCTTCAGAGGCCAGGGCGTCGGCCAAATACTCGCGGAGCATTGTGTCATCGATCGAGGCCGGCGCGGGGGCAGGTTCACGCCCGCGGCCGCGAGGAACCGCGGCGCGATCGGAGTCGGGTTTGCCCTTACCCATGACGTCCCCCCTCATGATCGGTCAACCTCCGCCCAACTCGTCGAGGGAGAGCCCGGCGCGCCGGGCCATCTCCTTGAGCCGGGCGATTGTCTGAAACTTGTAGCTGGCCACCGCCTGTTCGGTGATTTCGAGATGCCTGGCAACATCCTTGTTGGCCCATCCCTTGACGATCAAGAGCTCCATGCAGCGGAGCCGGTCGTAGTCGGCCCGGGCCAGCCATTCGCGGACCAACTGGCCCATGGCCTCGGTCAACAGCCGCTCCTCGGCCTTGCGCCGCTCGCTGCTGCGCGCGATGCTCGAGGCGGCCCGGCCGCCGCCGGGAACCTCGTCCAGCGGGCGACCGTGGTCATCCGAGCCGAACTGGTCGATCGGCCGCCGTCCCTGCTTACGCAGGTGGTCTGTCAGTTTATGGGCGGCGATCGAGAACAGGTAGGCCTCCATGTCCCGCTTCTCGTCGTAGTGCGGCAGGCTGGTCAAGAAGCCGATGAACGTCTCCTGGACCACATCCTCGCTGGCTGCTCGATCGCGGAGCCGGCTGTCAACGAACGCCAAGAGCCGCCCCTCGAACCGTTCGATGAGCTGACGCCACGCCTCGGCATCTCCCCCGCGAACTTGCCGGACCAGAAGGGCATCGGTCTCTGTGGCCGCCATCAGTTAGATCCGCCCCGGGACGGGTTGAGACGCGGAATGGTCCTCCCTCGGAGTCCACCAATTGTAAACGCACCCGGGGGCGTTTGCCTACAATAATCACGCCACCATGTGGTACAAGATCACACCGGCGGCACCGATACCCGCGGCGGCCAGCATTCTCAGCCTGTTGGTGTAATAACCCTTGGTCGCTTCGTCAGTGCGGATGTAGCCGGAAACAGCCCCCAGGCAGACGAGGACGAAGGCCAGGGAGCCGCCCAAGGTGATCAGCCGCCGCTCGACCAGTTCGCGGTTGTACACCTCAACCAGTTGGGCGCGGCGCTCTGGGGAAGCGTCAAATTTGAGTTCCGCCTCGTAGAGAATGGTGTCCTTCAAGGCGCCGTGGTCCTTGACGATCGGTTTGATTCGAGTCTCCAGAACCATGGCATCCAGCAGCCGCGGTGGCGGTGTCCATGAGGCCGGGACCTGGGGATCGAGCCAGTTGACGACATTCTCTTGGAGCTTGCGGCGTGCTTCAGCCTTGGCCCGTTCCTCGGTCGCTGAGATCAACCCGGTCACCGTATGGGACGCGGACGAAACCGGAGCGGCTGATGCAACGGCCGCCGGGGCGTTCGGCCCGGGCGGGGCCTTGTGCTGGATCGCGATCACGGGGCGCGGCTGGGCCGGCGGCTGGGCCTGGGCCTCGGACACTCGAGTCCCCGGCACGATGGGCACCGGGAGCCCTTCGGCCTCCTCTCGCGCGGATGGCGGAGGCGGGGGAGCCGGAGGTGGAGAATGGGGTGGATCGTCGTTCGAGGCCAGCGACCCGCGGACCTCGTCGAAGGCCTGATGGACCTCGTCCCGCGCCTCGTCGAAGGCGTGACGGACCTCGTCCCGCGCCTGGTCGAGGGCTTGCCTCGCTTCGTCGAGGGCCTGCCGCCGTTGCTGTCGGACCGTGGCGGGGAGACGCCACTTCGCGTCGCCGTGACGCGCGTAACGCGGACTGTCCCCGTGCCTCGCGGGCCCCGCGGGCCGTATGTGTACCGCCCGGTGCCTCGCCATGATCCAGAAAACCAGCATCACCAGGACGAGCAGGAGGAGGAAACGTTTCATTGGAGTCCAATCCCGTAAGCGACTCAACACTTGCGACTAAGCACTGAGAGCTTTGCCCTTGCGTGTTTGCTTTTCCGTGGCGCGGACGTACCGCGCGTAGAGTGCGGCTGCCTCATTCCAGGGGCTGACCAGTTGGACGGCCGTGGCGATCAAGACCGCGATGGCGATCCCGTCCTGACGATCGTAAGGCCAGAACGGGAGGAGAACGGTGGACAGGAACCCGGTCCAGATAATCGGGCTGATGCGGAATCGCGACTTGCGATCGCGCGTGGCCAGGGACAACCAGCCCACCATGATGGTGTACAAGGCCCCGAAATAGACTGGCTCAAGGTTCTGAGGCTGCGAGAAGAAGGCATATTGCACGTTCAAGCCGAGTCGCGTGTTCTGCGCCAGCGAAGTGCCGACGAGGCCCACGAGCAGTCCACCCACCAGGGAGATCAACCGGCGGGAGGTGCCGTCGAGCCGGCGCGTCTCGACGACCTTGCTGGGGATCAAGGCGGTCCAGGTCCCGAGCAGCGCCATGCCGAAGAGGTAAGCCAACTGCTGGGGCTGGCCGGACGGATCGATGTTCAAGATCGCGGCGGCCGGGATGGTCAATATCGCGACGAGGGGGGCGGCCCAGAGCATCGAGGCAGCCAGCTCGGCAATGCGGATCCGGCTGCTGGGCAAGGGGGGCGGCTCGGGCGGCGGTGGTGCAGCCACCCGGCGGGGCGGCTGAGTGGGGACCGGACGAGCGTAGGATGCCCGGCGAACAGCCCCATTTGCCTGGGGAGGCCCCTGATTGCGCGGCGCCTGAGCCCGCGCGGGTGGGGGAGGCGGGGGGGTGTAGCGACCCGGGCGCCGCAGTGCCTCCCAGTTGGCCTGGAGCCGCTGCTTGAGCCCGCCCAAGTTCTGACTTCGAGGCGGACGGGTGTCCGGACCGATGTAGAAGATGGGCTCCTCGGCCTCGATCCGCAGGACGTCGTCCTGGTCCGGCCGGTTGGCGGCGGCGGCCCCATCGCGAGCCGGCGTGTTGGGGCCGGACTTGCCGTCGCCGATGATACGAACTTCAGGCGCGCGTGGGGCATCTCCGGGAGGCAGCAGGTCGTAGACCCGGCTGGGGCGCTGATTCGGGTCCTTGGCCAGCGCCTTGGCCACGATCGTCTGATAAGGCTGGGGAAGCATCGAGACGTCCGGCCGGGCCGTCAAGTGCTTCATCAGCACCTCGTTGACCGTCTCGCCGTCAAAGGGCACCCGTCCCGTAAGCATCTCGTGGAGGATAATGCCGATGGCGTAGATATCGATCGGCTTGTGGTACTTGCCCGAACCGATTTCAGGGGCCATGTAGTGGCAGGTACCGATGCTTTCGGAGTGTTCGCTCCCCTGGGTGGGGGTGATCAGCTTGGCGAGGCCGTAGTCGCCGATCTTGACGATCCCCTCCTCCATGAACAGATTGGCCGGCTTGAGGTCGCGGTGGACGATTCCGTGGTCGTGGAGGTAGGCGACTCCCTCGACCAACCCTTTGAGCCAGTTGCGGACCTCGGGCAGCGGCAGCCCGGCGGGATACTGCTTCAAGACGCTGGCCAGGCTGGGGCCGGCGACATACTCCATGACGACGAACGTGTCGTCGGCGTCGCTGGTCTTCATGTCGAAGATGGTGAGCAAGTTCGGGCACTTCAGGTTCATGCACTGCATGACCCCGCGCCGCTCGACGTCGAGATTGCGAAGGATCAACTTGATCGCGACTTCCTTACCCGAATCGGACGTGGCGTAATAGACCTCGCCGAAGCCCCCGCGCCCGATGGCCCGTTTGATCGTGTAGCCATCGAGCGGCCGGGCTCCCGAGCCGAAGGTGTAGCGACCATGCGCCTGGGATGTGAGGTTGACTTTGGGCATATCTGAGCTTCCCATAGGGTCTTCGGGCCCTGATCGCGACGGGGCTTTAGGCTCGTAGGCGACCGTTTCGGCCATGCGGCGATCGTGGTTCACGTCCGCGCCAGGCAGTTCTTCAGCCGTCGCACTCATGAGTTGAGCAACTCCAACAGAGGGCCGGTTCAACCGGCCGGGACCACCTGACTGATCGACCGGCGCTGACAACGGCCACTGATATCGGCCGACGGAGCCGGGCTTCCCGATACGGGTTCGTATCCTACACGGATTGATTCCCCAGGGGTTCAAGACTGAAGGAAAAGCCGTCTCCAAGCACGCTGGACTGTAAAGTCAGAGGGGCGCGGGAGGCGCAGGTTCGGCCGTCGACGTCGAAGGCGCCGACGGCACGGCACCACAGCGCACCGGCCTGTCGGTACAAGACGACCGGATTGCGAATCGCGGGGGCCGGGACATGTGCCTGGGACGCGTCGCCCACGATACAGGTTTCGGCCATCAAGAGCACACCATCGACCGCCAGTGGGAGCCGGTGCCGGCTGACGATCGACAGCCGTGCCGTGGCGCTCACCGGGCTAGGCTGGCGGAACTCCAGCTCGACGGTCGAGCCCAGGCGGATCACGTCGCCATCGTGGAGCACGGCCTGGTCGACGACCGGCTTGCCATTGAGGAACGAGGCGTGATGGGCTTGCAGCAGATAACCCTCGCCGTTGCGGAGGAGCGTGGCGTGGTTCCGCGATAGGTCACCCATGAGAGGGATATCCGCATGACTGTCAGGCCCGGCGCGGCCCAGGATGATGTGGTCGTCCAGGCAGACGAGATAACCGCCGACGGCATCGACCCAGAGGAGGAACCGGCCCTTGGGGCCGGCGGCCTCGGCGCGGGCGAGCGGCCTCGGAGGAACAGGGATGCGATGCATCGGGGCCGGCCGAGCAGCGGGCGCGCCGACCAGGGCGGTTTCCAAAGGACCAGGGCCCTGCGGCGGGGCACCACCCGCGCGAGTTGCCGCGGAATTGAGCCAGACGATGCCCTCGGCCTCCGCGGCGCCTCGGCCGACGGGCTCGCGCTCGGAGGCGGAGCCCGGCTCGATGGTAGCGGCGGCGGCCTGGGCCGCGCGCGCACTGCGGTGCGGCCACTGCCCCGCGGCCGCGGGACTGATCGCCGCAATCTGCTGCCAGGCGCGGGAGCGTGCCTGCCGCGCCGCCGGGTGCTCGGGGACGGTGGCCAGTACGGCCTCAGCCGCCGAGAGGATCTGGGGCCACTTCCCTTCCGAGAGCGCCGCGTACAGCGCCTCAACCTTGGGAGTGGCCCCCTTCTGACGGTTCTCCAAGTCGGTCTTGGCCGCGGCCACCGCCTGCTGAACGGCGATCGCGCCGGCACCAGTGGCTAACCGCTCGGCCCGGTCAAACTGCTCCTGCGCCCAGCCAAACTCGCCGCGCCGCCCCTCGGCCAGCGCGGACTGCCAGGCCTCGGCGATCTCGCGCATCCGCCGCAGCGCCGGGCCGCCGATCTTGTGCCGCGCCAGGTCCTCGATCCGCTCAAGCGTCCGGGCCGGCTCACCGGCGTCCAGATCGACGCGGACCTCGTCGGCTACCCGGTCGGCAAGGCTGAGTCGGGCCGCGGCCAGCGAATCGGGAGGCGCGCCGATCCGTTCGGCCAAGTCCAGGTCTTCGATCGCGCCGGCCAAGTCGTCAACGACGCCCCGCCGCGTGGCCCGGGCGATCAAGTCCAACGCCAGGCGGCCACGGAACTGGACCGCATGATGGTGGTCCGCCACGCCGGGCCTGTTCGCCAGGGTAAATGCTTCCTCGAACCGACCCACCCGCGCGGCTTCCTCAGCCTGCCGCAAGACGATCCGCCAATGTCCCAACATGGTTGACTCGCTACCCGGATTGACCATGGGGATTTTGCTCTCGTTTCAATCCGTTCCCGGCCGCGGGGCCGGGAGAAACGCTGAACCATGACTCAGGATACCAAAGGCCGGGGCGCCGGCCCAGCTCCGCACACGTTTCAGGACCTGACTTCGACCTCCGTCCTCCCCTCATTTCCCATCCCTTCGATCGGGGGGATGCGAACGGTGGGTGGAGGGGAGGAACGGATCGGTCGAAAGCTGGGGTGCTCGGCGAGCACCCCTGTTCGGGTCTGTTTTAAAACGCCCACGCCCGGCCCAACGGTCGGGAGTGGGCACGCCATCTCTTGTCAGAGGCTCTTGTCTCCCGCCTTGGCGGTGGGGCGAGGAGCGGACTGACCGAACTCATCTTCGACTTCCTTGACCACGTCACGGCCGGGCGCGAGATAGGTCGACGTGCCGCCGAGCTCGGAATAGCGCCCTTCCATCTCGGCCGTGCGAGCCAGGACCTCGAGTCTCTCTTCCAGCTCGGAGACGGTTTGCTTGGCACGGGCCAGCGCACTGCCGTCGAAGTTGAACTCGTTCTTGGCCTGGGTGGCCTGGATCATCTGCAGCCGGGCCTCGATGCTGGCCAGCTTGGCCATGAGGGTCGATTTCTGCGTCCTCAGGTTTTCGAGCTGCTCGTGGGCCGCCTTGATGGTCTTGCGCTTCGCCTTGAGGACGGCTTGCTTCTCCGCGAGCAACTGAGAGGTATATTTGTAGTGGTCATAGCGGTGGGCCAGCTCGGCTTTGACCTCGTCGGCAGTGTCGGCGACGTGGCCGGTCAGACGAAACTCGCCTGCCTTGAGGCTGTCCTTCAAGGACACGAGCGTTTTCTTTTCCTGGCTCAGGTTGGCCTGGATCGTGGCGACTTCACGGTCGAGATGCTCGGCATCAACCTCGGCGCGAGCCAAGATCTCGATGTTCTTCTCGATCGATGGCTTGAGGTTGTCGATCTCGCCCCGTGCCCGCTCGATCTCGAACTGAGGGTCAATCCTGTCCTTGGCACCCTGACGGACCTGGTGGAAGACGGTCTTGACGTAGCTCGGTGCCGAGGTGCCGAACACGAGGAACAACGCCCCGGTGCCCAGTGCGGCCCCCAGCAACCCTTTCTTGACCATTGAGCACACCATGTTGAACTTCTCCTCTTTACCCGGAACCCGTAATCTTCGGCGTCTTGTGTCGTGGTGAAAGGCGGTCGAACAGTTTGAGACTCGCTGCCGACCGCCACACACAGGTTCTTCGCCGCATCACGCTGAAATATTGGATTCCTTCCGCACTCAAAACAAGGACCTTGAGGAAATTACGGTGCGGAGCGACCGGCAGGTGGACTGGCTTGCCCGAGTGAATGGGTGGTACGAAGGGAGGTTGTTCAGCGCAAATCGATGTTTGAAGCAGGTTTGCGGTGTGATAAGCCCTACCTGGAATTCAGCCCGATGGCCATGCATGATTTTCGGGCTGGCAAGGATCCGTCCAACCGAGAACGGCCGGCGTCGGGGAAGTTCCGCCGCTCGGGGTGCGGGGCGCGGGGTGCGTGAAGCGATGGGGCATCGAGAAAGCGCCCGGCAGCCTGTGATCAGCCATCGTGGAGCGGAGAGCGGGCAGTGGGGAGCGAAGACGTATCGTGAGAGCGCCCGGCAGCATGTGATCGGCCATCGTGGAGCGCGGTAGACTGAACATTATATCGCTCGCGGCCCGGAGTGAGACATTCGCGATCCCGGGAGCGCGGCCGACCCGGCCGCTGTGCGGGCGAGACGCGCGCGCTCCCAGAAACCGAACGGACGCGTTCCGGCCAAGGGCGTCGTCGGAAGGGCGGAGGGCGGAAGAAAGCGAAGGGAGATCTCCTCCCAACTGGGTGCCAAAGTCGGTGTGAACGCTAAGGCGACCGGCGGTTCGAAGCTCACCCAAGAAGACCGGCATCGAGGAGACCTCTCACACCAACCCGACGCGCCAGTTTTGATGTTGCGCTGTTTTCCGCTGAATTCACGACACGGCCCGGTACTCCTTGACAAAGAGAATACACACAGAGCGTGTTCAGCGTCATTAGCGTCATCTATACTCCGCACGGAGGTGAATGAGGCATTTCCTCTTCTCGAGGATTTTGGTACATCTGCATCGAATTCGGCAAGGAGGTCACACCCTGGGGTTGCAC
>JBIOJM010000313.1:0-12130 GCA_044450785.1 Isosphaerales bacterium
CTGACCCCGCCCCACTGTGCCCGAGACCAACCCTCTCTACTCTCGCGGTGGCCAGTCGACGCGGTCCATCAGGTGGCGATAATATAAAGCCTGTCCCTTACCGCTGTTCCTTCTCTGACCGCCGGCCACCGATCATGAGCGAGGTCCGCCCCCTGGAGCCGGAGCATCGGGCGTCCCAGGCCGAAGCCGGGCCCAAGAAGGCCCGGCGCTTCCAGACCGGCGTGCGGACGCTGATCGTGCTGGTCGCCTGTTGTGGCCTGCTGTTGTGGGCTGGGCGCTACCTCTGGGAAAGCCAGCACCCCGCCGTTGCCGCGGTCCGTGGGCTCCAGGCCCCCAAGGCGTCCGAACGAATCAACGCGATTCGTGATCTGAAGTCCGTCGATCAGCAAGAGAGCATGTTGGCGATTCCCCCCCTGCTGGCTCGGCTCGGGGACACGGATGCCGAGGTCCGCGCCGCGGCAGCCGATGCCCTGGGCTTGCTCGGCGGCAACGCGGTCAAGACAGACTCCAGCGGCAACAAAGTCCGCGCCGCGGTTTCGGCTCTGCTCGCGTCATTGGACGATCCAGAGACGGCCGTCCGGATCGCGGCCGCGGACGCCCTCGGCCAGATCGCCGGCTCTGATCCGGCCGGAGTCATCGATCTCAAGCCGCCGCATGCTGCCTTCATGGAGATGCTCGGCGATCGAGACGACCAGGTTCGCGGGGCGGCGATCCGCGCGCTCGGCGTCGTCGGTCCGAGGATCTCGGACGACCCGCCGCCGGCGCTGATCGCGGCCTTGGAGGATGAGTCCGCCGGCAACCGGGCGGCGGCCGTCGATGCCTTGGTCAACTTCACTGGTGGCCTCCATCGGTCGATGCCGTCACTGCTCCGCTTCTTGGAAAAGGCTCGGCCCGAAGTCCGCAAGGACTACGTGCGGCTCCTGGGTTGTATCAAGCCGCCCACGTTCTCGGCGGAAGTCGTCCCCGCCTTCATCACGGCACTCGGAAGTCGCCATCGGGAGGTTCGGTACCTGGCCGCCTCCCGCCTCGCCAGCTTCAAGAACGACGCCAAAGCGGCCATTCCCGCCCTGATCAAAGTTTTGCGGGAGCCGATCGACCCCGACTCGCACGGACCCGGAAAGGAGACGGAGCCCCTCGATTCTCGTGAGCCGTCCCTCGCGGCGGCTGGGACGTTGAGTGGGCTCGCACCAGGGACGGAGTGGTCGCGAGAGGTCGTCGCGGCCCTGGTGGAGATTCTGCGATCCGGGGGCCGCGAGCAGCGCCGCTCGGCCGCCTTGGCCCTGCACGAATTCGGCCCGGAGGCCGTGGTGGCCATTCCCGCCCTGATCGCGGCGTTGCGGGAGACCGCCGCCACCGACAAGCCCGTACCTCCGATCATGCCGAACACGCACCTGGGTGGTCAGGGACCGGACCGCGGTGAGGTTTCCCAAGATGCTGGACAATCGATCGCTTATGCGCTGCGTGAGATCGCCGAAAACACGACATCAGCCGGCGAGGTTGCGATGGCACTGACCGAAGCCCTCGCGTCAAGATCGAGCTACACGCGCGACGCGGCCAAGAGCCTTCTCGTGCGGTTGGGGCCCAAGGCCGTCGGCGCGACCCCCCGTCTCCGCGCGCTCCAGAAGGACCCGGACCCGAATGTCCGCGAGGCCGCGACATCCGTGCTGGAAAGGCTCGACAATCCCCCATGAAAGAGCCCGCGCCACGAACCGTGAAACTGGACGAGCGCCCGATCAACTTGACCCAGGTGCTCAAACTGGCCGGTTGCGTCGAGAGCGGCGGCGCGGCCAAGGCTCTGATCGCCGCGGGCCAGGTCCAGGTCAACGGCCAGGTCGAGCTGCGGAAGCGCTGCAAGCTCAAGGCCGGCGATACCATCGCGATCCACGACGGCCCAACGGTCGTTTTGACTTCATGAGACGATTCCCCCCTATCGGAGGGGGGATAAGAGGGGGGTAGTCCTCGCCATGGCTCAATCCAGCTTCGCATCCCCGGAGCGCACACACGGCAGATTGGCAAGTGAGCTGCAGCCGGGGGGCAATTCGGCCTCCTCGATCAGCATGTTCGGAATGTCGTCCTCGATCGAAAACCGCGGGCCGCACCGCGTACAGATCAACGTGTCCCCCTCGCGCCGCAGCGGAGCCCTTCCCAGGGGACAAACCAAGAGCGACAGCAACGCTTCGTTCACCATGGGCCAGGTCCTCTCGGAATGCATCTCATCACTAAGGACTAAGGACCAAGGACCAAGGACCAAGGAAACCATGGGCCAGGTCCTCTATCGGAATGCATCTCATCCCGAACGAACTTCGAGCGCGCGTGCGATCGTTCTCACGATCGCGGCAACGACGTCATTTCCAGGTTGTATTATGCTCTCGACCGCCCACCGATTGAAGTCAGCTCTATCGAGTTCGGGGTCTCGATCGATTGCCCCCGATCGGCCCACCGGCGCTTCGCTCTTTCCCCGGACGCCGAACCAGGGGATAATCCTTCTCTCGAGAGCCTGATGAGACTTGCGTGTGTCTCCAGGCTGCTCCGAGGCTGATTCAAGCGGTCGTCGATCGCCTGGCGGATGACCCAGGATGGCTCAGACTTACGTCGTTCGATATGGCCGGATGCGCCTTCTGGGCGAATGCACGGGCCTGCCGGACCACGATCACCCACGCGGCCAGCAGGTCGTGGTGCGGAGCGATCGAGGCACCGAGTTGGGCGATGTGCTCTGCCCGGTCTCGGAACGCACCACGCAGTACCTGCCCGACGCGCCAAAGGGAGAGATCCTCCGGCTCGCAACCCAGGAAGATCGGGATCATGAAGCCCGCTTGGCCGAAGATCGAAAACCGGTCTTCGCCACTTGCGAGGAGTTGATCGCCAAGCGGCGGCTCCAGATGAACCTGGTCGACCTCGAGATGCTCCATGGCCGCGAGCGGGTCGTTTTCTACTACCTGGCCGAGAAGCGCGTCGACTTCCGCGACCTGGTCAAGGACCTGGCCCGTGTGCTCCGAACCCGCATCGAGATGCGCCAGATCGGGGTGCGCGACGAGGCCAAGCTCCTGGCCGACTACGGTGACTGCGGCAAGCCGGTCTGCTGCAACACGCACCTTGCGAAAATGCCGCCCGTCTCGATGAAGATGGCCAAGATTCAGAAAACGACGCTCGACCCCGCCAAGATTTCGGGCCGCTGCGGCCGCCTCAAGTGCTGCCTTCGCTACGAATACGACACCTATCGCGCCATGGAGCAAACTCTGCCCCCGGTCGGATCGGTGGTCGTCACCACCAAGGGACATGGTCGAGTGGTCGCCCAGGAGGTCCTTGTCCAGAAGCTGGTCGTCGAGTTCGACGATCACCGGCGAATCATCGTCGGCCGGGACGATATCTTGAGCGCCCTCCCGCCCAAGGGCCGGATGACCGCCCAGGCCGATCTCGACAACGCTGATGACCAATCCGACGAGCCCCCCTTCCCTGACCAGCACGACCCGGGCTCCGACTCGAGCCGACACGGCACCCGCGGAGGATGACCTTTCTCATGAGCTTTCGCGACGAGCTGGTCCGGATCATTGCCAGCGATCCTCGCTATACGATCGACGCCTACGCGTTTATCCTGGAAGCGCTCAACCACGCGCGCACTCAAAAGTTGAAGGGGAAAAGTCGCGATCGGGACCAGGAGCGTTCGTCGCAACCTTCTAAAGCGTCCCGCTCTTCTGCGTCCCAATCCAAAACACCGCGTGGCACGGGCCACGTCACCGGCCGCGAGTTGTGCGAGACTGTCCGAAGATTGGCCCTGCGCCAGTTCGGATTGCTCGCGGCAACCGTGCTCGGTCACTGGGGCGTTCGGTCCACCTCCGACATCGGAGAAATCGTCTATAACTTGATCGCCGCCGGCGACCTGGAAAAAACGCCCAGCGACTCACGCTCCGACTTCGACAACGTATTCGACTTCGAGACGGCGCTCAAACCCAAAACGATGCTGGCGACCGACGACCTCCCACACTAACCGGACGCGCCAGCGACGGGTCTTTCTTGCTCCAGGATCTGGGAGAGGAGAACAGTCGTGAAACCAAAATCCGCTCGTGCGCTCTTCGGCGCGGCCTTGACGTTATACCTTCTGTGGGTTGCCGCCCTGGTAACCTTGGTCGTCTATTGACCCATCTCGAGCCGAGACGATCCCTTGGGTAAATCGACGCAGACGACCAGCGTGCGGTTCTGGCGGTGGAACGTGCCGATCTTGATCTGCCGCAAAGCGGCGACGGGCGAAAGCGGCGTCTCGCTCCGGTCGGTGGAGATCCGAACTCTCGTCAGGGGAGACGACACGGTCTCGACGTCGAGCTCGACCTTGAGGGTGAGCTGGGGGCAAGCGAAAGGGGCCTGGAACGAAAGCTGACCCGACCGCGGGCGCTCGATCCGCGTCAGCTCACGCGCGGCCCAGTAGCGGGCGATCTCGCTCAGCTTCATCCAGACCAGGTTGTCGTGGGCGTCGTGCAGGCGCTGGACGACGTCCTGAAAGATCTTGAAGCCGACCTCCCGGCCGTTGAAATAGAGCCCCGGCCAGTGGCAGACCATGATGGCCGGCTCGCCGCGGGCGATGACTTCGGGAAGCCGGCCTCGTCGGAAATCGGCCGTGATGAACTGGTCGACCGAGCCGGGCGAGAGCCCATCCCAGCCGCCGAACCAGTCGCCGGTGCAGCCGATCAACGACACCACGCATTTGGGGTCGGGACCGTCCAGCCCCGCGGCGTACTCGACGCGCGGAGCGACGCTCCGTAGGTCGGTGTAGAGGTGGCGGAAATAGTGGGGGATCTCGGCCTGAAAGACCTCGCGGCAGGCTTGCAGCGTCCCCTGCGCCAGCGCGGGCAGCGCGCGGGTGCCGAACCCGCCCGGCGTGGTGATCCCCTCGCATGTCAGACCCACGTTCTTCAGGATCCGGAGTGCGTAGCTCATATACTCCGCGAGCTGGTCGGCTGACTTTCGCTCGCTCCAGCCCCAGTTCTCCATGAAGGCCGCGGTCCGCTCCGGAAACGGACGGCCCGTCCTGGTGTCGACCACCCAGGTGTGGCTGACCATTTCGGGGTGGATGTCCCAGTTGGGCGTCAGGAGCGTGCGGACCAGCTCGAGGCTGTCCCTCAGCTCCTGCTTCGACCAGCCGGGCAGGTCACGGTCGAGCCAGCCGACGCAGGCCGGGTGGGGAATCAGGCTGAATTTTCCCTTGATTCCCCGGGCGCCGCACCACTCGCCGAACCGGCGGACGAACGCATCAGGGATCTCGCGGGGCAAGGTTCGCCAGGGCTGCGGGTACTGGTCGGGGAAGACCTCGTGGAATTGGGGGATGCAGAAGTGAGCGAGATTGACCAGGCAGGTCGAGTCGTCGATGATCAGGCTGACCGGCACTCGATCGCGGGGGTTGATGACCGCGACGCCGGCGGGCGGTCTTGGCGGCCGCGCGCCGGCCTCCTGCCCTGCCGCCGGCTGGCCCAACCAATGCGGCGGTCCGAGCTCCAGGGCCAGACCCAGACCCGCCCCCGTCGTCCGCAAGAAGCGCCGCCGATTCATGGTCGACATGGTGCATGCCCTCTCGAACACTGACCAGGCGTTGATCAGCCCCGCTCGGCTTCCAAGATCCGCGCGGCCCAGGCGGCCTGGTCGGCGTCGAGCGGAGGGATCACGGCATCCTCGCCGTAGCGGATCTCGCGGAGGTAGGGTCCTTCATCGTAGCAGCGGTTGAAGACGGACTGGAGGTCAATCGTCACCGAGGGGTCGCCGGGTAGGAGAGGAATGGCCAGCGACGGTAGGTGATCCTCAAGGCGGATCGGGTAGACGAAGAACGTTTCGAAGTCGTCGAAGTGGTGGACCGACACGTGATAGTCGAAGGTTCCGCACGCGTCCTGGGCCAGGTCGAGCGGAACTGCCGTGACGTGCTCGCCGCCGCGGAGCAGGTCAATCTCGACCAGGTGGACCTGGCTCCCGAGCAGCTCTTTCTGCTTGCGAAGGTAAAGGTCACGCCCGTGCTCGCCTGGCGTCTTATTCGAAAGACTGAGAACTTCGATCGAGGTGACGAGCCGTTTACCGGCATCATGGCGCGCGTAGATTTCGACGAAGGGTTCGCGGAACTCGTCGTGCGCGACCTTGACCACGACGGGACGGGCCACGGGCTGGTCAGCGATGGCCACTGTCCCGTCAGGCTCCGCCCGGCGGGCCGACGGCCCGCTGGTGCGGCGCACCTCCACGTCGGGGCCGATCGAGCGCCGCGAGACCTCGATCCAGATCCGGCGGCCGAGCGCCGCGAAGTAGGGAGCGGGCAGACTCGCCTGGAGGGTCGCCCGGAGGTAGGTAATCATGCTGTGGTGGAAGTCCGGGAAGATCTCCAGGCTCTCCAAATAGGGGTCCATGCCTGGGAACGGCGAAGGCATCGCAATCCTCGTCCCATGAAAGGTGCCCCGAGCGTTCGCGTTGGCTACTAACACGGGGCGCACCAAGTCGTCGTTCGCCCGACCGGTCGGTCCGGAAGCGGGACGGGTGAACGCCCGGCCCAGTCCGGCTTGGAATCCACCGCGCCGGCTGAGCTACGGCCAAGCGGAACCCGAGGTTGTTGTTCCGGTTCGCCGGCGTGTTCCTGTTGCGGTTCGCCGGCCGGCAGTTCCTCGGGTTGTTGTTCCAGCTACCGCCCCGGATGACCCGGCGCGAGGCCTTGGTCGTCCACCCGCAACAAGCGTAACACGCGGTCCCGCCAGCGCCAACTCGCCGTCGGACCGGCCCGGGTGAACGCAACCAAGGCCGTCGCGCGACACTGGAGCTCCAGCGCGCCCAGATTGCCCCGGAAGTACTCCCCTTGCAGTCGCCGGAACCCGCGCTGGAAACGGACCCGTCCGCGACGATTCAGCGTCGTGTGGAACCGATTCAACTCGTCTCCCGCGGGCTCGCTCTGACGAACCGGAATGAGGAAAAAACGGTATGGCACCTTACTCAACCCGCGCATGAATGCACTTCACCGGCACGTCGCGATCCACCCTCGCCACCCACTCCGCCATCTCACTCCGGCACGGTCCGGCGTCGGCTCCGCCTCGCCACCGGCCCGGCCTACGCTCGATGGCTCCGTCCCCTGCTCATTCCTGGACTGCGGCCACGCGGAACCCGAGGAAGCTGAACCGGCCCCCCGGCGCGCGCCTGTTGCGGTCCGCCGGCCGGCAGTACCACGGGAAGCTGCTCCAGCCACCGCCCCGGACGACCCGGTGCGAGGCCCCAGACGCGCCTGGCGGGTCAGCAGGCGGCGGCGACGCGTCATATTTCTCGTCATACCCATCGGCACACCACTCGCAGACATTTCCCAGCATATCATACAGGCCCCATGCGTTCGGCAACTTCTGGCCGACTGGATGGGTCTTACTTTCGGAGTTGCTGGAGTACCACGCACACTCGCCCAGCTTGCCCGCGTGATCGCCGAAAGGATACAAGGTCGTGCTCTTCGCCCGGCAGGCATATTCCCATTCCGCCTCCGTCGGAAGGCGATAGCCGTTACCACCGACAACGGTGACCTCGGTGCCGTCGATTCGATAGAACGGCGTCCGTTTCTCTCGCTCGCTCAGCTTGTCGCAGAACGTGACCGCGTCGAGCCAGGACACGTTCTCCACCGGCAGGTCGTCCGATCCCTTGAACTGACTCGGGTTACTTCCCATGACCGCCTCGTACTGGCCCTGCGTGACTTCGTGAATGCCGAGGTAGAAGGGCTTACTGAGCCGCACCAAATGGGCGGGCTGCTCGCGGTCAAGCCACTCCGGCTTGATATCGGGAAACAGTCGCATTAACTGATCCACCTGGTCCTTGGTCGTGCCCATCAGGAGCGCTCCGCCCTCAATGCGGACCAACTCGATCCCAATCGACTTTGTCCGCTCTTGCTCCGGCTGGGGCGGAGGCGGCTGGGGTTTTTCTGCTGGGGACGCGGCCTTTCTGTCGCCGCCTTGGTTGGTAACAGGCGGCTTGGGAATGTAAATGATGACGCCCAGCAGAGCCAGCAAAGTCAGCGCGGCCACGTAAAGCCAGAGCCAGGGGATGTTGCGTCGCTTCAGCGGAGCCCCGACGAGCCGACCCGATACGGCCGGCTCCGGCCGACGTGAAGCATCCGGGGTTTGAAAGTGAAACTCTATTCCTTGAACGAGCCGGTCGACATGAGGATGGAAGTCCCGCCCCTGGTCCACTTCGATCGCGTTACGAAAGGCCAGTCGCGTGAGAGAGGGCGGCAAGTCCGCCCGGCCCGGCATCCGGGCATGATCGATCAGGATCGGGATCACGGGTAAATTCCGATTCAGCGCTGATTCAAGCTCGATCCGCACAAAGTCTTCCGGGTCGTCGAGCCGTCGATGTGCGTCGGTTTCCCCGGCCCATTCGTGCCGATCACGGCGAGAACAAGGTCGCACTGGCCGACAGCCGCGTCGATTTGTTCCCGGAAGTCGACGCCAAACGAAATGGAATAAATATCCATGAAGACGGCGTCGCTGCCGAAGTGAGTACAAAGACGGTCGTAGATCCGCCCGGCAAGAGCGGCCGAATCCTGGCGCCGGTACGAAAGGAAGATCTTTGACATGAGGGTCTCACCGCATCGGTCCCACCCTGCCACCCCGGGTACTGGCCGCAACGATTCAAGGGTATCAATCCCACTTGCAGACAACAACAAGATTCTCGTCGCATCCAGCGCTCAAAAAATCACACGTCCCGGGCGGATGGTCAGGAAGCCAGCAGGTCAGGCTTCCGCGCCGCGGCGATCTGGCGGAGCTTGTCGCAGGTGCGGGTTTCGACCTGGCGGACCCGCTCTTTGGTCCAGGCGATCCGGGCGACCACCAGACCCTCGACAAGAGCCGAGAAGTCATCAGAATGGAAGGATCGTATCGAGCCTGGATCCCTCCTCAAGCACTGGCTTCCCCGTGTATGGGGCCCTCAAAACGGGTGTGTCGTTGCCATGATCGAGAACCAGTCTCGCTGGATCGAGGTCGAGGGAGCCCGCGTCCATTACCTCATCGAGGGTCCGGAGCAGGGTCGCCGGATCGTCCTCCTGCACGGGGCCAGCTTCAGCGCCGAGACCTGGCGGCAGATCGGCACCCTGTCGGCACTGGCCCAGGCGGGATACCTGGCCTACGCCGTGGACCTGCCGGGCTTTGGGAAATCGTCGCCTGGTCATGGCTCGAACCGCACGTGGTTGCGAGTTCTGCTCGACCTGCTCGAGATCGAGCGGCCGGTGGTCGTCTCGCCGTCCATGAGCGGCCGCTTCGCCCTCCCCTTGGTGACGGAGGAACCCCAGCGCGTGGCCGGGTTCGTGGCGGTCGCCCCCGTTGCCATCCCGAGCTACCAGCAGCAGCTCAACCAGATCACCGTCCCGGTCCTGGCGATCTGGGGCGAGCACGACCGGATCGTCCCGCTCGAGCAAGCCGACCTGCTCGTGGGCAGTGTGAAACAAGGTCGCAAGGTGGTCATCCCCGGGGGCAGCCATGCCCCCTACATGAACGACCCGGCGGCGTTCCACGCCGAGCTCCTCAAGTTTCTGGCGGAGTTGGCGTGATGGAATCGCGAACATCAACCATCCTTGGAAGATTTGACGCTCGCGGCCCGCGCAACGCTGCTGAGGTTGACGAGGCCCTGCTCGAAGTCCTTGCCCACCATCTTGTCCATGTTCATGAAGAGCGACATCGCCTTCGTCATGAAGTTGTTTTTTCGCCAGGAGATCTTCCAGGCGCTCCGCGACTCTGTGTGATGAGACCCGCTCGCTTGGCGCTTGTCAAACGGCAAGGCGTGAGTTCCCGAACAGTTGACAGTCGCCAGACATAGTTTTACAATTGTCGTCGACGGTGGGGAGCCCTGGTTTTCCAAGGGCTCATGGTGCAAACACAGACACGTACTTTCGTAAGGCGAGACGGAGTACCGAAGAATGACGGTGCAAGTGGTGGGAGAGCACGTGACAGTCGCGGCCTGGGGAATGGAGCTGGAGGGGGGAATCCGCGACGGCAAGCTCGAGCTCCAGCGGCCTGGAAAAGACGCGCCGCCGGTGAGAATGACCGCCACGCTTGAGCGGGGCGAAATGTCGGTCGACTTCACGTTCCCAACCGCCAAAGTGAGATGGAAAGCGACCCGGATTCCGGTTCGCCCGCCGAACGCGCCCCGAGAGCACGTGTTTGAGCCGACAGAGTTCCACCGAGTCTTTTCCGGGGCGATCCAGCCTGTGCTGCACATTGATCCGGCCGATACGGTGAAGACCTGGAGCGTGGATGCCGGGGGCGTGGACGCGAAGGGAGTCGAGCGGTCGCTCGGAGGGAATCCGCAGACCGGTCCGTTCTACGTCGAAGGGGCGTTGCCGGGCGACACGCTTGTGGTGAAGTTCACTTGACGGGCAACGCGCTCGAGACGTCGATGGATATCGAGTTCGCCTCGCCATGAAAGGTGTGCCGATGCAGCCGCGAGCGGTCCCAAGTAAGATGAGGCTTCGCTTCCTGAACGCGGCCTTGATCCTCTCACCTTGTAGGAGCCTGCACCGATGGTGTTCGACAGCTCTCTCGCCTCGCGCGGGTGGTTACTCGCTTCGCTGCTGTCCGTGGTCACGACGGGCTTGGGCGCCGCCGCGGCCTCCGCGGCGGAGCCCGGAAAGTTCTGGACTTTCGTCGGTACGTACACCGACGGCAAAAGCAAGGGCATCTACCGATTGGTACTCGACACCGCGACGGGCAAGCTCTCGGAGCCGGCGCTCGCCGCGGAGCTGGACAATCCGTCGTTCCTGGCGGTCCACCCAACGCACAGGTTCCTCTTCGCAGTGAACGAGAGCTCCGGCTCCAAGTCGGGCGCGGTCACCTCGTTCGCTCTCGACCCAACATCCGGAGAGCTGACCAAGCTCAACCAGCAGTCGACGGTCGGCAACGGGCCGTGCCACCTGGTCGTCGACGCCACGGGCAAGAACGTCCTCGTTGCCAACTACAGCGGCGGCAGCGTGGCCGTGCTGCCGATCGAGCGCGACGGCAAGCTCGCCCCTGCCTCGGATTTCATCCAGCACACGGGCAAGGTTTTCGACCCCAAGCGGCAGGGGACCCCGCACGCCCACTCGATCAACCTCGACAAGGGGAATCGCTTCGCCGTGGTCGCCGACCTCGGCCTCGACCGGGTCTTTGTCTACAAGTTCGACCCGATCCACGGCAAGCTCGCGCCCAACGACCCGCCCTCGGCCAAGGTCCAGGACCGCTCCGGCCCTCGCCATTTCGCGTTCCACCCCGACGGCAAGCACGCCTATGTGATCAATGAAATCAACTGCACGGTCACCGCGTTCGACTACGATCCCGATCGCGGCACGCTCACCGAGACTCAGACAGTGCCGACGATGCCAATCGCCGTGGAGCCCCGGCACTCGACGGCCGAGGTTGTGGTCCACCCGTCGGGTAAGTTCCTTTACGGCTCCAACCGCGGTCACGACAGCCTGGCCGTCTACTCGATCGAGCCGAAGACCGGCCGCCTGAAGCTCGTCGAGTACGAGCCAACCGGCGGCAAGAACCCACGCAACTTCGCCGTCGATCCGACGGGCTCGTACGTCCTCGCCGAGAACCTTTCCTCCGACACGATCGTCGTTTTCCGTGTCGACCCCGAGACCGGTGCCCTCGACCCGACAGGCCAGGTCGTCGCGGTGCCCAGTCCCTCGTGCATCAAGTTCGTCCCGATTCCGGAATGAGGAACCGTGCGAAGAGGACCTGACTCATTCCAACCAGGCCGCGGACCCAACGCACGTCGTCAGGTCCGTAGTCTCTGGGCGTGAAGTCCACCCTGCAGGTGCGGACGGTGAAATGCCGCTCCAGGGGCTCGCCCGATCGCAACGCCTCGATCGCCTCTTCGAACGCGGCGACGATCTTCGCTCCTTTCGCTTGCGCGACTCATACTGACCCGACGCGCACGCGAGGGGCCGTTCTCGCGAGGCCAAACGCTCTCCGGACATGTCCGGAGAGCGACCCTCGCTTGCGCGTTTTGATGTTGCGCAGTTCTTGATTTCGCCCCGTAGGGGCCGTAACATATCAGCCCAGGGCAACGCCCTCGTCGTTACACACATCTTTTCGTTATTTTGGAGGCTATGGGGATTATAGATAAGTGCATGTCCTATTGTTAAGTTGGGACGTCTTGGTTACCCTGC
>JBIOJM010000314.1:0-12050 GCA_044450785.1 Isosphaerales bacterium
AATAGAGAAGAGGAACCCGTTAAGGAACCCGTCCATGCACCCAAACTGGAGGAATCCGCGCGCGTCCTGAATGAACCTCCCGAGTTCGGGCGTCATCACTCCCGACGCCCTTGAATTCAATCGTTACATCTGAAAGGGCGTGACAAGGACGGGCTCCTTGCCTCAATGGCGATTGAGGAGCGGTACCGCTGGGATTGAACACCATGTTCCGCCCTTTCAGGGCACGGGTCATCACGTTTTCCAGATCCCAGGGCGTTGCCCTGGGCTGGCATGTCGCTGCCCCGTCGGGGCGAAATCCAAAAAGCGCAACCTCAAAATCGCCGGGCGCGGAGCGCTCGCGGTCGATGGTCCGTTCTCGGTAGAATCGTGATATCACTCCGGCAGTCGTTTGAAGGGAGGGTGCCATGGTATCGGCCGCACGGATCACACGCTATACCCCGCAGCAGTATCTCGCCCTGGAGCGGAAAGCCGAGTTCAGGAGCGAGTACTGCAATGGATTCATCACGGCGATGGCCGGTGCGAGTCGCGAGCACAACCTGATCGCGCTCAATCTCGGCGGCGAGATCAGATCACAGCTCAAGAACCGCCCGTGCGAGGTTTATGCCAGTGATATGCGGGTCCTTGTCAGCCCGACCGGGCTCTACACCTATCCTGACGTCGTGGCCGTCTGCGGGAAGCCACTGTTTGAGGACGACGAGTTCGACACTTTGCTGAACCCCACGCTGATTGTGGAAGTGCTGTCGCCCTCGACCGAGTCCTATGACCGAGGCAAGAAGTTCGGGCACTATCGACGGCTGGAATCCTTGCGGGAGTACGTCATGGTCGCGCAGGACCAAGTCCGGGTAGAGCGTTATACGCGGCAGGGGGAAGAATGGCTGCTGACCGATCTAAACGACCTTGACGCGACGTTGCGGCTGGCCTCGATTGGTTGCGAGGTGTCCCTGCGTGAGATCTACGCGAAGGTCGAATTCCCCGGCGCGGCGGCGGCCGAGGATTAAACCGCCATGGGAGCAAATCGGTCTGACAGCAACGTCATATCAGGGAAATCGGGTCTATTGAGGAACACCGCGATCTCGTGCGTGTGGAGTAACAAGACCACGCAAAACGGTTCCGGCCTGCACCTCCGCCATCGTTTCCTGCCCGGCTCATGCTTCGCGACGCAGTTCTCAGCCGCGAGGAGAGGTCGCCATCCCGGCTCGATTTTCGTAAAATAGCCCGGGATCGTGCTCGAGGGTGAATCGGCTGGAGTGCCCCGGGCGGGACGCCGGTTCCGAGCACGATTGCGACGAAAGTGAGGACGAGTCGATTGACCGAACCCGTGGCGGCAACGGCGCGCCGGCTGACCTTTCTGGGGACCGGAACGTCCACCGGCGTTCCCATGATCGGCTGCGAGTGCTCGGTCTGCACCTCGAACGATCCTCGGAATCAACGCACGCGGCCCAGCGTCCTCCTGTCGTTTCCGTGCGGTAATCTGCTGATCGACACGACGCCCGAGATGCGTGTGCAGTTGCTGCGCGAGCGAGTGCGCCACGTCCACGCGATCGCCTTCACGCATCACCATGCCGACCATCTGTTTGGGCTCGACGACGCGCGGTTGTTCCCGCGCTGGGTGGGCGGTCCCGTGCCGGTCTACTGTGAGCGGGAGACCGAGGAAACGATCCGGCGGGTCTTTAGCTATGCGTTCCGGCCCGGCGCGGATCAATGGCCGCCGGGGTTTGTCCCCAAGCTTCAGTTCGTCCAGATCACTCCGGGCGTTGAGTTCCAGGTCCTGGGCCAGACCGTTCTGCCGATCCGGCTGGACCATGGGCCGTTTCCGGTCCT
The DNA here is from genome assembly GCA_044450785.1 of Isosphaerales bacterium. GTDB lineage: Bacteria > Planctomycetota > Planctomycetia > Isosphaerales > Isosphaeraceae > JBIOJM01. Next base: position 1,822 of record JBIOJM010000314.1, read on the forward strand.
GGGTTTTCGCGTCGGTCGGTTGGCTTACTGCACTGATGTCAGCCGGATTCCCGATGCCAGCCGGCCGCTCCTGGAGGGGCTCGACGTGCTGATCCTCGATGCGTTGCGCCACGAGCCGCACCCGACCCACTTTTCGCTGAGCGAGGCCCTCTCGGTGATCGAGGCGCTGCAACCCCGCCGGACATTCTTGACGCATCTGTCGCACAGCTTCGATCACGGCCCGACTCAGACTTCTCTCCCGCCTCAGGTCGCCCTGGCCTACGACGGTCTTCAACTGGACTTTTGAGTGAGTGGAATCCGCCAGGCATCGCGCTGGACCTCCCACCAGCGCGTCCCGTTCCAGGAGTGTGGCACGAGATGTCTCCCGACCCGTCCCTCGTCGACCGCTTGAATCACCATGGACAGAGTCACCTCCTGCGGTGGTGGGGGGAATTGAACGACGAAGAGCGGCGGCGGCTGGCTGCCGAAGTCGCATCGATCGACTTCCAGCAGCTTGACCGGCTGATCGACGATCTGGTGCACGACGATCCGATCGCAGCTCCGGCGGCCGAACGCGTCCAGCCGATCGAGGTGGTCCGGCTGCCCCAGACCGACGGCGAGCGTGTCGTGCGCCGCCGGGCCGGCGGGATCGGGGCGGATGCACTGGCCGCGGGCGAGGTCGGCGTCATCCTGGTGGCCGGCGGCTCGGGCACGCGCCTCGGCTACGAGGGCCCGAAAGGAACTTTTCCGATCGGGCCGGTTTCATTGGCGAGCCTGTTCCAGATCCATGCCGAGAAGATCGCGGCACTGGGACGACGCTACGGGCGGACCATTCCTCTGTACATCATGACCAGCCCCGAGAACCACGCGGCGACGATCACCTTCTTCGAAGCCCATGGCCGGTTCGGCCTGGAACACATCCGGTTCTTCACTCAGGGTCAAATGCCGGCCGTCGCTCGCGCGACCGGCAAAGTCCTCTTGGCCTCGACGGACCGCGTCGCGCTCTCTCCCGACGGGCACGGCGGGACGCTGGCCGCACTGGCCGCGCCCGGGCCCGAGACGATGCCCAGTTGCCTGGACGAGATGCGCGCGCACGGCGTGCGGACCCTCTTCTACTTCCAGGTGGATAATCCTCTGGTCCGTATCGCCGAACCCTCATTCATCGGCCTGCACCGCGAAGCGGACGCCGAGCTGTCTTTCAAAGTCGTCGAGCGGCTCACGCCCGACGAGAGGCTGGGTGCGGTGGTGATGGTTGACGGCCGTCCCCAGGTGATCGAGTACTCGGACCTTCCCGCTGAGCTCGCCGGTCGCCGCGCGCCCGAGGGAACTCTCGAGTTGTGGGCCGGCAGCATCGCCGTCCACATCTTCGAACGGGTGTTCATCGAGCGGCTGGCGGGCGAGTGTCGCCTGCCGTTCCATCGCGCGGTCAAGAAAGTTGCCTGCGTCGACGACCGGGGTCAGATCGTCGAGCCCGCCGAGCCCAACGCAGTGAAGTTCGAGCAGTTCATCTTCGATGCGCTCCCCCTGGCGGAGCGCTCGACCGTGGTCGAAACGGACCGCTCGGGCGAGTTCGCGCCCCTCAAGAACGCCGTAGGCCCCGACTCGCCCGCGACGGTCCACCAGCAGATGAGCGACCAGTTCGGCAACTGGCTCGAGCAGGCCGGTGCCGTCGTTCCGCGCCGCCCTGACGGTTCGGTCCCGTTCTGTATCGAGATCAGCCCTCTCTTCGCGCTCGACGCCACCGAGCTGAAATCGAAGATCGAACCCGGCATGACCGTGGAGCGGCCGGTCTATCTCGGCTGATCGGCGAGGAAAGGACTCAGCCAGGGAAGCAAACATTGGATTCGAGAACGGAGAGCGAGGACCGCGATGTTATACGCCATCATCATGGCCGGCGGCAGTGGGACCCGGTTCTGGCCCAAGAGCCGCCGAGGTAGACCCAAGCAACTGCTCCGTCTCACCGGTCTAGCGACGATGCTCCAGCAGACGGTGGCGCGGATCGAGCCCCTGGTACCGCGGGATCGGATCCTGATCGTCACCGGTGCCGACCAGGCCGCGGCCACGCGGGCTCAACTCCCCGGCTTGCCCGCCGACAACGTGATCGCCGAGCCGGCCCCGCGGGACACGGCTCCGTGCGTGGGCCTGGCGGCGGGGATCGTCGCCCACCGCGATCCCGCCGGTACGATGATTGTCATGCCCGCCGATCACGTGATCGAGCCCGCCGACGCCTTCCGGGCCACGGTCCAGGCCGCCGTCTCGATCGTCGAGCACGACCCGAGTGCGCTCGTCACTTTCGGGATCAAGCCCACTCGCCCCGAAACCGGCTACGGTTACATCGAACGGGGCGCACTTCTGGAAACACGCAATGGAATCCCCGTGTACCGCGTGGTCCAATTCCGGGAGAAGCCCGACCGGGCCACGGCCGAAGGCTTCCTGGCCGCCGGCCGCTTTGCCTGGAACTCGGGGATCTTCCTGTGGCGAGCCCGGACGATCCTGGATGAGATGCGGGTGCATCGCCCGCAACTGGCCGCGGCGCTCGAGCCGATCCTCCAGGCCCTGGGCACCCCGGACGAGGCCAAGACCTTGGCGCGGCTTTTCCAAAGGCTCGAGCGCGTCTCGATCGACAAGGCCGTCATGGAACACGCGGCCAACGTGCGCGTGCTCGAGGTCCCCTATCTCTGGAACGATGTCGGCGACTGGCGCGCGTTGGCCACTCTCCTCCCGCGGGACGCGGCCGGAAATGCGATTGAAGGGCACGTGCTGGCGCGCGATACAACCAACTCGATCATCATTTCCGACGACGGCGGCCTGGTGGCCACCCTCGGCATCGACGACTTGGTCGTCGTTCATTCCGGCAAGGCCACCCTGGTCGCCAGGAAGGACCAGCTTGACAAGCTGAAGGCGCTGGTTGAAGGATTGGGAGAGGCTGGGTTCGGGTTGCATCTTTGAACGACATCCCCCTTGGGAGGACGCCCCATGAGCCAGGCCACGCTTGCACCGCCGCTTTTGCCCGCCAAACACCCTGTGCGAACAGTCGCCGACCTGCTGGAGCGGCTCGGCGACATTCCCGCCTCGCGCGTCCTCGTTGACCCGCTGCCAGGAACCGCGACCGAGGAAGACGTGATCGCGGTCCATGACCGCGACGGTCGGTTGTGCGAGCTGGTGGATGGAGTCTTGGTGGAGAAGACCATGGGCTACGATGAGTCGCGGCTGGCGGTGGAGCTCCTCCTTTTCCTGGGCGAGTATCTTCGCCATAACGACCTGGGCGGGTTGGCAGGTGAGGCAGGTACTTTGCGGCTGATGCCCGGCCTCGTCCGTATCCCAGACGTCTCGTTCGTCGTGTGGGGGCGGATGCCTCCGGCCGGCGCGTCTGCCAAGCCGATCCCCGACCTGTCCCCCGACCTGGCGGTCGAGGTGCTGAGCGAGGGTAACACGCCGCGTGAGATGGATCGCAAACTCAAGGAATACTTCGACGCCGGAGCGAGGCTAGTCTGGTACATCGAGCCTCGCGACCGCACGGTGACCGTTTACACGGCCCCCGACCAGTTCACGGTCCTCGACGAATCGGCGACGCTTAACGGCGGCGACCTCCTGCCCGGCTTCGTCTTGCCCTTGAGCGAGCTGTTTGCGCGGGCGAGCCGCCGAGGCCCCGGGGCATGATCGAGATGGACGACCGTGATGACTACTGACACGGAACTGTGCCGGGACTTCGCCCTCGATGTTGTCCGGCGACTTCGACAGGCGGGTTATCAATCGCTCTGGGCGGGGGGTAGTGTTCGCGACCTGATCCTGGGCCAGACACCGGCGGATTACGACGTCGCGACCGATGCGACGCCGGAGCAGGCCATGCGGGTCTTGCCCTACCCCGCGGTCACGGTCGGGATTTCGTTCGGCGTCGTGCGGGTTCGCGATCCGCGCCGCCAGGGCGTCGAGGTCGAAGTCGCGACGTTCCGCAGCGACGGCGCCTATGTCGATGGCCGGCGGCCCGAATCGGTCGTCTTCAGCTCGCCCGAGCTCGACGCCGCCCGGCGCGATTTCACGATCAATGGGATGTTTATGGATCCGCTCACCGGCGAGTTGATCGATTACGTGGGGGGCCTGGCGGATCTGAAGCAGCACCTCCTCCGGGCCATCGGGGATCCCACGGCCCGGTTCCACGAGGACAAGCTCCGCTTGCTGCGTGCCATCCGGCTGGCTGCGCGGTTCCAGCTCCAAATCGAGCCGGCGACTCGGGCGGCCCTCCAGTCGATGGCCGGGCAGGTCGTCGGCGTTTCCGCCGAGAGGATCGCCCAGGAGCTGCGGCGAATGCTCGTCCATCAGACCCGCACGAGCGCCATGAACCTCGCCCTCGACATCGGGCTCGTCGCCGCCATCCTGCCCCCCTTGGTACCGATGAAGGGGCTCTTCCAGGGCAAGCCCATCCAGCCGGAGGGGGACCTCTGGGACCACACCATGCTGGTCCTCGATCTCTTACCCTCCGAGCCCAGCTTTGCACTCGCGTTCGCCGCACTCCTGCACGACGCCGGCAAGCCGTCCACCAAGGTGTTCCGCCGAGGCCGGTACCGCTTTCCGAACCACGAACAAGCGGGCGAGCGGATCGCCGACCGGCTATGCCGCTCCCTGAAACTCTCCAACGCTGAACGCGAACGGATCACCTGGCTCGTCGCCTTCCATCAGTACCTGGGTGAGGCCAGAACGCTTCGCGAGTCGAAGCTCAAGCGGATCCTGGCGGAACCGGGGATCGACGACCTGCTGGCGCTACACCGTGCCGATGCGCTGGCGTCGACCGGCAACACGGATGAGGTCGACTACTGCCGGCATTACCTGAAAGTGCTCCCGGCCGGGCCCGTCAATCCACCTCCGCTGATCACTGGCGACGACCTGGTCCTGCACGGCCTCAAGCCGGGCGCCCAGTTCGCGATCATTCTCGAAAAGACCCGGGAAGCTCAGCTCGATGGTCAGATCCACAGCAAGAGTGAGGCTCTCGAGTGGGTCGATCAGCAACTCGCGAGCGGGACGGCGCTCTCCATGTCCCGACCGCTCAACCACGCGGCCGCCGTTCTGATCAGCGGCGGGCTCGACAGCGCCATCCTCTGCGTCGATCTCCTCCGCGGCTTTTCGCGCGTCGTTCCCCTTTACATTCGCTTCGGACTGTCGTGGGAAGACGCCGAGATGTCCTCGCTGGCTCGTTTCCTCGACGCGGTCAAGGCTGTGGGGTTGGAGAGCTTGGTCGTTCTCGATGAGCCGATTGCTGACGTGTACGGCGCACACTGGAGCACGAGTGGGACCAGCATCCCCGGGTCGGATACACCGGACGAAGCCGTATACCTACCCGGTCGCAACCTCTTGCTCACGGTCAAGGCCGCGGTCTGGTGCCGGTTGCACGCGATCGACGTCCTGGCCCTGGGCTCCCTGGGATCGAACCCGTTCCCGGACAGCACGCCCGATTTCTTTCAGAAGCTCGAGAGCCTGCTGAACCAGGCGATGGGAGGAAGAATACGGCTGATTCGTCCGTTCGACCGCCTCAAGAAGACCGACGTGCTGATTCGCGGCAAGGACCTCCCGCTTCACCTGACGTTCTCCTGCATCAACCCGATCGAGGGCCGTCACTGCGGGACCTGCAACAAGTGCGGGGAACGGAAGAAGGGGTTTCGCGACGCCGGTTTACCGGACCTGACGAGCTATATCGGCTCGTGATAGAATCCTTCCCCGTAACGTCTCCGCGTCGTGCGCGCATCTTCAGGACAGTCTCGCTTCCTTAACCAGCAGGCCGCCATGTCTCCCCCCGCCACCACGACCCACTTTCGAGTCTCACGAGAAATCGAGTTTTGCTATGGCCACCGCTTGCTGAACTACGACGGCAAGTGCCGTCATCTCCACGGACACAATGGTCGCGCCGTGATCACGTTGCAAGGGCCCGAGCTCGACTCCAGGGGCATGCTGGTCGATTTCGCCGAGATCAAGCGGAAAGTTCAGCAGTGGATCGACGACAATCTGGATCACAACATGCTCCTGAACCGGGACGACCCACTGCTGCCCTCACTGCGGCAGCACGGTGAGCGATTCTTCGTGATGGACTGCAACCCCACCGCGGAGAACATCGCCCGGCTGATCCATGAGCATGCCAGGGAAGCCGGTTTGCCGGTCATCGAAGTCGTGCTCTGGGAGACGGAGCATTGTTTCTCGACCTATGCTCGGACGACATGAAGCCCGAGTTTGTCAGTGGGGGTGATCGTGGCCGTCGCCGGCGGGTTTCGCGGGCACCACGAAGCTCTTTGGTGCGTACGGAAACCGGACGGCCTCGGCCCACCACTCGTATTGTCGCCCCTTCGGCCTCGCTTTGAGGATTGCCAGCGCGAACTGCCGCGTCTCGGGGAATGCCGGGCTGCCGGGACCGTTCACCTCGAGTAAAGCGAGTGCGAAGATCTGTACTTCCAATCCGTGTCCCTCTTCCTCTCCCAAACTCTCGAGCCTGACGAAATCCACGTGTTGGTCTTTCGACTTGGTCAGTCGATTCCGGAGCGTGAATAGCTGGGCCAACGGGCCCATACTCTGTTCGAGCCTGCGCCGTTCGTTCGACTGGTTTGCTTCGAACTCTTTTTGAAGCTGCGCGCTTGTCTTGTCCTTCACCGAATCCGGGTGTGTCGTGTACATGAGCACCTCGCCCATGCTGGGCGAGTTGAGGATCTCCGCATATTTCCGGGCGAATTTCTCGGCCTGTCGGGACCGGACCAGATACTGCACACCCGTGATCGTTCCCGAAGCGAGTCCGAACACCAATCCCAGCGCAATGCCGGCGTTGGCCAAACTGCGGCCGGTGAGCATGTCGGGATAATTCCGGATCGTGCGATGAGCCCAGAAACCCAACCCGACGGCCAAGATCGAGAACAGGTAGAAAATCGGATCGGCGAACGTGAACACGGCCAACCCGCCACAAACCACACTGAGAATCGCGATCGCGCTGATCGCGCGATAAGTCGGCAACTCGTTTTCGATGGCCGAGCCGGTTTGTTCGTTGTCGGTGTCGATGATGCTGGCTTTCTGATCGGTCGCCACGGATGAGCTCCTCCCGCGGGCAATGCCCCTCGGGATGAATGACAATGACGGAATTTGATTAGGGATTAGTCGGCGGACCAGGCACCGTCCGACAACCATCGAAGCTAATCATCGCGGCCTGGGACGTCAAGGATCAGCGCATCGCCAGGCCGGCCCACCATGCCGGGGAGAGCAACCACGAACAAAATGCCATCCCGACCCAGAATGCGCTGAGGACCCAGCCGGTCACGTTGGTCCAAGACCAGTTCCAGTTCGCCATTCCGCACTTCCAACCAGCCAGTAGGACCGCAAGGATCATCAGGCCCATCGTTCGGGCGTGCAGCGGCGTCGCCCATTGGATGGTCCGCCATTGCCCTTGCACGGCACCCTCAATGTCGAAGATCCACACCAGCAGGCCGCCGGTCAACCACATCAACTCGCCCAGGCTCCCCTCGATCGCCCCCGAGCGAATCAGGATCAGTGGACCGACCAGTGCCAGACAACCCGCCAGCGTCGAGAGGCTGGAGAGCAACTGATAGGGAGGCCAGGTGACCCGACCTCGATGAATCAGAAGGCCCGCCCCCCAGAGAAACGCGGCAATGACGAGCAGAGCGTTGGCGATCGCGTGATTCGTGGGTGCGGATGGACGGGTTGAATTGGGCATGGCGCGTTTGAAAGTCATGGGGCCCTGGTCGACTTTCTATTCTCTCCTCGGCCAGCAGAGGAGAATGCTGCGCATTCCTCGTCACCGAGTCTTGCTTCGGCCCGGCGCACCCCTCGCGATCACCCCGAAATCCGGGCTTCGCTGCAATTCGTTCGCTCCAAACGGCGCGTTCGACCCGATCAGTGCGACGCGGCGACCACGCTGGGGAACCGGCCCATGCTCGATGGCGGTTCGGCCGAGGTCAGCTCGGCGCGAGCAGGAGGAATCTCCTGGTCCACGTCGTCTTGTGACGGATTGAGGACCACCTGCTCACCTTCCGCCAGTCCCTGGGTGACTTCGGCAAGGTCTCGAGTCATCTTTCCCAGCTTCACCTCCCGTCGCTCCAGACCATCTTCGTGGACGACGACACACACGTCGTGGCCGTTTTCGATCCGGATCGCCTCCGAGGGAACCGCCAAGACGTTCATCCGCCGCGGCATGGCGATCTCGACCTCGGCGGTCATGCCCGGCTTGAGTCCGCCCGGAACGTTCTCCAGCTTGACGATTCCCTCGAAGTACTTGACGTCCGACAGCCAGTTGAACGTGGACATGGGCGCGATCGATGTGACGTGGCCCTCGATCCGACGGTTTCCGATCCCTTCGACTTGAACGTTGGCCCGCATGTCTGGAGTGACCTTGTCGACGATCGACTCGTGCAGCATCGTCACGACCTCCATGTCGTTGAGGTCTGGGAGGTAAAAGAGCGGCTGCCGCTGCCGCACGGGCAACCCCGGCTCGATGACGATCGCGCGCGCGCTGTTGTTCGCGTAGATGACGTAGCCGTCGTGCGGAGCGCGAATCGTGCAATTCTCCACTTGTTTCTCGAGCAAGGCGAGCCGTTCACGATGGCGCTGGAGCCGAAGCTGCTGATAATCCAGGATGGCCCGAGCCCCTTTCACAGCTCCGTTCAACATCATGGTGGTCTTGGGGGCCGTGAACTTCTTGAACAGAGCGTAGGCTGACTCTTGTTGCGTCAGAGTCAGGGCGATTTGGTCTTTTCGATACTCCTCCGAGCTGACCGTGGCTGAGGGTATGTAGCCTTTGGCTTTCATGCGGCGGCACCAGCTCAACCGGTCGTTTGAACGCTCGAGGTCGGAACGAGCCAGCAAAATAATCCCCTCGAAGTCCTGGGTCGCCTCCTGCATCGTCCCTTCCACGAACTCCTGGACCGCCAGCCTGGCGATCTCGAGGTTCAGCTCGGCCTGCAGGTGATCGGAGGCCGCGCGTTCGACACTGATCTTCTGCAGACGCAGCAGTTCTTCGTAATCGGAGGAATCGAGGACCGCCAGCACGTCACCTCGTTTGACGATCGATCCCTCCGGTATCACGCTGAGCAGCACCGAAGCCTCCCCCGCCGCAAGACTTTGTCCCCTCACGCCGACTGCGATGTTCTGGAGCTGGCACTCGATGATCGTCCGTTTCGAGCTCTCGACCCGGCCACTCGCGGTCAGTGTGGGAAAGAGGTCCGCTCTTCGCACGCCGGTGGTGACAAACCGCTCGCCCGGTGACTTCCGAGTGTGCCAGTGCGCCAGGACAAACCCCAAAGCCCCCGTCACAATCGTCGCGCACGACAAGACGATCAATCGACGTAAAACCCGGGTCGGTAGGGACTTCGTTCGCTGATGCATGATTTGATTTCCTTACCACAGCCATGCAGACGGTCGACGTAACCTCACCGCAACGTTTGAGGTTCGGATCGATCTGAACATTCGGGGTAGGATGAGATCACGTCGTTCTTCCGCTCGCCGTGATTCACAGCAAGCCGGCGCCCGCTCTCGGGCACGTGATCGAGGGTCTTCTATTCGTCGATTCCTACTCCCCAACGGGAGCTTAGAACAAAGCCAAACGAAACCTGATTGTAAAACAATAGTTTGACATCCGCAAGATCAGAGACTTCTGTTCGTATCGCTCGAACGACTCAACGCTGTGCTGCAGCCACGGTATCTCCATCGGCTGTAGCGAGCGGGTCAACTTGGTCGAAGTTGAATAATGGCTCAACATGCGTGAGTGGAACGGGCGGATTGAGGGCCACGAGCTCGCCTTCTACGAGCCCGCTGGTGACTTCGACCAGGTCGATCGTCTCGTGGCCGATTCTCACCTCGCGCCGCTCGAGGCTTTCATCGTGGGCCACGAAGCAAACTTTTTTCCCATGATCGGATTTGACTGCTTGATGCGGGATGGCCAGCACGTTTTCCCGAGGCGAGAGCGCGATGTGGACCCGCGTCGTCATGCCGGGCTTGAGCCCCGGCGCGACGGCGTCGAGCTTGACGACGCTGACGTAAAAGCGGACATCGGTCTCTTCTCCTCTTTGATTGTCGCTTTCCACTCTCTCTCGCTTCGGGATCTGACCTACGGAAACGACAACTCCTTCCAGAACCAGTTTGGGCAGCGCTTCGAATCGGACCGCCGCGCGCATGCCGGGACGGACTCTGTCGACGATCGACTCGTTGAGCACCACCTGCACTTCCATCTCCGACAGGTCGGGCAGATAGAAGAGCTCTTGTCTCTGCCT
>JBIOJM010000315.1:0-12022 GCA_044450785.1 Isosphaerales bacterium
CAGCTCAGCGGCGGTCCGGTGCAATTGGACAGCGACGGGACCGGGAGCACGCTGAACTTCAGCGGTTTGACCAGCCTCCAGCAGGCCGGCGGGTTCTACACCTTCTCCTCGCTCCAGGCAACCCACGGCGGGACGGTCTCCGACGCCAAGCTGACGGTCCTAACGAACGTCGACCTGACGCTCGACGGCACGGGCTCCATCGCCACCAGCCAGATCACGTCCTACACGGCCAATACGAACCAAGCTGGCATCCTCTCGCTCTCGGGCGGCAGCCTCAATCTCACGGGATTGAACGACGGCGACGGCGCCAGCTTCAAGGTTAGCGGAGGGGCCTCCCTGACCATGCCGCTGACGAGCTATGCCGATGGGGCCAACTACCCCACCCTGTTCCAGGCCAGCGGCACCGGCAGCGTACTCTCCTTGTTCAACCTCGCCACCGTCACCTTGAACGGCGCCACCTACGATGCCGTGGCCCAGATCCAAGCCCTCTCGGGCGGGGATGTTGAACTGCCCGGCCTGACCCAGCTCAGCGGCGGTCCGGTGCAATTGGAGAGCGACGGGACCGGGAGCAAGCTGAACATCAGCGGTTTGACCAGCCTCCAGCAGGCCGGCGGGTTCTATACCTTCTCCTCGCTCCAGGCAACCCGCGGTGGGACGGTCTCCGACGCCAAGCTGACCAGCCTCAAAGACGTTGACCTGACTCTGGACGGCAAGGGCGCGATCGCCACCAGCCAGATCACGTCCTACACGGCCAATACGAACCAAGCTGGCATCCTCTCGCTCTCGGGCGGCAGCCTCAATCTCACCGGATTGACCGATGGCGACGGCGCCAGCTTCGAGGTCAGCGGCGGGGCGTCGCTGAGCCTCCCGGGGGTGACCAGCTACACCGGCAATGGCGCCACGACCACGCTGGAGGCGACCGGCACGGGCAGCACGCTGACACTGGCAAACCTGGCGAGCGTGACAGAAGGAGCAAACAACTACGCGGCCCAGACGCAATTCGAGGCCCTGGCCGGCGGCACGGTGACGTTGTCGGCGCTGAAGACCATCAATACCGGCACGATGGTCCTGGAAGGCGACGGCACCGGAAGCACCCTGAACGTGGGGGCGCTGACCAGCTTTGCGGACAACGGCGGCTGGACCTACTCGACATTGCAGATCTCCAACGGCGGCACGGTCAACGACAGCAGTCTGGCGAGCTTGTCCAACGTGAACCTGAACGTCGCCGGCACGGGTGAGAATCTCACGCTCGGCAGCCTGACGTCATACAACACCGGCAACATCACGGTCAGCGGCGGAGCGACGCTCAGCCTTCCGGGCGTGACCAGCTACACGGGCAACACCCTCACGACCACGCTGGAGGCAACCGGCGCGGGCAGTTCGCTGACACTGGCCAACCTGGCGAGCGTGACGGAAGGAGCAAACAACTACGCGGCCCAGACGCAATTCGAGGCCCTGGCCGGTGGCACGGTGACATTGTCGTCGCTCAAGACCATTAATACCGGCACTGTGGTCCTGGAAAGCGACGGCACCGGCAGTGTCCTGAACGTGGGGGTGCTGACCAGCTTTGCGGAGGCCAACGGCTGGACCTACTCGACTCTCCAAGCCTCCAATGGTGGCACGGTTGTCGATCCGGGCCTTTCCCAACTCAACGGCGTGAACCTCATCGGCAGCTCGACCGGCACGTTCACCATTTCGCCCAGTCTAGGTCTCACGATCAGCGGTGGAACGATTACCGTCCAAACCGGAACGTTGGTCGATGAAGGCAACCTGAGCGTTCAAGCTGGTGCGACGCTCAACATTGAGGGAGGCTTGTCTGTCAACGGCTCTGGCATTTTGACCAGCGCGCCCGGGAGCACCATCGAGGTCAGCGGCAACCTGCTGGGTAACACTCAGAACGCCGATGATTTCAATCCCCAGGGGACGGTCGAGCTCGTCAGCGGCACCGGAACCAGCAAACCGCCGCAGGAACTGGAAGCCATGTCGGCCGATCTCGGGGCCGTTCAGGCGGGATTCGTCAACAATTTCGCTTACGGCACGATTGGCCTGACCAGCAGCACATCGGTCGAGATTGTGGATCAGTCGCACAACACCACCAGCAGCAACCCCGAAGCGGTCTATGCCAACGAGCTGATCGTGCCGAGCGGCGCCACGCTGAACTTGAACAACTTGCACGTCTACGTTCGCGGCGATCAGATCAGCGGCACGGTTGTGGGAGGAACTGTCACTTTGGTTCCCTCGGGCGGCTCGATCGCTCTCAACACGCCGACGCCAGGTACACTCTCCCCGGCCGGTGCCGTCGATGATTGGACGTTCTACGCAACCGCCGGAGAATCGATCACGGTCCAGCTCAATCCGGGCGGCAGCGGTTCGTCGCCGGCTCTTTCACCCTTACTGAACTGGGGCCAAGTCGAGCTGCTCGACCCGAACAACGACGTGCTGGCTTCAGCCTCAAACACCTCATCGGGCGCAATCGCGACGATCAGCGGATTCAGCCTGCCTGCAAGCGAAACCTACACGATTCAAGTCCAGGCGCCGGCCGGCCACACTGCCAGCACCGGCAACTACGTCCTCTCGGCCTATAACGTCACGCCCAACGTCTACCCCCTGACGGTCAATCAGTCATCCACCGGTACGATTCGCAGCGGCTATGCCATCGACCAGTGGACCTTCACCGGCGCTGCCAACGAGCAGGTCGAGCTCAACGTGATCAGCACGGCCGACGCCAACGTGGCGTTTGATCTGACTGGCCCGAGCGGAACGGTCTTCAGCAACCTTCAGACGAACTCCGGCCCGGTCACCCTGCCCTCCAGCGGCAACTACGTCTTGACCGCTCACGGCACCGGTGGACAGGGAGGGGCCTACGCCTTCGAGCTCGACCAGACTTCAGTCAACAGCCTCACGCTGGGAACTCCCTACAGCGGGACACTGACCGGGAGCGGCCAGGCCCAGCTCTTCTCTGTCAACGTGCCATCCACCCAGTCGCTCTTGGTGACGCTCCACGACACTTCCTCGGCTGACGTCAATCAGATCTATGCCAAGCTCGGCTCACCGCCGACACAGTCCAACTACAGCTTCCAGTCCTCCAGCGGCGTCTCCGCCAACCAGCAGTTACTCGTCCCCTCGGCAGCGCCGGGCACCTGGTACTTCCTGGTCTATTCCGTGTCGGTGCCGTCGGCGAGCGCGTTCACCCTCACGGCATCCGGGGAGCCAGTTACGCTGGCTTCCGAAGCCCCCTCCAAATCGGCGGCCGGAAGCACTGCGACGCTGACGCTGACCGGTTCGGGATTCGACAATACATCGTCGGTCCAGTTGGTCTCGATGGCCGACACGGTCTACAAGGCAACAAGCGTGTCGCTCGACACCTTCACGCAATTGACGGCCACGTTCGATTTGAGCAGCGTGCCGCAGGGAACTTACTCGGTCGTGGTGACCAGCCCCGGCGGCCAGAACGCGTCGCTGGGGGGAGCCTTCACTGTAGCACCGCCGGGATCGGCGAATCTCGTCACGAATCTGATACTTCCCAGCACGATGGGATTCCACATCTCGTCAACCATCTACGTCGTGTACTCCAATACGGGAAGCGTGGCTATGCCGGCCCCGCTCCTGCTGCTCGAATCGTCGCAGCCCGAGAACAAGCCTCTGTTCACTCTCAACCCAGCGCTTGTGGTTTCCGGGTACTGGACGTCGGCTATCCCTGAAGGTTATTCGAACACCGTGCAGATCCTGGCCAGCGGCAAGGAAGTGCCCGGGTGGCTCGAGCCGGGCGAGTCGGTCACGGTCCCCGTCTATTACGCCGGGATGCAAGCGCCTTTCTCTTTCGATAAGGTATTGAATTTCGACCTGCGCGTTTACACGCAAAATGATTCCACCCCTGTCGATTGGGCCAGTTTGCAAGCGAGCCTCCAGCCTCCCGGCATCTCAAACCAAGCCTGGTCGGCCGTATTCAGCGGCCTCACCTCGCAACTGGGCAGCACCTGGGGCGGATACGTCCAGATGCTGGACAATGACGCCTCGTACCTGGGCCGCCTAGGTCAGACGGTCACCGACGTCAGCCAGCTCTGGTCGTTCGCGGTGATGCAGGCCGACGGCCTCTTGCCCACCCCGCTCCTGGATGGAGCCACCGACTTGAGCGTGGTGGTTCCCGGGTCGTTGTCGCTGGATTTCAGCCGGGTCTACCAAGAGCCGATCGATGCGCGCGATACCACCGGCCCGCTCGGCTACGGCTGGAGCGACTCGTGGCAGTATTCCCTGTCCGTGGCCTCCGACGGCACGGTTACCGTGACGATGCCCTCCGGTGCCGAGCGCGTCTTCCAGCCCGACAGCCGTGGCAGCGATTACTTCGATCAGCTCGGCGATCACGGCACCCTCGCGGCCGGCGCGGGGGGCACCTTTACCCTGCAAGAGACCAACGGCCAGATCGAGCAATTCAATGCCGACGGGACGCTCGACTACATCCAGGACACGACCGGAAACCGGATCACGGCAACGTACAGCGGTGGCCGACTGGCCACCCTCTCCAGCACCTCCGGCGCGTCGCTGACGCTCGCCCACAACCCGGCCGGCCTGATCGCCTCCGTCACCAGTTCCGACGGCCGCGCCGTCCATTACACGTACGACGCCGGCCAGCATCTCACCTCCGTCCAGAGCTACGACGGCACGGTGACTCAGTTCACCTATAACTCCGGCTCGAACCCGGCGGACGTGAACGCGCTCACCTCCATCCTGTTCCCCGACAGCACGTCCGAGACATTCACGTACGACGCCTTCGGCCGGCTGGCGGAGACGGCCCAGACCGGCGGCGCCGATCCCCTGACCTATTCCTACAATGCCGGCCAGGTGACGGTCACCGATGCCGCCGGCCATGCCAGCCAGTTCTTCTTCGATCAGAACGGCCTCGTCGCCAAGACCATCGACCCGTTGGGCAACGCCTCGTTCGCCACGTACAGCGACCAGTTCAACCTCGCCAGCGTCACCGGGCCCACCGGCCTGACGTCGACGTACACCCACGACGCGAACGGGAACCTGACGAGTTCCACCAACCCGCTCGGCCAGACCACAACCTTCACCTACACGGGCTCCGACAACCTCCTGGCCGGCTACACCGACGCCAACGGAGATAGCACCAACTATCACTACGACGCAAACGGCAACCTGACTTCGACCAAGTACGCCGACAACTCCGTCGCATCGGTGACCTACGACGCGCTGGGCGATCCCCTCTCGCTCACGAACCCCAACGGCCAGGTCGTCACCTACACCTACAACGCCGCCGGGCAGGTCGCCACCGAGACCCTGGCCGGCGGCTCGACGCTCTCTTATGCCTACGACGCGCACGGCAACATGATCACGGCCACCGGCGCCTCGGGCATCACGACGCTCACCTACGACTCAGGCGAACGGCTCACCAGCGTCGCCTATCCCAACGGCCTGTCGATCCAGTACACCTACGATGCGAGCGGCCGGCGCATCCAGATGGTCGAGAAGTCGGGCGCGACGGTGAGCAACACGGTCAACTACGCCTACAACACCCTCGGCCAACTGGCCAGGCTCACCGACGGCATCGGTGCGCTCGTCATTTCCTACACCTACAACAACCTGGGCCAGTTGATCCTTGAAAACAAGGGAGACGGCACCTCCACGACCTACGTTTACGACGCCGACGGCAACGTCCTGCACCTCGTCAACTACGCCGCCGATGGCATCACGGTCGACAGCCGCTTCGACTACACGTACAACACGCTGGGCGAAGACACCAGCATGGCCACGATCGACGGCACCTGGACGTACGCCTACGACACCACCGGCCAACTCGTCCACGCGGTCTTCGCTTCGACCAATCCCGCCATTGCCAATCAGGATCTGACTTACGTCTACGACGCGGTGGGCAACCGCGTCCAGACCATCATCAACGGCGTCACCACCAACTACACGAGCAACAGTGTCAACGAGTACACGAGTGTCGGCGGCACGACGTACAAGTACGACGCCGACGGCAACCTCATCTCGCAGACTGACTCCACTGGCACCACGACGTACTCCTACGACTCGTTGAATCGCCTGGTCAGCGTCACCTCGCCGAGCGATAGCTGGATATACGAGTATGATGCCGTGGGGAATCGTGTGGCCACGATCCACAACGGCCAGACGACGAATAACCTGGTCGATCCGACCGGACTGGGGAACGTGGTCGGCCAGTACAGCGGCTCGGGAAGCCTGATCGCCAGCTACACGTACGGCCTGGGGCTGGTGAGCCAGGTCACGCCCACCGGGACCAACTACTACAACTTCGATGCGCTGGGCTCAACGGTCGGCTTGACCAACGCGGCCAGCGGATTGGTCGCCAGCTACAGTTACCTCCCCTTCGGCGGGCTGCTTTCCAGCACGGGGAGCGTTGCCAATCCGTTCACGTTTGTGGGGCAGCTTGGCATTTCGACTGACGGAAGCGGTCTCAACGACATGAGGGAGCGCAGTTACGACCCGAGCACGGGCCAGTTCACCTCGGATGACCCACTGGGGCTGCGTGCTGGCGATCCCAACGTTCGGCGCTATGTAGCGAACGCGCCTGTCTCGGCGATCGACCCATCGGGCTTAGTCCCCACGTCCTCGGGGCTATTAATCACAACCAGCCTCAATCCGCTCCCTGCCGATTACGATATTCACATTAAACACTTCCCGCAGCTAGAGGACATAAACCGTGACGCGCAGCCGCAAGACAACTCCCCAGAACAGCCTGAAGAGCCACTGAAGCCTGGGGTCCCAGGTGACGAGTGGGGAAATCCACCGCCGAACGTGGCTCTCCTGCCTCCAGATCCTCCGCCCGGAGATCCTGGCTGTTGCGGCGGAGGCGGAGGTGGTAGCGGAAGCTCTGGCAGCCATGACCCCAATTCGCTGCTCGGTCCGGCAGGGTACGGAACACAGAACTTCGTCGCGGACGCTGGCCCCTTCCCGTATCAAATCGATTTCGAGAACTCGCCCACCGCCACTGCCCCCGCTCAGCAAGTGGTGATCGCCGATACGCTCGGCACGAACCTCGATCTGAGCACCTTCCAATTGACAGACATCGCCTTCGGCGACACATTGCTGACGGTCCCGCCCGACAGCCAGGATTACCAGGCCATGGTCCCAATGACCTACAATGGCGTGACGTTCGATGTCCTCATCAACGCGAGCCTCAACTATCAGACCCGGCAACTGACCGTCACGTTGCAGTCGATCGATCCCAGCACGCAGCTCCCACCCAGCGTATTGACGGGTTTCCTGCCGCCCGAGGATGGCACGGGCCGCGGCGAAGGATACGTCAGCTACTTCATCTCGCCCAATCCGGGCCTGCCGACCGGCACGCAGATTCGCAACGTGGCCGACATCGTGTTCGACGGCAATACGCCGATCGCCACCGACCAGGTGAGCGACGAAGACCCCAGCAAGGGGATCGACCCGACCAAGCAGGCCCTGATCACGATCGACGCCACCGTACCCACCAGCAGCGTCGCCGCGCTACCGCCAACCGAGAACTCGACCAGCTTTACCGTGAGCTGGTCGGGGAGCGACGGCGAGGGCTCGGGGATCGCGTATTACAACGTATACGTATCCGACGGCGGCGGCCCGTTCGACCCGTTCCAGATGAATACGACGGAGACATCGGCGACGTTCACCGGCCAGCCGGGTCACACCTATAGCTTTATCAGCATCGCGACCAGCAACACGGGCATCACCCAGCCGGAGCCGAGCACCGGCCAGGCCACGACGCAGATCCTCGCCACGCCGCCGCAAGCAGTCCTTCAGTTCGACTCCGCCCAGTTCGCAGCCAACGTCACGGCAGGTTCCGCGAAAATCCAGATCGACCGCTCGGGCAATCTCGGGGCGACAGTCACCGTCGTGGTCTCCAGCCCAGGCGGGTCCGACGTCGCCGAGTTTTCCAAGACAATCTCCTTCGGTCCCAACGTCTCCAGCCAGGTTGTCACCATACCGATCATCAACGACGGCCGGTCCGGGGAGAGCGATGTCGACATCCAGCTAGCGCTGTCCTCCGCCGGTACCGGAGCGACGCTCGGCTCGATCCATTCGACAGTCATGGTCATCCACGACGACAACCCGCCGCCGCCACCCCCACTGGTCATAGTGGAGTCGTTGCAGGTGGAAAAGATCAAGGTCGGCAAGGGGAAGAAGGCGAAGAAAGAGACCGTATTGGTCCTCCAGTTCAGCGGAGCACTCAACGCCGGTGCCGCTGATAATGCCAACGCCTACGAGCTCGCGCCGGTCATCACGGTCAAGGCCACGGGGAAGGGCAAGCACAAAAAGCCGCCTACAACCAAGCTTGGCACACCCGTGAAGCTGGCCTCGGCGGTTTACACCGCCGCCAACAACGAGGTGACGCTTACGCCCCGGGGCACGCTCAACCTGACGAAGCCCGAGGAGCTGATCGTCAAGGCCGCACTCGTGACCGACACCCTGGGCCGCCCAATCGACGGCAATGACGACGGCCAACCGGGCGGTGACTTCGTCGCCACGATCAGCGGAACTCGGGTGACAGCCGGCGGGCTGCCCTTGGCACGCACCCAGCGACGGCCGGCGAGCATCGCGGACATGGTTGATCACCTACTCGCCCGCGGCGAGCTGGGTGAGTTGAACCGCTCCATTCGCGCCCAGAGAGAAAAGGAGCACGTAGTATCGTGAGTCGGCATGCGTCAGTCTGATGAACAGTTGTCGAATTCGATCTTGCCAGAGGAGCAGCTTGCAATGAACGTGCGAATCCTGAGTTTCGTCGTGCTTTTCGCCGGTTTTCTGCCGAACATCTGCTGGGGCCAGACGCCGATACCAATGCGGGACGGCAACGGGACGACATGGTGGCACGGCCCGCGGGGCATCACTCCGGGCCCGGCGTACACGCCGCGGCGAACCACGCCGCACAGGCCGCAGAACCGGCGAATCGTTCGCAGACCGGTTCAGATAAGCCCTTCGCAGTTCCCGGTTTTGTCGGATCGGGAGTTTTTCGCGCCGAACCTCGGGATCCACTTCAAGCTCGTGCGGGTTGGAGGGGCGGCCGGCGCGAAACTGACACGAACCCCTCCCAAAGACGCCGGCGTTTCGAACATCTTGGTGAATAACTCGCCCGTTCACTTGGAGCCGGACGACGTGATCTACAACCTGGACTCGCTTCCGATCCGCGAGGCGGTCGACGTGATGAACCATCACGGTCAGACTGTCGTTTCCTTCATCGACTGTCGCACCGGCAGGGCCTTCGCCGGAGTGATGGCCCTCCCCTCGTACACACCACTCCCGGACGACGTCCCAAAGGAAATCTACGCTGAGAATCTGGGCATGCACTATCAACTGCTTGCTTCGGGGGATGGTGCCTTCGGCGCGCGCTTGAGCCGCACCGCTCGCCCTAACACTCCCGCAGGAGCGCTCCGATTGGAGCGCGGCGACATGATCACCAGGCTGGACGGGCACCCGATTCACGGCCCAGAGGACGTGCTTAACCACTTCGCGGGCACAAGCGTTGAGTTCGTCAACATCCGCAATGGCGTCGCACAATCGGCAAGCGTGCAGTTACCAGACGCCGCGTTAGTAGGTTCGCCGGAAGGGCAACGATTGTCGGTCATGCCGCAATGAGGGTGCGGCCGACGATACACGCGACTTCGATGCATCATCCCCATCGACGCGACGCGGAGCTGGTCAGGAGGATCACAACCTACCCGTAGCGCCGAAGACGGTCCCTGCTCCCCCTGACCGTATAGTGTGACGCGGGACGTGATCACGCGCGGCATTACTTCGGCCAATCGATTATCCCACACTGACGGGGCATCCTTACTCACCAGCGAGGTTTCAACATGGGCCCCACGATTGAAACATCGTCTCGTGGCTGTCCGGTTCCGCGAACCTGGTCAAGGCGAGGCGGCTCTCGGCGCAACCTGGACCTATTTCTGGAAGTGCTCGAACAACGACGGCTCCTGGCCGGCGGTAAATCGAGCAAAACATCATCACGTTCACCAAGTGACACGAACGGCGGCCTTCCCATTGGCTGATCGGCGTTCAGACCCCTAAACGTTTTTTGGCGCGAGTCTCCCACATCCTCCTTAGGTGATGTCATCATGCTGGACAGATTTCTCGATGCCTTCTCCTCTGAGTCGATTGCGGCCTTGTACAAGACGCGGCGCGCACGAGTGCATCGGGCGCGGCGATACGTCCCGCACTTGGAAGACGTCCTGGAGCGACGCGACGTGCTGTCCCCCTTTCCCTTCGTCGGGACGTTCAGCGGAAGTTACAGCACCAGGGCGGCGTACGCCGGAATCGGTCCTGGCCAAGATGTATCTGGGACAATCTCCGTCACCATTCAATCTAGTTCGATCCAAAACCTTGGTGAAGGCTTATATAACGCTTACATAATTGGTACTGTAAGCGTTACTGGTTTTTTGGGTCAAAGTGCCACATTTCCGTTCTCTGCAGCTTACCAACAAGACACCGCGATTGAGACTGGTTACGCATCCACCGGTCTAGAGCCAAGTGTCGATATCACTATACAAGGATACTATCCGCTTAATACAGCAAATAACGTTCTAATAGAAGGATACTGTACAACTGACTCAATAGTTGCAAACTGTGACATAACTATAAACAACTATGATACTCCGAATGCGGCGTCTGTCACTCTTGGAGGCGCGCCCTCCCCGCCGACTCCGACACCCACACCGACGCCAGTCGAGTTGACCGGCGCGAGTGTGGTCAAGGCGAAGAAAGGCGCCAGCCAGATCGTCGTCGACTTCAACGGCTCGCTCGACGGAGGCTTGGGCCTACCGCTGAGCGATTTCCAGCTCACGACCGTCGCCAAGGGGAAAAAGCACGCCAAAAGGCTACCCATTGCAGAAGTGGCTTATGATCCGACCACCGACAGGGTCACGCGCACGCCTCGGGGCAAACTAAACTTCAAGACTCCGCTCAAGCTGACGATCAGCGGCTTGGCGGGAGGTCCGTCCACGCTGATCCTCAACAAGCACGGCGTGAGCATCGCGGCGATCGGGGCAGTCCGGGCCGAGGTGAGCGTCGCTCCGTCGGTGATGGCGGCAAGCCCAGCGTCGCTCTCGGCCGACGCTGTCGACGCCGTGTTCATTAGATCCGTGGAGGACCACCGCGTGCCGTCGTCGCTTCGGGGCTGAACCTTGGACCGCGTCGCCATGGGCTGCTTGGCGACTTTCACAGGAATGCGCCAGCGCGCTGCTTCGTAGCACCAAATCCAGTTCCATCGACGGCCACGTGCACACGAAGCTTACGTCCAGTCGCAGTGGATCCTATGCGGAACCATGCTTGATGGAATCACTTTTTGCCCTCTACGAAGACCCAGTGGAGTCGCACCATGCTCATCCGCCATCCTCAGACTCCGAAAGGTCGCCCTGCGCACGAGGGCCAGCGCGTCCAGGCCCGACGCGTCTACCGTCCGGACACCGACATTCTGGAGGACCGTAGGCTGTTGTCGATCGCTCTCTATGGCGCCGGCGGAGAAGCTCTTTCATACCTCGACGCTCTTGCCGGGGTGGGATTCGCGCTGAACCCCGTCGCCGAAGTCTCCGGGACCTACAATGGGCAGAGTGACAACAATGCGGCGGATTACAGCGCACAGATCAACTGGGGCGATGGAGGGTCATCCGCCGCCAAGCTCACTGTGGATCCGACCGATGGTTACGTACTGGTCAAAGGATCGCACGTCTATGCCGCGATGGGAACATACAACGTCACGGTTGATGTCACTGGTCCCGGTGGCCAGACGGCCAACGCGAGGACCTGCCAGGTGACTGTCACGCCGATGCCCGAAGCGGCGTCGATCCCGCCCGATGTCCCGAAGTCGTACTCGGGCGCCCAGTCGCTAGGCGATGTGGAGTTGGGTGTTTACGGCAACGGCGGTGAAGCCCTCTCCTACCTCAGTGCCTTCACGGGCGTCGGCTTCGCGCTCAACCCCGTCGCCGAGGTTGACGGCTTTTACAACGACCTGCAGGACAAGACGCTCAGCGACTATCACGCCCAGATC
>JBIOJM010000316.1:0-11990 GCA_044450785.1 Isosphaerales bacterium
CCCCTGGCGTCAGACGGCTGCGGTCCAGCAACTCGTTGATGACTCTGATGGCTCGGTCCAGTTCCTTGTCGTTGCGAATCGGGCGCAAGGGCAACCGGTGGACAAGCTCCAGGTAGCCGTCGAGGGCCTTGTGGCGAGGAATCTTCGTCTTCATGGAGGCCATGCTGTCAATCCTCTTTCCACGTGCCCCGGTCATACTCGGCGTGGGTGAGCACGTGCCGGATGTAGATTTTGCCGCGATTGTGGTGAATTGCCGCAATGAGCCGGTACTTGTTCCCTGCGATGTTAAACACGGTCAGCTTGCCTACGCGGTCCGCCTTGGGGAAGGTGCCGTGTACCTCGGCGAAGTTCTTCCAATCCACCCGCCGCGCCGCCTTCAGCCATGACCGCAATGGTGATTCTGCGTCCGGGTAATCGGCCCAGAAGTCTCGAAGCGTTTTCTTGGAAATCACGTGCATGGCATATCGTCTTCCCAGAAATGGAAGTCGTCAATAGCGCAAGGCGATCGGAGTCGTGCAAGTGGCTGCAGCCCTCGAAATATGACTGACACTGATTATCCCCTCTGACCCCTTTTCCCCACAACAGAAGCAGTGATACCAGCAGCGGAAAAATGTCTCGCAGGACTTGAACGCCAAGCACTTATGGCCGATAGTAGGATCATGGTGGCTAATGGAGAAACGGAATGAATTCCGTTCGACGACCATGAAAACAGCGGTTTTTCGGCAAGCTCAGCGTCAGATCGATTAGATCCAGGTTGTAGCCAAACCGACTGCACCCATATCCGGAAGACCCTGACGCAGGGAGGGCAGCAATGGTTATCACTCTCGACCCCGAACTTGAGGTCGCATTAAACGAACTGGCCCGCCGGCACGGGGTTGCCCCTGAAGTGTTGGCCCTCAGCGCCCTGCGGGAGCGATTCCTCGCCACCGCCGCGCTGCAGCCGCGGGATGAATGGGAGCGAGGTCTGCTCGCGGCGGCGCGGGACTGTGGCGTTTCCCTTCCCGACTCGGCCCTGAGCAGCGAAGGGCTGTACGATTAGTGGATCTCGTGCAGAGCTAACGCCTATCTTGTCAACCGGATGTCGCTGTTCGTCCACAGCGTTCCTGATCGGCCACCCACATCGCGATCCACTCTGGAACAGGCTGCCGATGGCCGGTTCGTCCGGAAACGAACGCTGATGCGCCTTCTACGATGGTACGTCGTCGGTCGGGGTGTGGACCGAAGGGGACGACAGCGTGATTGGATCGGGAAGGGCCTTTGTTTGACAAACGTAAAACGGCTCTCGACCCCTTTTCGCCAATCGCCTCACAACTCCCCCTTCAACCCCAGCTCATGAAAGTAGTGCTGCACCTGATCTTGATTCTCAAGCAGCCAGTCGATCGTCGGCTCGTGGCGCATCGCCTTGCGGATGACCTTGGCGGTCGCCTCGCGGTGTACGTCGAAGAGAGCCTTGTGGTCCAGCTCGTCCACTTCGGTCACCGACGGGTCCAGCCAGACCGAGTAGATGATCCCCAGGTCGTTGACCTTGTCAGATTGGCGACGGCCAGCCCGACCGGCCCGTCCAGCTCACCGATCACGACCTCGGGCTCGGCGCAGAGATAATCCTCGGAACCCTCGATCAGGGCCTCGCCCGTTCGCAAAACAATCCGCTCGCTCATGGTTGCACCTCGCGCTGCGTTGGGGGTGTCCGTTTGATCGCAAACCCTGCAAATTATCGTGGTTGGCCCAGAATCGCCAGGCCCGTGTATTCAGAAATCCGTCTCGAGACGGCGGCACTGGGACCTTGCCCGGCGCGAGAATTCGTCTTACCATGTGCAAAGAATCAGTGAAGAGTCCATTGAGCTCAGATGAACAGTCAAGATGCCACGATCGAGCTCATGAGTACGGTCGAGCACAGCAAGTGAGGTTGAATTGATTCTTCAGCATCCTCGTGAGCCCGGATTGAAGTTCAAGCCGTTCGATCTGGGCGTATCGGCGCGGTGGCTGCAGGAACAGCGGAGGAAATCGTTAGGGCGCCTCGGCCTCACTTCGCGTGAGCTGGCCCTCGTGGAGCGAATCAAGCGGCTCAAGAAGGAGTCGGGCACACATTCCCCCAGCGCATGGACGCTCGCCAAGCTCGTTCCCGAGCTCCGCCTCAAGGTTGATGCCTGCTTTCTGTCCAACCCCTATGCCACCAAGCTGTTCTTGATGCACTTTCACCGCGAGGTGATCCGCCCCAGGAAGCTCCGCGCTCTCCTGGAATTGTATCCCTCGCAGAACCGGGTGATCGCAACGAAGTTGAGCCGCGTGCTGGAGCTGGCGCCCGAATCGATCTTCGTCGGCAACGGCGCGGCCGAAATCATCCAGGCGATCCTGCACCGGTTCACCCGGCAGAAAATCCTGGTCAACCTTCCCACGTTCTCGCCCTATTACGAGTTCACCAGGCCGGATACGCAGGTCGTCTACAATGTTCTCCGCCAGGAAGACGATTTCCGCTTCGACCCCGCTGCGTACCTCGAGCAGGTCCGGCGCGAACGGCCGGACACGGTCGTTTTGATCAATCCCAATAACCCCGATGGGGGCTATGTACCGTTCGCGGTCATGCGGAGATTGCTGGAGGAGCTGCGGACCGTCCCGAACGTCATCGTGGACGAGAGCTTCATCCATTTCGCCTGCGAGGGGAACGGTTACACCTATCGGAGCGTGGCGAACGAGGTCGCTCGTTTTCCGAACTTGATGGTCGTCAAGAGCATGTCCAAGGACTTCGGCGTGGCCGGCATCCGGGCCGGTTACGCGGTGATGGCACCCGCTCGGGTGCGTACACTGCTCGACAACGGGTTCTTGTGGAATTCCTCAGGCCTGGCCGAGTACTTCTTCGATTTGTATTCGCGGCGGGACTTCCAGCTTCAATATGAGCGCGAGCGCATCCGCTTCATTCAGAACTCGCGGCGGTTCTTCGCGGCGCTGGCCAAGATTGATGGACTTCACGTCTATCCGACCTTCGCCAACTTTGCCCTGGTCGAGCTCCGCGGCGGCCTCAGCGCCGAGGAGCTTGTCTGCCGATTGCTCATCCGGCGCGGGATCTACACCCGGACGTGCGATGACAAGAAGGGGCTCGAGGGCGGCAAGTTCGTCCGGATCGCGGCCCGCAACCGTCCCGAGAACGCATACATCATCCGCTCGTTGCGCAGGCTGCTCGGCTGAGGCGAATCTACTTACCGGTGCTCGGCAGCGGGACCTGGTTCGTTGAGGCCAGATAGGCGAACAGGTCGCGGACTTCCTGCGTCGAGAGGGGTTCGAGCAATCCCTCGGGCATCATCGAGATTGCGGAGGTCTTGATGGCCTCCAGGTCCTCGCGCGGCAGGACGATTCGCTCGTTGGCCGTCTGGATGACCAGAGAGGCGTCGGACTGCTCGCGGATGATTCCCGAGATCAGTCGTCCGTCGGTGGTCGCCAGATTCGTGAGCGTGTAGTCACGGCTGACGGCCGCACTGGGGTCCAGGACGTTTTCGAGAATGTAGTCGGGATTGGCACGGTCCGAGCCGGTCAGCTCGGGGCCGACGTCGTTACCGGCATCATAGAGCCGGTGGCACGAAAGGCAGGTTCGGTTGAAGACGGCCCGCCCTCGCGAACGGTTGGCCGGCTGGTTCGAATCCGAAACGAGCAACGCCTTGTACCTGGCCGCCAGGGCCGCTTTTGTTTTCGAGGTCGGCTGGACTTTGCCCCAGACGGTTTCGAGTCGCTCGTTGATCCGCCGATCACCGAAAGCTTGTAACTGGCGGGCGACCGAGACACCCATGTCGCGACGAGAGATTTGCCCATGGTCGAGGGCCTCGAGCAACGCCAAGGCCCACGTTGGACGGGCGGCCAGGGTGGTGATCGCATCGTCGCGCTCGGACGCGGAATATTCTCCATAACGCCCCAGAACGATACGGGGCGTGGCGGGATCGTCGTAAGCCGCCAGCGCGCGCAGCGCAGGGCCACGTAGCGTGGGGTCGCCGAGCGAGGCATGCAGGTCTGGCCCGAGGCCGGGCACGTGCCGTTCCACCAGGGCCGACAACGCGCGCTTCCGGAGGTCCTCTCGCGCGGTCCGGTCGAGAACCATCCGCCGCAGCACGGCGATGGCCTTCGGCTCGTGCACATCGAGCGCCAGCAGAAGAGATTGCTCGACCACATTCAGGTCCGGTCGTGCTACCAACCGGGCGAAGACGGCGGGCCAGCCCTCGGGCTGCGCGACGTGCTTACGACCCCGCAGGGCATCGTGGGCGCCGATCAAGAGATCGACGCAGACCGTGTCGGCCGCGGTATCGAGCAACGAGACGATCGCGGCGAGACCCGCCGCGGGATCGGCCGACACGACCCTGCGAGCGACGTACCGGCGCACGATCGGGATCCGGCAGTGAGTCGCCCATGCCACCGCCCGCGCGCGATCGGACGACACCAAGGGTTCGACGCCATACCAGATCAAGAGCGGGAGCACCCGGTCCGATGCGTCTTGGGGGTGGCCCGCGAGCGGTCGGGCGATGGCCCAGCGCTCTTCGAGCGGCAGGCGTTGCAGCACCGAGGCCAGGCTCAGCCTGACTTTCTGGCTGGGATCGGCCTCGGCCAGCTTCGCGAACCGCGTCACCGTGGCACGTTCGGGCGGACCGGCATCACCGAGCAGGCGGACCGCCCACGCCCGGACATGTTCGCTCGGGTGATCGAGGAGCGCGCGAGCGGCCGTTTCGTCCAGTCCACCGGTCGCGTACAGGGCCCAGATGGCACGCAACTGGCGGCTGACGTCTTGGTTCGCGCCCAGGATCTCGCGGAGCACGCGATGCGCATGGCCCAAGTCGCGGCCAGTGGCCGCGCGCTCCTGGAGCAGCCGCCGAGCGGTGCGAACATACCAATCATTACGGTGGAGCTGCAACCGCGCCAGTGCTTCATCGCTGCTGGTGGAGAGGTCGACTTTCACCGGTTGCGGCGATCCGTAAGCGATCTTGTAAATCCGGCCATTCTCGCGGTGGGCGTTGTCGGCGTCGGTCTCGTGGCACTCACCGGTGTCGTACCAGTCGGTCAGATAGACCGCCCCGTCGGGCCCGTACTTGAGCTCCAGACCGCGGAACCAGGGGTCGTTGGCCATCAGAAAGTCTTTATTGTGTCGGGCGACGTAGCTGGAGCCGCGTTGCTCCAGTCGATCGTGGTTGATGCGCCGGCCGTGGAGATTGCAGGTGAAGACGTCGTTGCGGTAAGTGTCGGGCCAGTTGTCGCCCAGGTAAATCATCGCACCCACGTGGGCATGGCCGCCGCCCGCCTCGCCGTGCTTGCCCTTGCCGTCGCGCGAGTCGGTCCAGCTTCCTCCGGCCCAGTGGATATGATCGGCGCAGGTCTCCATCAGCTCATAAAGATTTGGCGTGACGTCCTCGCCGAACATCCTCTGAAAATGGGCGCCGGGCACGACGTGAAAGAGGTGCGGGATCACGCAATTGGTGATGAACGCCTCGCCCAGGTCATCGAAGTCGAGTCCCCAGGGGTTGGTGGTGCCGTGGGCGACGGTCTCGAACACCGCGCGGGTTGGATGGTAGCGCCAGACACCGCAGTTGATTGCCACGCGCCGATCGTCGGGCGTGCCCGGTTTGCCCACCCGCGAGTTCGAGAGGATCCCGTTGCAGCCCCAGAGCCAGCCGTCGGGCCCCCACTTCAATGCATTGAACATGTTGTGCTGCGCTTTCGTATCCCAGCCGTCGAGCTTGACGACCGGCTCGCCGTCGGGCCGATCGTCGCCATCGCGGTCCGGGATGAACAGCAGGTTGGGCGTCGCGCAGACCCAGACTCCGCCGAAGCCGATCTCCAGCCCGGTGAAATTGGTCCCTTTGTCGTAGAAAACCGTTCGGCGGTCGAACCGCCCGTCGTTGTCGGCGTCCTCGAAGATCAGGATGCGGTCCTTGCCTCGAGGCCCCCCGAGCCAGATTGGATAGGAATAGTTCTCGACGACCCAGAGCCGACCTTTATGGTCGATGGCCATCGCGATCGGCTGCACCACGTCGGGCTCGGAGGCGAACACGCTCACCGTGAAACCCGATGGCAGCTTCATCCGCCGCACCGCCTCTGAGGGTGGAATCGGAGTGTTCGCCGAAGCCTGGGCCTGCTCGTCGGAAGCCCCACCCGAAGACTGGCCCGTTCCAAGCACCGCCAAAACAATCGCCAGCAGCGACCTGAATCCGGCTCGCGTGGGCGAGCGGCCATGCCGGAACGTCATGATCGGCTTCTCCTCGAAGGCACGAAAACAAACGGTGCCTTGGTCGTTGTCCCTTGCGAACCGTTGGACGTTTCCGCGGGTCCCGATTGGTGCGAATGATTGTACCAAAGAGAATGACGCAGACTCGATATGGCGCCCTGGAGGAGAGCGAAAAACCAGGATTGTCTTGCATCGATGCTCGCTTCTGCGATACATTCCCTTGCCGCATTCAATTGACGCACCGGAACTGGTTTCCATGACACCGGAACCTTCTCTCTCCCCCGCGGATGATGTTCCCGACGCCGACAAGGGGGGATATCTCCCAGCCTGGCAGATCGGTGACCTTCCCGACCCACCACGGCCCGGCTGGAGGCTGTGGGTGGGGTTGGTCGGGCCGGGGATCGTGCTCGCGGGGACAAGCATCGGCTCGGGAGAATGGCTTTTTGGTCCCGCGGTGACCGCGCAGTACGGCGCCGCCTTGCTCTGGCTCGCCCTGCTCAGCATCCTGTTCCAGGCATTCTGCAACCTGACGATGATGCGCTACACGGTTTACTCCGGCGAGCCGATCATCGTCGGCGGATTGCGGACCTGGCCCGGGCCAGGCTTCTGGATCGCGTGTTACGCCCTGCTCGACCTCACCTCAATCTGGCCGTACAACGCTTCGAATGCGGCGGTGCCGCTCGCCGCCGTCGTCCTGGGTCGCCTGCCGCAAACGGCCGGCGATCAAGCCCTGGTCAGGGCCTTCGGGTTTGGCGTATTCATGCTGGCGTTCGTGCCGCTCATCTTTGGAGGCACCGTCTACCGAATGCTCGAGAAGATCATGACCGCGAAGCTCGTTCTGGTGCTCGGCTACCTTTCGTTGATCGCCGTCACGATGGTCTCCTGGCCGGTGATCCGCGATGTCTGCACCGGCTTCATCGGTATGGGTACGGTGCCATTGCGAGCGCAATCAATCATCCTGGAGCGGCACTTCACTCTCGAGGAGCGGCAAGGCACGACGCTCTACCGTGTCAGCGGCACGTGGGAACGGGACGGCAAACCGACCGGAGACCTGTTCGTGGTTCAGGGAAATCAGAGCACGCGCTTCGATCTGCAAACCAGCGGAAAAATAACCCCCGAGGTCAAGGCCATTCGCGACCGTCTGCTCGACCGAGCCCGAGCTCGCGCGCTGCCCCATCATTTTTTCGTCGAGACCGATGCCCGCGGCGCGGTGCTATCAGCCGAAGGCGAGATCGTCGACCATCACCGTTGGCAACCCGCGCATCTGACAATTCGCGATTCCAGCGGCGAGCGAGAGTATCTCGACCTGGCCGACGTCCCCAAGCCCTACTCGGCAACATTTCGCAACCTGCTCTCTCACGAGGGGGTCGAATATGTGGGAGTCTTGAGCTATGTCCGCGAATCAGGCCGGCTGCCTTCGCTGGACTGGGCCATGATCGTCGCGTTCATCGGGATCGCGGGGGCGGGAGGGCTCAGCAATACCCTGTTTTCCAACTACGCGCGGGACAAGGGTTGGGGAATGGGCTGTCGCGTCGGCGCGATCCCCAGCGCAATCGGGGGCCGCACGATCGGACTTTCGCACATCGGTTGCGCGTTCCTTCCCAAGGGTGAAAACCTGTCACGGTGGCATGGGTGGATGCGGCATATCCTTCGGGATCAAGGGATCTGGGTATTCGCCTCGATCCTGGGAATGGCCTTGCCGTGCATGATGTCGCTGGAATTCATCCGGAATGCCACGGTCACTGGCGATCGGGTCGCGGCCATGACCGCGGAAGGGATCGCGGACCGCTACCCCAGTTTCGGCTGGATCTTCTGGATCACGACCTTGTCGTGCGGTTTCCTGGTTCTCGCCCCGGGCCAGGTCAGCGTCGGCGACCAGATCGCCCGGCGCTGGACCGACATGATCTGGACGGCCAGTGCACGTGCCCATCGCCTTGGGCGGGGAGAAGTGCGCTACATTTACTACGGCATCCTGGGTCTCTACGCTCTTTGGGGGCTCGTCGTTCTCTGGCTCTTGCCCGCGTTTCAGATCGCCAAGATCGGAGTCGTCCTGGGCAACCTGGGGCTAGGGTTCTCAACGTTACAGGCTCTCTACGTGAACCGCGTCCTGTTGCCGCCCGAGCTGCGGCCAAACGCGGCCCAGCAGATCGGCACGGCGTGTTGCGGCGTTTTCTTTCTGGGAATCAGCATTGCCGTCCTCTGGACCTACGTGGCGGCACTGACTGCGAAGTGAAGTGAAACGATGACAACCACAACAATAGACGCGGCCGATCGCTCGAGCCGCTTGAGCCAGGACCAGCTTTTATCGCTTTATCGCTGCATGGTGCTCATCCGCCGTTGCGAGGAGCAACTGGCACGATCGTATCAGCGCGGCCTGATTCACGGCGCCTGCCACACTTACGTCGGGCAGGAGGCGATCGCCGCGGGGGTCTGTGCACATCTCCGCGCCGGCGACGTCGTCTTCAGCACGCACCGCGGTCACGGACACGCCCTGGCCAAGGGGGTGCCGCCCCGGCAGTTGTTCGCGGAGCTGTTCGGCCGCGCCACCGGCTGTTCGCAGGGACGCGGCGGCAGCATGCATCTCTTCGCCCCGGAAGCCGGCATGATGGGCACCAGCGGGATCGTTGGCCCATGCATCCTCCAGGCGGCCGGGGCCGGATATAGCTTCAAGCTGCTTGAAACCAAACAGGTGGCCATCGCATTCTTCGGCGACGGCGCCGTCAATAACGGGTCCTTCCACGAAGGGCTCAACATGGCCAGCATCTGGAAGCTGCCGGTGGTGTTCGTCTGCGAGAACAACCAGTTCGCGACCGAGGTGGCCTTCGCCTATGCGGCGGGGAATCCCAGCGTTGCCGGCCGCGGACCTGCTTACGGAATGCCCGGAGTGGACGTCGACGGTAACGACGTTCGTGCCGTTCACGAAGCGGCGGACGAGGCAGTTCGCCGCGCGCGGCACGGCGACGGGCCCACGCTGCTCGAGTGCCGGACATATCGCACCCGGGCGCACGCCGAGGGCATGGGCGACTACACTTACCGCACGCGCGACGAGGTCGAAGCCTGGAAAACCCGTTGCCCGATCCACCTCTTCCGCAGCTCGATCCTCGAGGAGGCGATCAACGCGTCTTCCAAGCTCGACGCCGTCGAGTCGGAGATCAACGCGGTCGTGGAGGACGCGCTTCAGTTTGCCGAGGCAAGCCCCCTCCCCGACCCTTCGACCGCAACCCGATTTGTATTCGCAGAATCAACGGCCCCGGCGACGACCTCTTCCACCCATGGATCAGACGCAGCCCGCCCTGGAGTCGCTCCCCGCGAGATCAGCTTCATGCAGGCCACCCTGGAAGGACTGGCCGAGGAGATGGCGCGTAATCCCACAATCTTCGTCATGGGCGAGGGGAGCGGCAAACGGGGTGGGAACTTCAAGACGACAACCGGGCTTTATGACTTGTACGGTCCAGTCCGCCTCTGCGACACGCCCATCTGCGAGCGCGGATTTGTCGGACTCGCCTGCGGGGCCGCGATGACCGGGACCCGGCCGGTCATCGACTTCATGTTTGCCGATTTCATCCTCGATTCCGTGGGCGAGATCGTCAATCAGATCGCCAAGATCCAGTACATGAGCAGCGGCCGGCTGACGATGCCCATCCTGCTCCGCGGCTGCATCGGGATCGGGCATTCGGCGGCCACGCACCATTCGGGCAGCTATTATCCGATGTACGCTCACTTTCCGGGCCTGCGCGTCGTGGTGCCGTCGACGCCTTACGATGCCAAGGGACTGCTGAAACAGGCGCTGAGGTGCAATGACCCGGTGATCTTTCTGGAGCACCGAGAGCTGCTGGCGTTGAAGGGACCGGTTCCTGACGAAGACTACCAGATCGAGTTCGGCCGGGCCGCCGTCGTCCGTGAGGGCCGGGACGTCACCGTCGTCGCCCTGGCCCTGATGGTGCACCACACGAAGAAGGTCTGCGAGCGCCTGGCCACGGAAGGCATCTCGATCGAGCTGATCGATCCGCGGACGGTGGCTCCTCTTGATGTCGAGACGATCCGTCGATCGGTCGCCAAGACCGGCCGGCTCCTGATCGTCGACGAGACATTCGCACCGTGCGGGATCGGGGCCGAGATCGCGGCTCAACTGGTCGACCTGGGCTTCGACGATCTTGACGCGCCGATTCGCCGGCTCAACGGCGCCTTCACTCCAACCCCATACAGCCCCAGCCTGGAAGCGGCCGTCGTGCCTGACGTCGACTCGATCGCGCAGGCGATCCGCGACCTCATGGCCCTCTAGATGAAAGAACGATGTCATGGCGATCGAAGTCACGATTCCACGGCTCGGCTGGAACATGGAGGAAGGCATCTTTGTCGGTTGGCTCAAGAGCGACGGTCAGCGCGTGGTCGCAGGCGAACCGCTGTTCAACCTCGAGGGCGACAAGGCCACCCAGGAAATAGAAAGTTTTGAAAACGGGACCTTGCGCATCCCCCCCGATGGCCCGAAGGAAGGTGACAAGGTCGCGGTCGGGACGATCATCGGCTACCTTGTCGGGCCCGACGAGCCGGCACCCTTCGCACCTGGCATCGCCGGGCGATCCTCGCCGATCCCGAATTCTGCTCCGAAGACTGTAGAGGACATGATCTCGCCTCATCCTGTTCCGCGGTCCTCGAAGCAGGGAATCTCGCCCCGCGCCCGGCGCGTCGCTCGGGAACTGGCCATCGACACGACCGGGCTGGTCGGGAGTGGAAAGACCGGTCGCATCCGCGAGCGCGACATCCGTGCCGCGGCACGAGCCCGGCCCACGTCCGCCCTGGCCATCGGCCAGGACTCCGGGGCCGCTCTCTCCCGTGGCGAACCTTCAGGACCGGCTTCCAGGGAATACCGAGAGGTTCCCGTCGGCGCGGTTCGGAAGACGATCGCGGAGCGGATGCTCCAGAGTGCGCGGACGACGGCCGCCGTGACGATCACGACGACGGTGGACGCCACCAACCTGGTCAACCTGCGGCAGCAGTTCAAGGCCGTGGTCGGGACAGGTCAGGCTCCGACGATCGGTTACACGGACATCGTCATCAAGCTGACGGCCCTGGCGCTCGAGAGTCATCCACTGCTGAACGCCACCTGGAACGGCGAGGAGATCCGGCTCTGGCGGGATGCCCATATCGGCATCGCCGTCGACACCGATGCCGGCCTGCTCGTTCCTGTGATCCACGAGGTCCGCCGGCTGACCCTCCGTCAACTTGCCGTCCGGTCACGCTCTCTGGTCGACCGTGCCCGCCAGGGTACGCTCACGACCGCTGAAATGCAGGGGAGCACATTCACCGTCACCAACCTGGGACCGATGGGAATCGAGGTGTTCACTCCGTTGATCAACCCGCCCGAATGCGCGATATTGGGGCTGGGTCGAATTCAAAACCAGGTTGTGGTCCAGGACAAGCAGTTCGTGGCCCGTGATCGCATGACGATGAGTCTTACCTTCGACCACCGGATCGTGGATGGAGCACCGGCTGCGCGCTTCCTGCAATCGCTGGGCCTGCTGATCGAAAACCCGAGCCCCTGGCTATTGCCCTGATCGTTCCGGCCGGGGCAGTCGCGTCCCTGGGCCGAACCAAAGCCTTGCAAACGACTTTTGAAGTTGCGCTTTTTTGATTTCGCCCCGAAGGGGCAGCCACATGCCAGCCCAGGGCAACGCCCTCGTCGTTACACACATCTCGGCGGCGGTCGCCGGTAACCCCTCGCCGAACCCCAAACGGAGCGAATGAGACCGCGATGGGACCAGTTACATTGAGCGCGGAACGTGGCCGCAGTTTA
>JBIOJM010000317.1:0-11965 GCA_044450785.1 Isosphaerales bacterium
ACTCGCTCCTCCCGGACCGCCGGCTGGATTCTCCAAGGATCGTGGCGTCGTCATGGGGCTCGAATCCTTCTGCTGGCCAGCATCCGGAGCCGAAGCAGGATTCTTCACCATCATCCCGCCCATCATTCGGTCCATAGGCACCATCATACCCCGTTGGCCCATGCCACCCATCATTCCCGTTCCAGCCATCATTCCCGTTCCAGGAGTGCTTGACCCCTGGCTTCCGAGCATCTGCTCAGCCGCTCGAAGCGCGCTGTGCGCGTGGTCCGCTTTGATTGGCTGGTTCTCGGGCGAGACCGGGAGCTTCTGGATCAGCTCGTACAGTTTTTTCATTCGATCGCGGTGAGCCTCATACGCAGCCATTCGATCGGCGTCGCCGGCGGTGCCGAGTACGAGGTCGGCCTGGAGCATCAGGTTCGACCATCGACTCAGGCGATCGATATCCTCGAGGCCCGGATCGCTGAGCTTGGACAAAAGATTGTCGAACGAATGACCCGCCGCCCGCTGTTGCTGGACGATCTCGGCAGACACCGATTTCGGCGCTTCCTGGGGAGCCCGCCTCGACGCTTTGCGGAAATCTTGCCCTGTCTTCGCGCGAGGATCGCCCCGTTCCGCTCGATCGGCCGATGCCGCCTGGCTGGTTTTACCTGCATCACCCGGTCGGCCCGACAATTGAGTTCCCCCGACCACTACCCCGGTGGCCACGGTGCCGGCGACAAAGAGTAATGAGAAAGCGACGGACTTGACTTGATTGAACATCATGGCTTGTAAAACTCCTTCGACCAATCCGGTCACGGGTAATGAGACGGCCGGCATCGTGACGAGCGACGTGCCGGCTGGGCAGGCGAGAGCCCGCGCGGCATTGAGCGTCGCAAGCTGCAGGAATGCGGGGACAGCCGCCTTGGCGTCGCCGACGGTAAGGTGCGAAATGAGAGCGGTGGCGGACAGAGTGACGCCACGGCGACTCAAACGCTTGCGCAATAAATCTCGGGCACGAGAAAGCCGCCCCTTGACCGTGCCGATCGGCCAGCCCAGCCGCGTGGCCGCTTCGTCGTGCGTCAAGCCCTCGAAATAACAGAGCAGGATTGGGATGCGATACTTCTCCGGCAAGTGGCTGACCTCTTGATGCAGCCACGGCGCCGGCTCTGGCTCGATGGGTGTCGTGCGATGGAGGGCGGCATCCTGCCGGCATTCCTGGGCCGCTGACAGGTCGACCGCCTCATGGTCAGACACGAGCCGTGCCATCCGCCGGGCCGACAGGCTGCGCGCACGCACCGCCACGCGGTACGCAACGCCGTAAAGCCAGTTGCCCAGAAGATCGCGGCGGCGGAGAGTGCCCGCCTTGCGAACCAGCACCAGGAACGTGGCCTGAAAGGCATCGTCCACGTCGTTGGGGTCGCGCAGCAACTGCCGGCAGACCCCCAGCACCATCGGCCCATGCCGTGCCACCAGGGCTTCAAAGGCCGTCTCGTCGCGCCTGGTCACAAACCGTTCTAGCAATTCACCTTCCGTCGCCCCGATCGACGTGCCCTGATGGAACAGTCGCTCGATCTGGTGCAAGACCGCTCCGCTGTAGGCACCCCGTAACCTGGGCATATTACCTCAGTGTTCAGTCTTCAGTGTTCAGGGGTCAGTGCTCAGTTGGGATCACCGGCGGCTAGCGCCGTGCCGCTCACAGAGTGTTCAGGAGTCAGTGCGCAGGGGTCAGTTGCCAGGGAAAACGCTCCGAACTGTCTTCACTGAACACTGAACACTGAACACTATTCTTTCCCCGCCTATCTCATACTCCGTTTGCGGGACCATCTGGATACACGAATTTCTCGAAGATCGCTCGAAACCTTCACCACTCACCACGGGTATCGGGGGTGACGTGATACTGGGGGCCAAGGTCCTCCGCTTTTTCTACCGGACGTGCAAAAGTTTTCGCGCCCGGTCCCGCAAGAGGGTCCAAGGGAGGTCCAGCGCGATCGGTTCCTCCTCGGGCTCCTCGTCGAGTGGCTCGGGGCGGCCATCCGAGTCGACTTGAACGAACTGCATGAGACTGTCCATCCAGGGCGAAGTCTGATCGCCCTGTGACGAGCCCCAGAGAGCGACGATGATCTGAGCGCGCGCGCGGTGGATTTCCCGTCCTCGGATCTGGATCACGCGACCGACCGGTACGGGCTCGTAACACCTGAGATCCAGGACACGTTTCAAGACCAAGTTGGCATTCAAGCCAGCGGCTCGGAACGCGGTCGCATAGCCGGCCTCGAGCGCCAACGAAAGGAGAACTCCGGCGTAAAGCGTTCCGTGATGGTTGGCGTCGCGTGGTAGAACAAGGCGATGGGTCAGCGTTTCGGCATCATCCGCGTGCAATTCGGCCATGCGCGTTGAGTCCGCCGGTTCGGGAGGGGCCACGTCGGGACTTGCTCGAGCAACCTGGGCCCCAGCTTAGCACGCGGTCCTTTCCGCCGCAACGATCCAAGACGCGCCGGCATCGATCTTCGGCTCAATCATCCCGCGAGGTTCGTGCCATGTTTCAGCCCGCGCATGAAAATACCCCCTGCACAATGGGGGCTTTCCGATCGAGGCATTCGAGTTGGTGGAAGTTGCGCCGGTAGGAATCGAACCTACGACCTCCAGGTTATGAGCCTGGCGAGCTAGCCGCTGCTCCACGGCGCATTTCAATTCTAACCCGGACTTCTCCCAAGGAAAAGGGCATTCACTCCGAAGTCGCCTGAAACTCGAACTTTGTCACCGGACACCGTCACTCTTCGTGATTAGTCCGTAATTATAACAAGGCATGGCTGCTCGCAAGTTACCGTGAGGAAGTGTGATCAAGACCAAAAAAAGAGAGGGAATACCCAGGAATCGCCGACACAGATAAGCACTGTGGTCGGTTTGATAAGTTGTCAGTTGCCAGATGTCGGTTCAAGAAAGCTTTGTTTTGTCTTTCGTTTTCACTGACAACTGCCAACGAACAACTGACAACCGCTGGAGGAATTGTTCGATGGATGGCTCCGTCAGCGCATTTCTCGATTACCTGAAGATCGAGCGGCGGGCTTCCGGGCACACGATCCGATCGTACGAGCATGACCTTGGGTTGTACTGCCTTTATGTGAGTGAAACGCAGGGGGAGGGAGCCGACCCGGCGGCGGCCGATCCGATCCGGCTGCGCCGCTATTCGGCCTGGCTAACGGGGCAGGGCTACGCCGCCAGTACCGTGGCGCGTCGCCTGGCCTGTCTACGCTCTTTTTTTCGGTATCTCCGCAGACGGGGATCGTTGGCGACAGACCCGTCGGTTGGTCTGCGCAACCCTAAGCAGCCACGAAGATTGCCGCGGCTGCTCCGCATTGATGACGTCATTCGACTGCTTGACGGGGTGTCGACCGATACGCCGCCGGGCGTGCGCGATCGGACGATGCTGGAAACCCTCTACGGGGGCGGGTTGCGGGTGAGTGAGCTCGTGGGATTAAACCTCGACGATCTCGACTTTGACCAGGACCTGGTTCGGGTCCGAGGCAAGGGCCGGCGTGAACGGCTCTGTCCTCTCGGCCAGATGGCCTTTTACTGGCTCAAGTGCTGGATTCCGCTCCGGCGTCCCAGGCAAGTGAACGAAAAAGCCGTATTCTTGAACCAGCGTGGCACCCGGTTGACAACCCGCAGCATCGGGCGATTTCTCGAGGCACATTTGTTGCATGCCGGGCTCGTGAACACGGCCAGCCCTCACACCTTGCGGCACAGCTTTGCCACCCACTTGCTGGACTGCGGCGCCGATCTCCGAAGCGTGCAGGAGTTGCTCGGCCATCGTAAATTGACGACCACCCAGATCTACACCCACGTCACGCAGGAGCGGTTACTCTCTATTTATCATGAGACCCATCCGCGCGCATGAAGCGGCACCGCTGGACGCGTCACGACGTGCACTCGTGCGGACCAGCTCGAAGTCGATTGGTCGCCGCATCGGACGTACGCAGGTTTCGACTCGTTCGATTGACGACGTTGCGTTCATGACATAGATGTTTATTTAGAACGACGTGCGTCACCTGTCTGATCAGCCGCTCAAACCGACCGGCTCGACTGTGATGCGTCGGAAGGACAAAACACCGAACAAGGCAAGAACGTCGGTTGCACCTTGTCCTGCCGAACGTTGACAAAGATCACGCGTCGGCGCACGACCGCGATCGTGTGGATTACTCACGGAGGAGGGAACGGGCTCGTGTTATGACACGAGCGAATGATGAGAGACGATTCCCATGCACAAGCTCCGAATCCTGATCCTCTATCCCGACCCCGCAGGCCTGGCTCTCTTGACCTCGATGCTGAAGTCGCTGGGCCACGACATCGAAGAGGCGACGACCGATCGTGTGGCGGTTCGCCTGATGGATCGGACCAACATCGATTTAGTTCTGGCTGGCGTTGATCCACTGGACGACGACTCGCTGGAACTTTTGATGTACGTGCGGCGGAAGCATCGCGAGGTCCCGGTCATTCTGTTGTTTCCGCGTCTTCATCCCGAGCGTGCCAAGGAGGCGTTGCGGTCAGGAGCGATGGCGGTACTGAAGTACCCGGTTCCCGCCGCGGATCTCCGGGCTGCCGTCTTGCAAGCGCTCGAGCGGACCGAGGCCAGGTCCTTCGAGCCCGCCGGTTCCGCAGCCGCGCCCTCGTCACCGAGGTTACCGACCACTCTCGCAGCGCCCTTCAACCTGGTGTCGGCCGCCGCGCCTCGCTCGGGTGCCCTCAGCACCCCAATCTCGAACGCCACCGTCCCGGTGTCGAACCCGGCAGCGATGCCCGCGCCCACCTCGGGCACGCCCGGTCGCACCGAGCAGCTCGCTCGGGAAGCTGGCTTGATCGGCAATGATCCGGGCTGGCGTCAGGTCATTGACCTGGCGGGGACGATCGCAACGACTCGAACGTCGGTGCTGATTACCGGCGAGCCGGGAACGGGCAAATCACTGCTGGCACGGTTGATTCACTCGCTGGGTCCAAACTCGGGCTGTCCCTTCATCACCCTGGAGGGATCGGTGGTGGCCGACGAGCTCTCAATGCAAGAATCGCCAGAGAACCCGTCCCCTCCCTCCACAAACGGCTCTCTGGACTGGCCGAACAAGCTGGCCCAAGCACACGGTGGGACGCTTTATCTCGATGAAGTGGCCGCACTGCCTCTCGAGTTGCAGCTCCATCTGCTTCGCGAGCTCCAGTTCCGCGACTACGAGGCGAGCGCAGGCCATCCCATTCCGCCGGACGAGGCGCGGTTCCTCATGTCCACCAGCGAAAACCTGCCGGCCTTGATCGAGCAAGGACGGTTTCGCCAGGAGCTCTATCATCGGATCAGCGTGATCAGCCTCATGCTCCCTCCGCTCCGGCACCGGGGCACGGACGTCGAGCTTCTGGCCGAGTCGTTCCGGGCCCACTATGCACGGGAGTTCCACAAGACCGTGGCCGGATTCACGCGTGACGCGCTCGACGTCCTGCAGCGGCACGACTGGCCGGGCAACGTCCGCGAGCTCGAAGCCGCCGTCCAGCGGGCCGTCGCGCTCTGCAACGGCCCCCGGATCACCTCGAATCATCTGGCGCCCATCCTCAACCACCACCGCCAGTCACGCTCCGGCCCAGGAGGTACGCCCCGGCCTCACCTCAAGATGGGCGTTCGGCCTCTGAAGGAAGCCCTCGAGGAACCAGAGAAACGCATCATCATCCAGGCACTTCAGGCCTTCAATTGGAACCGCCAGGAGACGGCCCGCGTGCTCGACATCAATCGCACCACGCTCTATAAGAAGATGAAGAAATATAATCTCTTACTTGATGAGCCGGCCTGGGCGAGTTGACCCGAGGGGGTGCTCCGCCCGGCTCGCCGGTCTCCACTCTGTCGAGCCAACCACCGAATCTCAGCCCTTGATGATGTCGCGCACCGTCATTCCCGCGGGGATCATCGGCAAGACGTGCTCCTGGTAGGGGACCAGCACGTCGAGCACGTACGGACCGGGATGCGCAATCATCTCGACGAGCGCATCCTTCACCTCGGCCTTGCCGCGGATCTGCCGCCCTCGCACGCCGAAGCCACGCGCGATCTCGACGAAGTCGGGATAGATCGACTCAGGCAGTTCGCCCTCGCCCTGGCCGACGGCCTCGGGGTGGTGGATCGGCCCCAGGTAGGTATGGGCCCGGTTGCTCTCGTAGAACCGGTCTTCCCACTGGACGACCATGCCCAGGTGCTGGTTGTTGATGACGATCACCTTGACCGGCAGTTTCTCGCAATGGATCGTGGCCAGCTCCTGGATGTTCATGAGGAAGCTGCCGTCACCGTCGACGTCGACGACCAGGGCGTCGGGGAAGGCGGCCTGCGCTCCCATCGCGGCGGGCAGGCCGTAACCCATCGATCCCAGACCGCCGGATGTGATCCAGGTGCGGGGATGCTTCAGCTTCGTCCATTGTGCGGCCCACATCTGATGCTGTCCGACCCCGGTGGTCATGATGAACTCGCCCTGGGCCAGGGTCGAGAACTGCTCGATCACGTGCTGGGGCAAGATCAAATCGTCGCGCTGGTCATAGGTCATCGGGTCGCTGGCGCGCCACTCGTCGATCTGCTGGTGCCACTCGCGCCAGTCCCCGGGCGAAACCAGGGGAGTGATCGCCTTCAAGAATGACTTGACGTCGGTGTGAATGGGCAGATGGGCGAACTTGTTCTTGTTGATCTCGGAGGCATCGATCTCGACGTGGACGATCCGGCCGTGCTTGGCGAACTCGCTGAGCTTCCCGGTGACTCGATCGTCGAAGCGGACACCGAGGGCCAGGAGTAGATCGGCCTCGTTCACCGCGTAATTCGCGTAGACGGTGCCGTGCATGCCGAGCATGTTGAGCGAGAGATAGTGGTCGCTGGGCATGGAGCCCAGGCCGTGCACGGTCATGGCGACAGGGATGCCCGTCTTGGTGGCGAACTCGCGCAGCTCCTCGGCCGCGCCTGAGGACACCACCCCGCCGCCGCAATAGATGATCGGCTTCGAGCTCGAGCGAATCGCCGCGACAACCTCGTGGAGTCTTTGAGACGAAGGAGGCGGTGGCAGCCGGTAGCCGGGCAAGTCCATCGGGACGTCGAAAGCCGGGTTCAAGACCACGGTGTTCTGCACGTCCTTGGGAATGTCGATCAGCACGGGCCCGGGCCGTCCGCTTCGCGCCAGATGAAAGGCCTCCTTGACGATCCGCGCGATATCCTTGGCATCGCGGACCAGGTAATGGTGCTTGGTGATCGCCCGGGAGACCTCCACCATGGGCGTTTCCTGGAACGCATCCGTGCCGATGACGTGCCTGGGTACCTGGCCGGTGATGGCCAGGAGCGGAACCGAATCCATCTTGGCATCGGCAAGGCCGGTGACCAGGTTGAGCGCCCCGGGACCCGAGGTCGCCATGACCACGCCCGGCATGCCGGTCGCGCGCGCGTATCCCTCGGCCGCGAAGATGCCACCTTGCTCGTGGCGGGGTAAGATGGTCCGGATCCGGTCCCGGTATCGCGTCAGGGCTTGATGCAGCGGCATGCTCGCACCGCCCGGATATGCGAAGATGACGTCGACTCCGTGCCGGACGAGCGCCTCAACCAAAACGTCTGCTCCGGTCATCGGTCTCGAAGCGGTCTTCGTGACGGTCTGGCGATCGTCGATGGCGGCCACGGCGAATCCTCGTCCCAGAACATGTGTCGAGTTCGATCCTCGGTCATTGCAGACATCATGATTCTACAACGTCCGGGTAGCCTTGAACAATCCGACCCAGGGAGAAACCCGCCATGAAGCGCAGTGGGAATGCACTTGTCACGGGTGCGTCGTCCGGTCTAGGGCGCGAGCTCGTGCGCCAGATCGTCATCGATCGAGGATTGACCGTCATGGCGACGGCGCGCCGAATCGATCGGCTCGAGACCCTGGCCGCGGAACTGCCCCCTGGCCGGGTGGAGATCCTGGCGGGCGACCTGGCTGACCCGGACTTCCGCCAGCGACTCTGGGATCGCGCACTGGCGATGCCCGGAGGCGTGGACCTGCTGATCAACAATGCCGGTATGGGCAACTATTCCGAGTTCGTCTCCCAAGACCCCCGAGCAATCCACCGGATCCTCGACCTCAACCTCGTCGCCTTACTCGACCTGACGCAAAAAGCGGCTCGTCACATGACAGCACGTGGTACCGGCCAAATCCTCCAGATTTCCTCAGTTCTCGGCTTTATCGGACTTCGTGATTCGGCCGTCTACGTCGCTAGCAAGCATGCAGTCAATGGACTGGTCAAGAGCTTGCGTTACGAGCTATCGGGAACGGGGGTCCGGGTGTGGGCCGCGTGTCCGGGCCGGACTCAAAGTGAATTCCGTCAGGTTGCCCTGGGCGATCTTGGAGACGACTCGGCCGGCTCGCCGCGGGGTGAGCCGACGGCCAAGATTGCCCGCGCGATCGTCCGGGGGATTGACGGCCGGTCGACGTTCCTGATGCCGAGCTGGCGTGCCTGGCTCGTCGTGACCCTCGCCCACTGGCTTCCCGCCCCCTTCGACTGGATCATGACCCGCTGGGCACCCAGCTCTTACCGAGACGCGCTGGGGGATTCGCACCGGAGGGACGGACGTTCCTAGTGGCCTGTCAATCCAAGATTGACGAACCTGTGGGCAGGGGCCGCCACCCGCTGGTGGAACGAACCCGGATCGGTGATGTCTCGACGCCCTGCATCATCCGGACCCGGTGATCGGCTCCTTCACTGAGCGGAGGAAATGTGTCCCTTTTCCCTTCGCCTTCAATTGGGCGATCAAGGCCTCCGCCTCGGCCTTGCACGCATATTCAAATGTCGCCACGGGCCGGCCGCCGAGATCGCAGACGGCCCAGACGACGCGCATCCGCGGCGACGCGGCAGGCTTGGGACGTCGCGCGGGTTCCGTCCTGGGGCGAGGTGAGTGCCTCGGTTCGGCCTGATTCGAGAGCCCCATCGCCTCGGCGGCTTCCACTTCGGCTCGCAGTTCACGTCGATTCAGTGTGCGTCGTGCCATGAAACGAT
Source organism: Isosphaerales bacterium (assembly GCA_044450785.1). GTDB lineage: Bacteria > Planctomycetota > Planctomycetia > Isosphaerales > Isosphaeraceae > JBIOJM01. Next base: position 9,001 of record JBIOJM010000317.1, read on the forward strand.
CGATCCTGTAGGAAGGAATGGCTGCCGAAAGCGCCCGTTCGCAATACCTCGCGGCCGCCGCTGGGTTGCGCCCGGACCCGTGCCGGTCTTCAATCGAGTGGTCAACCGCGGGATGACCACCAGTGGATACCAAGATCGGCAAACTCATCAAGAGCAACCTGAGTTGCGCCGTCGGTAGAGAGTGGCCTGATCGACCGGCTGGAAGCCGAGCGATGCGTAAAACGACAGTGCGGCCTCATTCACCGCCGAGGTTTGAACCGCGACCGATGCGACCATGTTCTCGCGGGCACGGCGGAAGATTTCGGTGACGAGGAATCGTCCGAAACCCTTGCGGCGACGCTCGGCCACCACTTCCAAGTCGATGAGCCCGATTCGCGGACGGCCGTCTCCGCGGCCGAACCAGCCCATATCCCACGCCTGTGCGTGCGCGATCGGGGCGCCGTCGGCCCTGGACAACAGGCGCACGTTCATGGTCTGGAAGTCGCCGAGCGCCACGTTTTGCCACCAGTGGGGGGGCACCGCGTCGTCGAGGAACTCGAGCTGCGTTTGACGGCGGATCAGCACGGCTCGGGGATCGCGCGGCTCGGCGACGGTGAGATCCGCCTCCAGGAGCACCGTCGTGCCGGCCGGCTCGTAGCCCCGCTCGATCAAGGCGCTGTGGAACGGCCAGTGCCCCGACAGAACGCCCGAGCCCTCGCTGCCGCCGTAAAGGCCCCAGTAGAACGGGTTGAGGGGAAACATGCCTCCCGCGTACATGACCTTGGCTCCCCGCCCCTGAAGATACCGCTCGGCTGCGGCGATCAGGCCGGACACCAGTTCCGGATCATCGAGGTCGGGCTCGACGACCAGCATGGCGACCGTCCCCAGCGCATGGGAGAGCTGAAACGGCTGGGTCGACTCGATGGGTAGGTCGGGGCCGAACCCCGCATGGACGAACCCCACGATCCGGCCGTCCTTTTCGGCGACAATCAGGCCGGTTGGCTCGAAGTAGACCGTTCCGAGTGCGTGGGCATCCAGCTCGTGCACGCGCAACGGGCGCACGGCCCCCGACCCGGGAACCGCCTGGTTCCAAAGCCTGACGAGGGCAGGGGGATCAGAGTTGCGGAACGAGCGGAATCGCGTCACCGGTCTTGATCGTCGAAATCGATTGGAGTTGAGAGGAAAGCCCCACCGCGAGTGGACGGCCGGATCGAGCCGAGCTGACGCGGGCGGCCGCCTGGTGGTTTCAAGGAACCGCGACCATCACGTCCTGATCCTCGATCTTCACGTCGAAGACGGACTGCTTGACCTTCGGGCCCAACGGGGTCTTGCCGGTCCGGACATCGATTTCCCAGGCATGCCAGGGGCAAGTGACGGTCGTTCCCTCGACGATCCCCTCGGCGAGCGGACCGCCTTGATGCGGGCAGATCCCATCGATCGCTGAGATCACACCGTCGATATTATAAAGCGCGTAGACTCGGCCCTCGAACTCGACTTCCCGGGCGGCACCCACGGGGAGTTCGTTCAGGGTCGCCAGCTTGACGAATCGCGGCATGGGCTCCTCTCCGGTCCTGGCGCCTCCATGCCCGGTCTTTTCGCCATCCCGGCGCTCGGGAAACTTCTCACCCAGGCTGGTTCGATCCATCCCGGCGTCACCCGAGATTTCAGTTTAACACAAGCGGGCGAGTTTCCTCAAATCGACATGCATGTCCTTGAACGTGCTGCTGACGTCAAACGGGCACGATCTACTTCCACTATAAAGGCATGGTTAGTAAAATCAATGCCCAAGAAGCACCAATCAACCGGCCGACGACCGCTCGCCTGCGCGCCTCGGCCCCAGGAAACAACCCATGCCCCGATCAGTGAGCCTGTCGTTCGAGCTGCTTCAAACCTTCGTGCGCCTGATCCGACACGAAGGGGAGGCGGCGGCCGTCATGAGGGAGCTCGAGCTGAACCAGCCGACGATCTCGAAACGGCTGAAGTATCTCCAGCACGCCGGCCCGCTGCTCGACCGCCCCTGGCTGGTGCGCGAGGGAAAAACCTGGAAGCTGACCGCCGAGGGCCACAAGGTCTGGCCGGCGGTCGAGGAGCTGGTCGACCGCTACCAGAACCTCCACACCTTCGTTGAGGAAGGCGGCAAGCCCGCCGGCGCTGCCCCGGTCCACTTCGCCTGCGGCCAGGCGATGGCGGCCGGCCTCGTGCGGCACGCGCTGCTCGAATTCCGCAAGAAGCACCCCGCCGCCCGTCTACGTATTTCCACGTTGCGCGGGCGTGCGCGAATCGAGGGAGTCTCGAACGGCTCGCTCGACCTGGCCATCGTTACGCACGACGAGCCATCCATCCTCGAAATCGCGCGGCGCTCGCTGCACATCGAGCCGCTCGTGACCTACCGGCTCGCCCTCGTCTGCGCATCGGGGACGAAGTGGGAATCGAAGCTGCGGTCGCTTCCCAAAGGCGGCGTCCCTCCCGCGGCCTTCTGTTCCTTCTCCCTGATCCTCCCCGAGCCCGACGCGGGCATCAGGAAAGGGCTGGACGAGGTGTTGCGCTCCCGCGGTCTGCTCAACAATCTCGACATCGCCCTGGAGATCGGAGGCTGGGCGACGATCCTGGCGTACGTGCGGGACGGCTTCGGGGTGGGGGTCGTCAGTGAGGGGGCCTTGACCGACTCCGAAGGGGTGACGCTGCGGAAGCTCGAACCGGGCAGCTTCGACCCAATCGTCGCGAAGCTCATCTGCCGGCGAGCCACCGGGCCAGGGGAGGAGCCGGACTTGACCGAGCCGACCCGGGCCTGGTGCGACGAGTTGCGAAGGCTTGCGCGTGAGCACAAACCGCTCGGTCGATGAGCCCTCTCGTGATCGATCTGATACCGACTTTCTTTTGCTGAGTCGATTCACGTGAGGGCGATCAGCCCCCCTTGAACTCACAGAATCATCGCCATGTGCTCGGGCAGGTCTCCCAGATATCGGAACGCGAATCGGTTGGGCCG
>JBIOJM010000318.1:0-11942 GCA_044450785.1 Isosphaerales bacterium
CCCCCCCCCCCCACTCCGCGGATTGACTCGCAGCGGCGCGTTCGAGGCGAGGATTCAATGCCTTTCCGTCTTTCCGTCCCAACGAAAACCGAGAACAAAGTCTAACCGAAGGTGGCGGCGGACGCAGTCGGCCGCCTTGTCCTTTCTGCTGCTTTCTGCTCCTATCGGCTTTGCTCGAATTCTCTCATATTCTTTATCTCAGATTGTCCGGTTTCGATCTTGAAGAAGAGATCCCAGCCGCCGTCTCTGTGTTCTCTTCCTCCGCGCGTAGATCCACCCGGCCGCCAGCACGAGCGGCAACGCAGCGATGAGCGCCAGGCTGGCGAGCCGGACGACATTCCGGCGCGGCGGCAGGTCCCACACGTACACGGGGCCTCGAGTCCAGGTGGCGAAGGTGCGGTTGGTCAGCGCGCCGGGCAGAAGCCGCGTGTGGCGCATCTCGATGAGGTGCTTGCCGGTGGATGCGTCAATCACGAAAAGGTCGGCTTCCTCGCGTGTTCCCTGCATGAGTTCCAAGACTGTCCGGGAGTCGTATGGAAAGTCGCGGTGCGTAAAGAGCACTCTTCCGTCCGGCGAATACCACAACTTGTCCATCCTTCCCGCCACGGTGGGGAAGGCGCTCTTTTGTTCGCCCGTCTAAAGATCGCGCAAGGACACCGCGAAGGTGGTCCGTTGGTAGTCGTTCTCGCCGACTGCCAGTGTTCGCCCGTCAGGAGAGAACGCCACACATGTCCCCGCAAACTGCTGCACGCGGACACTGCTCGAAATATCCCAGATGGAAACCTCCGGCCCATTGATGACCGCCAGAAACCGGCTGTCCGGGGACAACTCTATACCGTCTCCCGGCAGTCCGCTCGTGGCGAATGTGTGCAGTTCCTTGCCCGTCTCGGCCTCCCACAGATGTACGCCGTCGGCACATGCTGCGGCGAAAACCTTGCCGTCCGGTGAAAAGACTGGGGAGGAGATACCGGCAGGCCGTAACCTGGTAAGCAAGACTTGGAAATCCTTGGTCCAGCGCGCCTTACCTGAGGCCAAATCCCAGAGCTGGGCGGAACCCTCTGCGAGCAACGGGAACTGCTCGGCACGCGACGTGCCGGAGGCGGCCAAATCCCTGAGCGAGGCGGGGCCGCCCACAACAAGCGCAGCCTTCAAGTCGGGCGAAAACACAATACATCGATAGATATACGCTGGCCCCAGAGCTTGCCGCCCCGTGGCCGGATTTTGCCTCTCGGTGGCTGGCTCCCAAACGCAAGGCCTCTGCTGATTATCCAAACCGGCGACAAGTTTTGCGTCCGGGGCAGCCGCCATCAGGTCAAGCGAGCCAGGGTACTGTGCGCGCGGGATGTAGGGTCGAAGTATCAACGCCAGGCTCACCGCTACCAGCCAGGCGACTGTGGCAAGAGCATGTACCAGAGTCCTGAAAATCCGTGATTTGAGCATCAAACAACCTTACAGGTCATTCGACTCCGGCCGCAGTGCGGCCTGGACATGCCGCCACTGTTCGGAACTTGTTGTGACTTGTTTACTTTGCGCGGGCGGCTCTGTCCGAGGGAACGGATAGGCCGGTATTGATGGGGATAGGGGGGCCTCGCGGCTCCTCCACTCCACAGCACCGGGCATACCGGTCCGCACCACAGCGGTTTAATCGAGTTCAGCGGTCGGCGGTGTGACTCGCGGCCCGCCGGGCTCTGGATCTCTCGCTTCACCGAGGGTAATTCGGTCCCTTCCTCCGCATCGGGCCATCTCCCCCGTGGCCGGTTCGACTGCGAATCCTGATCTCTGGATCACCCTTTCCACGTCACGACATCGACCCGCGCCCGACCGTCCGCGCCAACTCTAGACCACGCGTTACACGTTTCCGTCCATCCTTGGTAGAATAGCCACGAGATCTCCTGAAACGGAAACCGAGTATGACATGGGTGAAATCCGAGTTAAAGTGCTGCTCACCAATTCCGTTGACGAAGCGCTTTATCGTCGGAAGAAGCTGAAGAAGTCGGCAGTCAGGCGCTACGAGGCGGATGCCATGGTCGACACCGGCGCGGTACGATCAATCATTCCCGCGCATGTCATGGAGGCTCTCGGCCTCATGTCTCGCGGCAACCGGGTCGCCGAGTACGCCGATGGGCGGACCGAGGTTGTTGCCGTAACCGAGCCGATCGTTTTCGCGGTCATGGGGCGAGACACGCTCGAAGAAGCTCTGGTGCTCGGTGACGAGGTGCTAATCGGCCAGACCGTGCTGGAGAAGCTCGATTTGTTGGCGGATTGTGCCAACCGCCGGCTTGTGGCGAACCCCGCTCACCCCGACCAACCGGTGTCGAAGGTGAAGTGACCGTTCCGCCGGCCGGGACGAACCGAAAAGCCAGCGCTGGACGGAAACCGGGAGGCGATTCTCGTTGAACTGGACGCGAGCGGCCCGGTCCAACTCCGGCAGGCCATCGAGACCGGCTGGATTCGCTCAGACGGGTACGAGCCGACGTTTCAATACCCGTCTTTTCCTCTGCCTTGACGGCGACGTGAGCAGCCAACTCTCAGTCCGGTAACGCCTCGAGCTCGCATTGATTCGCGGCGGCGCGTTCGAGGCGAGGATTCGATGCCTGTCCTTTCCGTTGTCGCTCGCTCAAGTCAGCGCGCACAGGATCACCTCGCGCGGACAGTTGAAGCGAACGGGCAAAGTATCGCCGGCGCCGCGGCTGACCAGCAGCACGGCCCCGCGCTCGGCGAAGCGCAGGCCGTGCCACCGGTAGATCCAGGCAGCGGGGTACAGCCGCTCCCGGCGCGTTAGAAGCACACACTGCCCGCCGTGCAGATGGCCAGCCAGCACCAACCCGTACCCCGCGGCGGCGGCCGCGGGGAAGTCGCCCGGGTGGTGCGTACACAACAGCCGGCGCCCGGCGCGCGCTGCCGGGTCAATGCGGCCGTCGATCCACACCGGGGCTTCGATCGGCCGGTCCGGCAGCCAGTGGCCGCCGCCCGCCTCGATCGCGGCGCGGACCTCGGCCAGACCGGCGCGCTCGTCGTGGTTGCCGGGAACAGCGTGAACGGGCGCGACTTTCACCAGGTCCCGGACGCACCCCTGAAGCGCGGGTACCCCGCGGCGGTTGTCCGTCAGGTCGCCGCCAAGCAGGATGAAATCCGGCGCCGCCTCGTGCGCGGCCCGGACGAGCTGCCCGGGAACAGCGCGCGTCCACCACCGACCCAGGTGCAGGTCGCTTGCGTAAAGCACGCGCAGCGGCTGGGCCAGCCCCAGCTCGACGTGCTCCCGCCGGACCAGCAGCGGACCGGAGGCGCCCCATTCGAGGGGGAACCAGGACCCGCCGACCGACAGCGGGTCGTTGCTGAGGTCGTCATACCAGAGGCAGACAGCCAGGCAACCGAGGCACCAGCTTCGCAGGAAGCCACGGCCGGCCAGACCGCCGAAGAGCATAGTGCAAGCCAGCGGGATAACCACCTGCATCACAGCGACGGTCCCGCCAGCGTGGCGCGTCCAGCGCCGGGCGGCGCCGAAGGGCTCGGCGCTGCCGTCCAGGGCCAGGGGGAAGAGGAAGACCATCTGCGCCTCGACGGCATAAAAGGCTACGGCCGCCAGCGGCACGAGCCACGGGACATGCCAGGTGCAAGCGGCTACGGCCCACAGCAGCGCGACCCCGGCCGCCAGGCCGTACTTGATCAGCCCGAGCAGGTGGTAGTTGAACGCCGTCGGAGCGCACGGGCGGCCGCGCAGGGTTTCCAGGGACAACCGCATCCACTGGGCCCCGGAGGCGAACCCGCCGAAGGCCGCGCCGGCGGCGGCCGCGCACAGAGGACTCCCCGGGGCGTCGTATCGTACGGCGGCCCGGGTCAGAAGGTCGCGGGCGCACACACGAGCGTGGGGCATCTCAGGGCAGCTCCCGGACGAAGCACCAGTGGACCCAGGCCAGGAAGGCCAAACCGTTGGCGCCGGTGAGCAGCCTGTGCGTGAATGTCTCGAATCGGCCGCAGCGTCGATGGAAGACGAACTCATCATAGCAGATCATCACCACCGTGTAGATGAGGACCACCAATACAGGGACCAGGAACCTCGGTGGCCGCGGGCTGATCGAGGCCGCCGCCATGAGGGCGAAGAGCGGCACTCCGCCCCCCGCGAGCGCCAGCAGGTGAGCGCAGTGCTCGCGCCGCCCTACTACCGTTTCGCCACAGCGGTGGAAGCGCCAGTCCAAAACGCCGCCAAGCGTGGCCGCAGTCCCGCACGCGGCGATCGCCCAAAGCTCCCACGGATAGGCACGGATGTCGCCCAGCCAGACGAAGCGAGCGTGGCCGCGCAGCAGGAACAGGCCGAGCGGGCACAACACGGCGGGCGCCAACATGGCACCGAGCGCCAATGGCCCGTGCCGGCTCAGGCGGCGTCGGGTTTGCTGGACGACGGCTGACTCGCCGGTTGTCATCAGCCCCTCCGCTTTCGGATCGGGTCAGGGTGTGTATACTTTGCGTTGCAAAGTGTCATTATGTCGAAAATCTTAAACCGCCTACCGCGATTGTCAAGTCCGGTTTCGCGACTTCTGATGACGTGGCGACGTGGCAAGGGCCGGCAAACGGGGGCTAGGAGGCAGGGGACGGAAACCGGGACGCGATTGGTATTGACAGCAATCCGCTGCTTAGGCTCCTGTCGCGCTGTGTGCGCCTCGCGTTCTTGTTGCGCGAAGGGCCGCATGACTGGAGAATCTTGACGCGCGGATCGCATCGAGCACGCAGTCAGCCATCCCCACTTTTCCCGTCGGCGAGCCATCGGCGCGGTTCGCCGATCATTTCTCGTTGAACTCGACGCGAGCGGCGCAGTCCGACTCCGGCAGGCCATCGAGACCGGCCGGATTCGCTCAGGCGGGGACGAGCCGACGATTCAATGCCCGTCTTTTCCTCTGCCTTGAAGGCGACGTGAGCAGCCAACTCTCAGTCCGGTAACGCCTTGAGCTCGGATTGACTCGCAGCGGCGCGTTCGAGGCGAGGATTCAATGCCTGTCCTTTCCGTCCTCCTTCGGTAACGCCTTGAGCTCGGATTGGCTCGTAGCGGCGCGTTCGACGCGAGGATTCAATGCCTGTCCTTTCCGTCCTCTCAGGGCAGGATTTCATCGACGGCGATGATGCCGACCTGATCGCCATCGATCACAACCGGGACATTCTGCCCAGCAAGGAAATCGACGCGCGATGAGTAACCGGACGAGCTTGGGCTGGAGTAGACCTCGACCTGACCATCGACAAGGTTGACGATCCAATAGACGGCGATGCCGCTACGGGCGTAAACCTCCGCCTGGTTGCGATCACCTCTCAGGCTGCTATCAGAGACTTCAACGATCAAACCGACGTCACTGGGGCCCGGGTATCGATGGGCGTAATCACGAATCGTGCCGCGCACGACGGCCCGGTCAGGCTCAGGCATGCTGTCCGGCGGAAGCCTGACGGGCTTGGCCGCTCGGACGTACCAACCCGCTGGAATTACACCATTCAGCGCTACCCCGCAAAGATCGTCCGCCGTGCAGTAGGGATTGTTCTGGGTCATCTTGGCCACCAACAACCCATTGATCAGATGTAATCGATCGCGTGGGGTGAAGATACCCGAATCGACCATCGCCTCATATTTCTCGAGACTCATGCGATAGAGAGGCCATGGCATCCATGTTGGTTCCGGCAGCGTTTCTGTCGGTGTGATCGTAGACATAGTAGGTGCTCCGTGATTCAGTAGAGCCGGCCGAGGCGGCCGAGGTCAACACACGTTCCGCGGTCCGTCCCGCGGGGCTCATTGGCGAGGCCGTCCTGACCCAGCTCCGAGAGGGCGCGGGCCATCCGGGTCCGCGCATCCGCGCCGGCGGCGGTCACCGCCCGTCGCGTCGCTCCCGGCCGCGGGGCCTTCCGCCACGGGGCCGCCGGCGGCGCGGTCGCCCGCGCAGGGCCAGCGGACCGAAAGGACATGCACTGCAGCGTCCGAGAGGGAGAGGAAGGTCATACCTGGCCGCACCGCAAACCGTTGCGCCGACAACACAACGAGCGATCGCTCGGACGCACTCACCACAATCGGCCCAGATGGCGACGGATGTCCTTCCGATTCAATGAACGTTCCGGTCGCATCAACGCTTCTTCAGAGTCACGCCCACCCCCGCCGCATCCATGAGCAGGAACGACGTATCAAGGTCGGGGTTAGTGGTGATGGCCTCGATATAACGGCGGTCCGGCGGCGGGGTGTGCATGTTGTGGGCCACGATCAGGCCGCCCCGCCGGACGACCGGGAGGAGCTTCTCGAGGTAGTCGGGATAGCCCGGCTTGTCGGCGTCGATGAAAAGCAGGTCGATCGGCTCCTTGTGCTGACTCACTGTCTCGTGGGCGTCCCCCTCGATGACGGTGATGAGCGAATCGACACCGGCTCGGGCGTAGTTCTCGCGGGCGACCTTGAGCCGTCCGGGATCGATGTCGTGCGTGTAGAGGTGACCACCTGTCTTCCTGAGCGCCAGGGCGAACCAGATACCCGACTCGCCCGTCGACGTGCCCAGTTCGATCACGCGCTTGGCGCCGATCGTCTCGGCCAGCAGCCGGAGCAGACGGCCGTCGTTGGTTGACACGTTGGCGTATCGCTCGCCGTGACGGGCCTCTTCCAGCGCGGCGAGGATCTTCTTCTCGGACTCGTCTTTCGGCATGGGCGGCTTCTGATGGCCGCCGGACCCGCTCTCCATGTTCTCCCCGAATCCCGTCCCCCCCTTGCGGCTTGGCTTGGGTTCCTGAGCCCCAACCCTCCCGGGACCGGCCAGTGAGAACGCACCGAGCATCGACGCGATCGTGAACGATCGTCGTTTCATGAGAACCCCCGAACAGGTAACGTGAGGGCCGGACGATCGACGCCGATTGTGGCAGGGCTCGACCGACTCCCGCTTCAAGCGTTATCAGCACGATTCGCGGTGTTTTCGCGCCCGGCGCTTCTCCGGGGCAGGCCCGGATCGACCGTGAGATGCGCGGCGCACCGATCTCGCCGTATCATAGAGGGGCAGCCTGCCGCATGCGATGGGTCGCCGCTGGAGAATTGACTCGTAGCGGCGCGTTCAAGGCGAGGATTCAATGCCTGTGCTTTCCGTCCCCGCGAGAGCCCGGGCTCCGATCTCACGCCGGGTCGGACAATCACCCGGTCTCGTCCCGTCAAATCCCGGAACTTGCAATCCCGGACTTGGTCAATTTGGGCGGACTCATCATGCTGCCCAGGAAGTCAGGATCGCCGCTGTACACGATCGTCAGCGGCTTCTTCAGCACCTGGTTGGGCTTGAATGTCAACGTGGCTTCGCCGCCACTCAACTCCGCAGTCCCGAGCGTCTTCACCGTGACCTTCTTCCGGTGCTTCTTGACGAACTCAAAGATCACCTGCCCCGTCGGCACGCCCCCGCCGGGGGCCACCGGCTCGATCTCCGCCGTGAGCTCGACCCCCTTCAGTGCCTTCTTCCCCCTGAGCACCGCGTGCGGCACCAGGACGATCGCGGTAGCCGACCGGCTGACCGACTCGGCCGCCGTGCCCGACTTCACACCGCGGAAGTCGGTGCCGCCGTTGTAGGTCGCCGTGATCGCGTGCGAGCCCAGGCTCATGGTCGAGATCGTCACCGCGGCCTGGCCGGAGCCGTCCAGCGGGACGGTGGCCAGCGGGGTGTTGCCGTCGGCGAAGGTGACCGTCCCGCCCGGCGCGCCGCCGGCGGAAGTCACCGTCGCGACGAAGGTGACGGCCTGCCCGTAGACGGGTGAGCTGCTCGGAGACGTCAGGATGATCGTCGCCGCGACCGGCGCGATCACGAAGGTGGCGGGCTCCGAGTGGGCCGCGGCGTAATCGGCGCTGCCGGGGAAGCGGGCCACGACGGTGTAGGCCCCGGCGGCGGAAGGCGCCGCCGAGCCCAGGTCGGTGCCCGAGGTGCCGGTTCCGGCGTAATACGCCAGGGTCGGCGTCACGCCTTCCAGGACCGGGGTCGCCGTGCCGCCGACGCCTGTCACGGTGACCGTGGCCGCGATCGGCGCGCCGGTGTAGGTCCCGCCGGGGGCGCTCTCGGTGACCAGGGGCGTCGCCCCTGTGATCATCAGCGTGCTGCCGGTGAACTGGATCGTATAGTTGCCGTCGGCCGCGAGCGTCCCCTGCGTGATCGCGTAGGGACCGCCGGCCACCGTCTCGCCGGCCGCGCGCGCGAGATGTCCGCTCAGCACCGTCGCGGCGGTGTCGTCGAACTGGAAGCCGCCGGCGGCGTAGGCCAGCGCCGGGTCGGCTGAGCCGAAGACCTTCGTCTCGGGCTCCGCCGTGACGGTGAGCGTCGCCGGGGTGATCGTCAGCGTGCTGCCGGCGAAGTGGATCGTGTAGTCGCTGTTAGCCGCGAGCGTTCCCTGGGCGATCGCGTAATCGCCCACCTGTTCGCCGGCTGCGGTGCCGGACTGCGCCCGGGCCAGGGCACCGGTCACCACCGTCGCGGCGGTGTCGTCGATAGTCACTCCATCGACCGAGGTATCAATCAAGCCGGTTGCTGAGTCGGTAAGATTCGGGTCCGCGGTGCCGTAGACCTTGCCCTGGGGAGTCGCAACGACCGTCAAGGCGGCCTGTGTGATCGTGAGCGTGTTGGCGGTGAAGCTCAGCGTGTAATTGCTGTCGGCGGCGAGCGTGCCCTGGGCGATCGCGTAATCGCCCACCTGTTCCCCGGCCAGCGTGCCCGCCTGCGACCGGGCCAGCGTCCCGGTCAATACCGAGGCCGCGGTGTCGTCGATCGCCACGCCGTCAACCGTGGTGTTGACGAGTCCGGTCGTCGTGACGGTCAAGGCGGGATCGTTCGTGCCGTAGACCTTGGTCTGGGGATTGGTCGCGACGGTCAAGGCCGCCGGGGTGATCGTGAGGGCGCTGCCCGTGAAGGTGATCTGGTAGTTGCTGGCGGCGGCGAGCGTGCCCTGGGCGATCGGGTAGCTGCCGGCCTGCTCTCCGGCCAGGGTGCCCGCCTGCGCCCGGGCGAGGGCCCCGCTCAGGACCGTCGCGGCGGTATCGGCGATCGTCACCCCGTCCACCGCCGTCTCCACGAGGCCCGTCACAGTGTCGGTCAAGATCGGATCGGTGGCGCCGTAGACCTTGGTCTGGGCATTGGCGGTGACGGTCAGGGTGGCGGGGGTGATGGTCAGGGTTTTGCCGGTGAATTCGATCGTGTAATTGCTGTCGGCGGCGAGCGTCCCGTGGGTGATCGCGTAGCCGCCGGCTTGCTCGCCGCCCACGGTGCCCGCCTCCGCGCGGGCCAGCGCCCCGGTCAGGACCGACCCGGCGGTGTCGGAGAACTCGAAGCCGGTGGCGGTGTAGGCCAGCGCTGGGTCGGCGGTACCGTAGCCCTTGGTCTCACGGTCCGCCGTGATGGTGAGCGTCGCCGGGTTGTCCGTCAGCGTGCTGGTGGTGCCGGCGGAGGCGAAGGTCCCGTCGCTGGTGTAGGCATAGTTGACCGTGTAGGGCGAGCCGGCGACGGTGAGGCCGTCGGCATTGAAGGTGGTGGAGAAGGCGCCGCCGGACCGGATGGTGGCCGACTGCTGGACGCCGCCCAAGGTCACGGCGACGCGCTCGCCCACCGGGCCTTGCAAGCCGTTGGCCAGCGTACCGGAAATGGTCACGCTGGAGGTGCCGTAAGTGATGCTCGGGTTGCTGATTCCCGAGAAGGTCAGCGCGATGAGTGGGAAACCCTGGGTCTGGAAGGCGCCGATGTCCGGATTGGGTGTGTCGAGCGGCTCGCCGCGCTGATCAGTGGTGATCGGAGTGGTGGTGCCCGGGTAGTCGGCGATCACACCCGCGCCGATGGCCGGACTGCCGGAGAGCAGGGCGATGGTTTGGGTCGGCCCGCCGTAGTTGCCCAGCGGGGCCAGGCCCAAGTCGGTGAGGCTGGTCAAGACGATGTTGCCGTCGACCCCATTGGCCAGCCCCCCCGAGCCGCCGGTGCCGAGCAGGTTGTCGCTGCCCGAGACGTCGCCACCGGCGATGTCGCTGGCGCCGGAGGGATCGGTGTTGCCGGCGACGATGGTATCGGTCAGGGTGGCCGGGGTTAGCGCGTAGCCGTCGTTCTCCAGACCGCCGCCGCCGGTGGCGGAGGAGTTGCCGCTGACGGTGCAGTCGGTCAGGTTGGCCGTGCCGGAGAAATTGTACACGCCGCCGCCGGAGTAGGCGGAGTTGCCGCTGACGGTGCAGTTCGTGAGCGTGATCGTGCTCAAGTCGTTGGCCAGACCGTCGTTGGCCAGACCGCCGCCGCCGGCGGCGGAGGAGGAGTTGCCGCTGACGGTGCAGTCGGTCAGGGTGGCCGTGCCGGAATTGAACACGCCGCCGCCACCGCCGGCGTCGCCGGAGGCGGAGTTGCCGCTGAGGGTGCAGCTGGTCAGGGTCAGGTTGGCCGCGCCGTAGATCTTCCCGTAGTAGTTCGGGGCCGTTTGGCCATTGAACACGGCGCCGCCGTCGCAGTGGGCGTCGTCGGCGTCTGAGTTGACGCAGGTGTTGCCGCTGAGGGTGCAGTCGGTGAGCGTCGCCGTGCCGTAGTTCACCAGACCGCCGCCAAGGCCCGCCGCTGAGCCGCCGGAGATGGTCAGGCCGGAGATCGAGGCGGTCACACCAGGGTCGACCTGAAAGACGCGGCTGTTCCCGCCGCCGCTGATCGTCACCCCCACGGCCGGCCCGGTGATCGTCTGCGTTCCCAAGGTGTCTTTCAGCTCGAGCTGGCCGCCGCTGAGCGTGATCGTCCGGGGCGTGCCGAACACGCTCGGATCGAAGACGATCTGGTTCGCCTGATCATCGGCGTTGGCCTGGTTGATGCAGTACCGCAGGTCGCCCGCGTCGTTGGAACCGATGCCCGCATCCCCCAGACTGTTGACCGTGAAGATGATGGGCGTCGCCGGCTTGACCGTCAGCGTGCTGGTGGTACTGGCGGAGGTGAAGGTCCCGTCGCTGGCATACGCGTAGGTGATCGTGTAGGGCGAGCCGGCCACGGTGAGGCCGGCGGTGTTGAACGTGGTCGAGAAAGCGCCGCCGGAGCCGATCGTGGCCGACTGCTCGACGCTGTCGAGCGTCACGGCGACGGTCTCGCCCGCCGGGGCCTGCGAGCCGTTGGCCAGCGCACCGGAAATGGTCACACTGGTGGTGCCGTAGATGATAGTCTGGTCGGTGATTCCGGAGAAGGCCAGCGAGATGAGGGTCCCGGTGGTGTTCTTCAGGTCGAAGTCGGTCCCGTTGCCGCCGGCCGAGGCAGTGACGGCGTAGGAGCCGACGGAGGCATTGGCCGCGGCGGTAACCGAGGCGAGCCCATTGTGGCGGATCGTCGCGGTGGTGGCGGAGAGATTCGCCGAGGGGCCGCCGGCGGGTGCCGTGAACGTCAAGACGCCGCCGGCCACGGGCTCAACGGGATTGTTGGCCGCGACGGTGACGGCCAGCGGAACGGCGAACGGGGTGCCGGTCGCGGCGGATTGCGGGGTGCTGCCGGCGGCGGGAGTGAGCGTGAACCCCTGGCTCTGGAAGGCGCCGATGTCGGGCTCGGGCGAATCGAGGGGCTCGCCGCGCTGGTCGGTGGTGACACCGGTGACGGCGATGCCCGCGCCGAGGGCGGGGCTGCCGGGGAGCAGGGCCATGGTCTGGGTCGGCCCGCCGTAGTTGCCCAGCGGGGCCAGGAGGGGATCGGCCACGCCGACGATGTTGCCGCTCTCCCCATCGGTCAGCCCGCCCGAGCCGCCGGTGCCGATCAGGTTGTCGCTGCCCGAGACGTTGGTACCGCCGATGTCGCTGCTGACGCCGGAGCCCCTGGTGTTGCCGGCGACGATGGTATCGGTCAGGGTGGCCGTGCCGTCATTCTCCAGGCCGCCGCCGGAGCTGGCGGAGTTGGCGCTGAGCGTGCAGACTGTCAGAGTGGCCGTGCCGTCATTCTCCAGGCCGCCGCCGTCGTCGCTGCTGGCGGAGTTGCCGC
>JBIOJM010000319.1:0-11930 GCA_044450785.1 Isosphaerales bacterium
GCGGGTTCGGCGGCGCCTATCGCGCACCGTCAATGGGCATGTCTCGCTCGTTTGCTCAGCCTGGTGGCATGCGCGGGTTCAGTCAGGCCGCCCGGCCCCGGATGATCGCTCCGGGCGCGGGTGCCGGCATGGCGCGCAGCGCCTCCGCCCTGGGTGCTCGCCCGGGGATGAATATGGCGGGCCGCTCGCTTGGGACATCCAACTTGGGCCGGGCGGGGATCAACAGTTTTGGGCGAACCGGGATCAATAACGGTGGCCTCGGGATGGCGCGCAACGCCTACGGCCTGGGTACGCGGACGCCGATCAATAGCGCCGCGCGCCTGGGCTCAGCCCACTTTGGGCGGGGCGGCATCGGATCGGGGCTGACGGCAACCTCCATGAACCGGGCCAATCTGTCCGCTAATTCCTTTTCCATGAACCGGACCGGCACGGTGAACAACCTGAACAACACCCGTATCTCAAATGGACCCTATACTCGCGGTGGCTACGGTGGTTACGGAGGGTACGGCGGTTACGGCAGGTATGGTGGCTACGGCGGCTACGGCTACGGTGGTTACGGCGGGTACGGCCTTGGCTATGGGCTCGGGGGCTTTGGGCTCGGCTTTGGACTTGGGAGCCTTCTTGGGTTCGGCTATGGTGGCCTTGGCTACGGCGGCTATGGTGGGTACGGCGGCTATGGTGGGTACGGCGGCTATGGTGGGTACGGCGGCTATGGTGGGTACGGTGGCTACGGCTACGGTTACTCGCCCTGGATGTATGGCCCGATGCTCTATGACTGGGGGTACTCGAGCTATACCAACCCTTACGTGTATTCGACGCCGACCACGGTCCTGGTACAGCCGACGGTCTACGACTATTCCCAGCCGATAAACACTCAAAGTCCGCCGCCCGAGCCGTCAATGGCCGATCAGGCGGTCTCGGAGTTCGATTCCGCGCGCGACGCCTTCAAGGCCGGCGATTACGCCAAGGCCCTCGACCTGACCGACCAGGCGATCCGCCAGGCGCCCAACGACGCCGCGCTCCACGAGCTCCGGGGGGTGACGCTCTTCGCGCTTCGCCGGTACGCCGATGCGGCCGCGCCACTCTATGCGGTGCTCGCGGTTGGGCCGGGCTGGGACTGGGCCACGTTCATCGGGCTTTATCCCGACGTGTCGGTCTACACCGAGCAGCTCCGTGCGCTGGAGGGCTACACCAGGCAGAACGCCGGCTCGGCCCCGGCCCGGTTCGTGCTGGCCTACCTCTACCTGACGCAGGGGCATACCGACGCAGCTCTCGAGCAGTTGAAGCGGGCGTTTGCGCTCCAGCCCAAGGACACCATCTCGGCGAGCTTGATCAAGCGGCTCGAGGGGACCAATCCGCCGGCCGGGGCGGGGGCATTGCGTCGCCCAGCCAGTCCGCCGGCGCCATCCGGCCCGGTGGCCCCCGCGACCCCGGTCAAGGAAGGACGGCTCGAGGGGACCTGGAGCGCCCGGCCGGACCAGGAAACCACGATCACGCTGGCCTTTCCGGACCAAGGGAGGTTCACCTGGAAGGTCGCTCACAAGGGACAGAACCGACAGCTCCAGGGGAGAATGACTTCAGGAAACGGTCTGCTGACCTTGGCCCAGGACCAAGGGCCTCCCATGGTGGGCAACGTGACCTGGCGAGATGAGTCGCATTTCACCTTCCAGGTACCCGGCGGTGGCCCTGACGACCCGGGTTTGAGCTTCTCCAAGGAACCGTGAGCGATTCGAGCGCCACGTGTCAAGCGAAGAACGACTTCGCCACGCGGCCGACTCCCTCTTGTCTCAATTCGCCTTTTTGAGTTGTTCGCGGTCTTTCGAATTCTGTTTTGGTCCAGGGGCGGGCTCGTCCATATCGTGCTCCCAGTGCGAGAACATCTCGTAATCTTCCAGTCGGAAGACCCAGACGGGGTCGCGGCCGAGGATGTTGTACTTGACCAGTTGCGGCGATTCCTCTCCTTCGAGGTTGAGCCGGACCGTGAACTGGCGGGCGTTTTCGATGTCCGCCTGTCCCAGGATTTGAAAGGCGCGCAGCCGCTGATTCGGCCGGCGCCGCTTGTCGACGAATTGGACAGATCGCGTATTGAACGAATCGGGCAACGGCGAGGGTGCATCCCGCCAGGCGGAGAGGGCCGAGACCAGCGCCTGCCTGGCCTCGTCCCATCCCGGCAGGAACCCGGGAGCGGCCGCGTCGTTGCTCGCGGCGCAACCAGCCATGTTCGCGGCGAGCGCAGCCCAGCATGCCAGCGTTCCCAGCCGGCCACGTCCTTTTTCGCCAATTTGCGCGCTCATGCTTGCGATTTTAACCTCGCGTGGCTAAATTTATTAGATTGAGTACGAGACTGAGCCACAATACCGATTGCGGCTGAATGTGGGCTCGTCTCATGGCAGGGCGACACGTCTTTGCAGATTCACGCTTCTCGGGGCGATCAATCGCGATGAGGCGCAGGTTCCGCTGGCGATGGGCTGGATCAGCCGCCGTGGCATGGCTTGTGCCTGCGGTCCTGATCGCGGTTTGGCCCGCGGAAGCTCGAGCCGGCTGCAATCATCCCTGGGTGAAAGGCAGCGGCCTCTCCGGGTCGCTTGTCGATCTGAGTTTGCTCGATCCGAGCAATCGCGGGGCGGTTCCCGATCCAAGATCCCCCAGGCCATCGGATCATCCGGGCCCCTGTGCCGGCGGAGCCTGTTCCCAGGCGCCGGAGCTGCCCCCGAGCTCGACGGTCTCCGTGGCCAGCGACAGTGAGCTATGGGGTGACTTGCCGGCTGGAGTGCTTCCGCTGTTCCCCCGATGCGAGAGAGTCTCGCCCGAGCCCGACCGCCGATACCCGCCTCTGTCGCTCGCCCCCATCGAACGCCCCCCGCGCCATGCGCCTGCTCGCTGATCCAATTCATGTTCGCCTGGCGATCGGGACCGGCTCCGCGTCGTGGCCGCACTTAGGCCAGAATCGGCCGTGCTCACACAACCCGACGCGCAAGCGAGGGTCGCTCGCCGGACGTGTCCGGAGAGCATTTGGTCTCGCGAGAACAGTCCCTCGCTTCCGCGTCGGGTTAGTATGATTTTCGCGAGCGAGCCATGCGGATCCAGCGCGTCGGGTTAGTATGATTTTCGCGAGCGAGCCATGCGGATTCAGATCGTCTCTCAATCGCTGGTTTCTCGCTCGTTGTCGGCCGATTGTTCATCTTTTGCTTTTCATATTCGATGACACGGCGTCAGGCTGGAAAGCCTGACCTACCTACCGGGAGGAAGGGGAAATCATGAGGAAGATTCGAAGCGGTTTCACATTGATCGAGCTACTGGTCGTCATTGCCATCATCGCCGTTCTGATCGCGCTTTTATTGCCGGCGGTCCAGTCGGCGCGCGAGGCGTCGCGCCGGGCTCAGTGCCTGAACAATTTGAAGCAGATCGGCATCGCCATTGCCAACTACGAGAGCGCGTTCAAGGTCTATCCCTTCGCCAAGGGGTTGCCTTACACGGCGACTGTACCGGGGGCGGCGGCCTACGCCCGCTGGTCGGCCCAGAGTCAGTTGCTGATGTTCATCGAGCAGGGAAACCTGTTCAACAGCATCAATTTCAACCTGCCTCCCGAGACGCCGGGTATGGCCGGCGCGGTGCCGTTCATGCCCCCTTACCAAAACCCGAACCGCGAGAACGCGACAGCCTGTCGGGTCCAGGTGGCGATCTTCCTCTGCCCTTCGGACGGACCTACGATCGACGGGTGGCCGGGAGGAAACAACTACCTGGTCAACCAGCAAACCTGGGCGTGCGACCTGAGTGACAATTACCCGAGCACCGTCGCGCCCGGCGAAGTTCCCCGCGGCATTTTCTATTACAACAGCGCGGTCCGGGTGGCGGGCGTCACCGACGGCCTGAGCAATACGGCCTACTTCAGCGAGAAGCTCCGAGGCACCGGCGCGCCGAATCCTCGGACCGACATGCTGGTCAATCCCAATCAGACGTCGCTCGACGCGACCTATCAGACCTGCAAGTCGACCAACGTGCTGACGGCCCCGCCGCTGACCAGCCGCCAGGGGATGACCTGGGTCATGGGCGAGATGTGCTGCACCGCCTACAACCACGTCGCGCCGCCGAACTCGACGACCTGCGCGGGGACCGGCTTCCCCGGCAACATGGCCAACATGTCGATGCAAGTACCCCCGTCGAGTCAACATGCGGGCGGAGTGAACGTCCTGATGGGCGATGGGTCCGGGCGCTTCATCAAGTCCAGTGTCGACTTGCAGACCTGGCGGAACCTGGGCACGCGGAACGGCGGCGAAGTGATCTCGGCCGATTCCTATTAAGATAAGGCGAACGGAATGGGCCGGCACCGCGGTCCGACATCGGGCCGGTCCCATTTCCTGCGCACCTCTGATTGCGGAAGAAGGGAAGGGAGCAAACACCATGAATCCAATGATGCGGTTCCGCTGCGTGAGGCTCATCGCCGCGATGCCGTTGCTCGGTCTGCTTGCGGGCTGCGGTTCGGGCCATGCGCGGTATACACCGACTGCGGGTGAGGCCCGTTCCTCGCTCGAGGCGGCCTTGATCACCTGGCGGGATGGCAAGACCATTGGCGAGGTCGAAGCAAAGCCCGCGGTGCACGTGGTCGACTCGGCCTGGCAGGGCGGCCAGCAGATCGACTCGTTCCAGATCGGCGACGAGGAAGACGGCGGCGACGGGACCAAGCAGTTCGTCGTCGCGCTGACGATGAAAAAAGCCAAAGGAACCCAGGACGTTCGCTATGTCGTTCATGGCCGCGACCCGGTCTGGGTCTACCGCGAGGAGGATTACAAGCGGACGCTCAACATGGACAACAATCCCGTGGCGACTTCAAAGTCCAAATCCGTTTCGAAGTCCAAATCCGTACCTCAGCGGCCCCGCGTATCTCGATGACCGAATCTTCACTTGGTTCCTTGCCCGAGGGCCGAAGAGCTCGCCGGGTTTCGGGGCCGCGCTGGCGGCAAGCGCGCGCGGCACTGAAGCTGGTGCAGGTCCGGCTGCGCGTGCCGGTGGTGCTGGTGATCGCCGCGCTGGTCGTCGGCCGCTGGGACGTGATTCGCAACCACTGGGACAAGCTGACCCGGCGCGTCTCGTCCGAAAGCATCGCGCTGCGCGCCGTCTCGAGCGATACCGAGTATTTCTGCCCCATGGACCCGGGCGTGGTGTCCGACTGGCCCGGCAAGTGCGGGATTTGCAACATGGCGCTGGTCCGTCGCAAGCGCGGCGAGGCCGTCGCGCTGCCGGATGGAGTCATCGCGCGGATGCAGCTCTCGCCGTACCGGATTCAACTGGCGGGGATCCAGACAACGCCGGCGTCGTTTCGCCCCCTGGTGCGAGAGTTCGAATCATCCGGGGTCGTGGCGCGCGAGCGAGGCGCCGCAACGGTGCTGCTGGAGATCTCGGCGCGGCAGGCGCCGTGGGTTGCCGAGGGCCAGGACGCGGACGTCGACTGCGCGGACCTGCCGGGCCATGACCCGATGGCCGGTCGCGTACGGTCCGTGGCTCGCGCCATGGCCGGCGGCTGGGATTACCTCCGGGCCACGATCGCGATCGACGATCCGCCGCGCGAGCTTTGCGCCGGGATGATCGCGGTTGCCCGGATCAAGGGGCCGATGGCCGGGCTCGAGCCGTTCCGCTCGCTGCCGGCCGATCCACCACCCTTGGCTCAATCCGACGTCCGCCGGGTTTTCGTCTGTCCCGACCATCCCGGCACGATCGTGCTGGAGCCCGGCCGTTGCCCGATCGCGCAAAACCAGCGGCAGCCCCGGCCGCTGGCGGAGCACCAGCGGCTGCGCTGGTGGTGCCCGATGCACCCGGCTGTCACGGCCGATCAGCCCGGCGCGGTTTGCCGCGCCTGCGGGGGCATGGTCCTCGAGCCCCGCGTGGTCTCTTATCACCCTGCAGGCCAGGTCCTGGCCGTGCCGCGGTCCGCGGTCGTCGATGCCGGCGCGCGGAAAGTCGTCTTCGTCGAGAGCATGCCCGGGATGTTCGACGGAGTCGAGGTGAAGGTCGGCCCGCGGTGCGGCGACTACTACCCGGTCGTCCGCGGTCTCGACCCGGGCCAGAAGGTCGCGACCGCCGGCGCATTTCTGCTCGACGCCGAGACGCGATTGAACCCGAGCCTCGCCGCCGGCTACTTCGGAG
Organism: Isosphaerales bacterium; assembly: GCA_044450785.1. GTDB lineage: Bacteria > Planctomycetota > Planctomycetia > Isosphaerales > Isosphaeraceae > JBIOJM01. The sequence continues at coordinate 6,142 of JBIOJM010000319.1, forward strand.
CAGGCCGTGGCGAACGGACGCCCGCTGCGGGCCCCAGAAGCCCATGATCGACGCGATCATCACCTTCTCGATCCGTCACCGCGCCCTGGTCATCGGCGCGAGCCTGGTGGTGGCGGCGCTGGGCGCCTGGGCCGCCTGGGAAACGCCGGTCGATGCGATCCCCGACCTTTCGGAAAACCAGGTCATCGTCTTCACCGACTGGAAGGGGCACGGCCCGCGCGAGATCGAGGACCAGGTGACCTACCCGCTGTCGCTGGGCCTGCGCGGGCTGCGGGGCGTCCGGGTGGTGCGGTCATCGAGCGACGTCGGCTTCTCGACGATCAGCGTGATCTTCGACGACGGAGTCGACCCATCCGAGGGGCGCCGGAGTGTGGCCGAGCGCCTGGCTCGCGTCCAGGGTCAGTTACCCGCCGGCGCCACGCTCGAGCTGGCGCCCGACGCGCCCGCGACCGGCCAGATCTTCTGGTACACGGTCGAAGGGGGCGGACTGGACCTGGGCCGGCTGCGCGCCATCCAGGACTGGTACGTCCGGCCCCAGCTCGGCTCCGTCCCAGGCGTGGCGGACGTGTCGAGCGTGGGCGGTTTTCCGATCGAATACCAGGTCGTGCCGGACCCCGACCGGCTGCGGGTCCTCGGCGTGTCGCTCAAGGACGTCGCCCTGGCCGTCTCAACCTCGAACGCGGCGTCGGGCGGGCACGTGCTCCACAAGGGGAACGCCGAGTACGTCGTGCGGGGAGTCGGCTGGCTGGGCGCATCGCCCATCCCCGGCGACGAGACATTCGACCGCGCCCGCGCCCTGCGCGACCTGGAGAACGTCGTGGTGCCGCTGGCCGGCGGCGGCTCGCTCAGGCTCGCCGAGGTCGCGGAGATCGGAGTCGCACCCGGCTTTCGCCGCGGCGTCCTCGAGAAAGACGGGAACGAGGTCACCGGCGGCGTGGTCCTGATGGCCCGTGGCGAGAACCCGCTGGAAGTCACGCGCCGGGTCAAGGCGAAGGTCCGCGAGCTCCGGACCGGCCTGCCGCGCGGCGTGCGAATCGTTCCGTTCTACGATCGCACCCCGCTGATTCAAGGGGCCGTCGGCACCGTCACCCAGACCGTCCTCGAGGCCGTCGTGTCGGCCTCGTTGTGCGTGCTGGTGGTGCTGCTCCACGTGCGCACCTCGCTGATCATCGCGAGCACGATTCCGCTGGCCGCGCTGTCGTCGTTCCTGATCATGGCGATGCTGCGCCGGCTGGGTGTGGTCGACATTCAGGCGAACGCCATGTCGCTGGCGGGCATCGCGATCTCGATCGGCGTGCTGGTCGACTCGTCGGTCGTGATGGCCGAGAACGTCATGCACCGGCTCAAGGAGCAGTTCGGTGACCGGGTCGTGCGGGGCGACGTCCGAGATGTCGTGCTGCCGGCGTGTCTGGCCGTGGGGCGGCCCATCGTCTTCTCGGTGGCGATCATGGTGCTGTCGTTCCTGCCCGTCTTTGCCCTGGGGGGGATCGAGGGGAAGATGTTCCACCCGCTGGCCTATACCAAGTCGTTCGCGCTGGCGGCCGTCGCCGTGCTGGCGATCACGCTGGTGCCGGCCCTGTGCACGATCTTCATCCGGGGGCACTTGCGATCCGAGCTCGAGAATCCGCTCATCCGGAGCGTGATCGAGGTGTACCGCCCCGTTCTGTCGTACCTGATGGAGCGGCCGTCGGCACTGGCGTGGGTGTTGGGGGTGACTTTTCTGCTGGGGTTTGCCCCGCTGGGGAGCCGGCCCATCTTGCTCGCGACCTTGTTCATGGCGATGGTCGCCACAGCGATTCTGGCGCGGACCCGGCTGATCGCCGTCGCCGCGCCTGCAAGTCTGCTCCTCGTGGCCTTGATCGCTGAACAGACGATGAAGCCGCTGGCGCGCGAGTTCGTGACGCCGCTCGACGAGGGGATGGTGATGGACATGCCGATCACCGTCCCGCGCGCATCGGTGACGGAGTCGGTCGACGACCTGAAGGCGCGCGACATGATCCTCTGCCGGTTCCCCGAGGTGGACATGGTCGTGGGCAAGGCCGGCCGGGCCGAGACGCCGTCCGACCCCGCGCCCATGGATATGATCGAGACCATGGTCAACTTCCGCCCGCGCGAGTTCTGGCCGCGCCGCAAGCTCCGGGCCGCCGCCGCCCTTAGCCAGGGCCGCGCCGTCTTCGATGCCTTGGTCGCCCGCGGCGTCGTCCGCGCCCCCGAGACGGCGGCCGCACGCGGCTCTCTGGTCGGGCAGGCCGTGACGGCCGCGCTGCCCCTGTTCGACGTCGCCGCCCGCGAGTTTGCTTACCACGGAAACGAGGAGATGCTCCGGAGCACGGGCGGGATCTCGCCGACCTCCTCAAACCCCGCCGACCCTGCGGAAGCCCGGGTCGTGCCGCTCTGGCGCGGGCACATCGAAAAGCTCGACGGCGAGCTGATGGCGCGCGCCGCGCCGATCTATACGAGGCTCGTGCTGGAGCAGCTCCTTGACCGCTCCACGATCATCGATCCGGCCGTGAGGGCTCATCGCGACGCGTCGGTCGCGGTCCGCGCGGCGGGCATTGCGGCCGCCACCCGGCACCTGCTCTCGCCGGCGGGCGCCCATCATCATGCTCTAGCCGCTCGGCCGGCCTCGAGCCCGCTGGTCGAGCCTGTGCCGGCACTCGACGCCATTCAGGAGGATCTCTCCCGCCGGTTCAGCCGCCGGCTCCTGCTCTGGAAGGTCGAGCGGGACGAGCTGGCGGCATTCGGCGGCGAGCTCGACGCCGCGGTCCAGATGCCGGGCTGGACGAACGTCTGGACGATGCCGATCCAGAATCGGGTCGACATGCTTGCGACCGGCGTGAGCACGCCGATCGGCATCCGGGTGCTCGGCCGCAACCTGGACGACGTCATCCGCGGCTCGGAGGAAGTGGCCAGGGTTGTCAAGCCGTTATCCGGCGCGGTCGACGTGGTGGCCGATCCGATCCGGGGCAAGCCGTCGATCGAAATCCGGCTCGACCGCGCGCGGGCCGCCCGGCTCGGCGTCAGCGTTGGCGACATCAACGACGTGATCGAGACGGCCCTGGCCGGCAAGGTGGTCACGTCGACCGTCGAGGGCCGGGAGCGGCACCCCGTCGTCGTGCGCTATGGCCTGGCCTGGCGCGACGACGAAGAGTCGGTGCGGAACCTGCCGGTGCCGGCCCGCGGTCCGCTGCGCGGGCCGGGCTCGTCCGAGACCAAGCCCCCGGCCCACCCAAGGCAGGTGCCGCTGGCCGAGGTCGCCGACGTCCGGGTCGTCGAGGGCCCCGCGTCGATCAAGAGCGAGAACGGGCTCTTGCGCAATTACGTGCGGCTGAACGTTCGGGGCCGTGACGCCGCCGACCTGGTCGCCGAGGCAAAGCGGGCGGTGGCGAAAGACGCCAACCTGCCGGCCGGCGTGTTCGTCGAGTGGACGGGCCAGTTCGAGCATGCGATCCGCGCGCGGCGGACGCTCACACTGGTGGTGCCGATCGTGGTTGCGCTGATTTTCCTGGTCCTCTACATGACTTACCACGACCTGGCCGACGCGGGGCTGATGATGCTGGCGGTGCCCGGCGCGATCGCCGGCGGGCTCTTTTTCCAGTGGCTGTTGGGACTGAAGCTGTCGGTGACGGTCTGGATCGGCTACATCGCCTGTTTCGGCATGGCGACCTCGACGGGGATCATCATGCTGGTCTATCTGCGAGAGGCGGTCGCGAAGGCCGGCGGTCTGGATCGGATCGACCTGGGCGAGCTGCGCCAGGCGGTCTTGAACGGCGCGGTCCACCGGCTGCGTCCCAAGCTGTTGACGGAAGGGACGGTGGTCCTGGGCCTGGCCCCTATGCTCTGGGCCAGCGGGGTCGCCTCGGAGATCATCCGGCCGATGGCGGCCCCAGTCCTGGGCGGCATCCTGGTGGCCGACGAGGTGATCGACCTGTTCCTGCCCGTGCTGTTCTACTGGGTGCGCCGCCGCCGCTGGGAACGGCTGCACAGGGAGAGCGTGGAGCGTGGAGGAAGGACGGAGGGCGGAGGGCGGAGGACGGAAGAAAGCGAAGGGAGACCTCCTCCCAACTGGGTGCCAAAGTCGGTCGGAAGGACGGAGGACGGAGGGCGGAGGACGGAAGAAAGCGAAGGGAGACCTCCTCCCTACTGAGTGCCAAAGTCGGTCGGAAGGACGGAGGGCGGAGGACGGAAGAAAGCGAAGGGAGACCTCCTCCCTACTGAGTGCCAAAGTCGGTGTGAACGCTAACGGTTATGAGGTAAACGTCGAGGACGTATGGCGCACACGCGCGTCGGGGCGAAAAATCGTGTCATACTGTCACGGCCTTGCGTCCATTGGAGTTACGTGGAAGTCGATTTTTCTTCGTCGAACGTATCCGCGATGCAATGTCCTATCAGATTGTTACTTAGGCGTGACGGTAAATTTCCCGGCCGATTCGTCTTCGTGAGGGTGATCAGACGGTTTTCGCGGTTTCTCTCGAAAGCAACGGATATGCTATGCAAGCGGAGCAGGGGGGCAATGCGGCGCATTTCCTTGGCGAGCCATGCAGGCGATTTTGGCCAGTGGGGTAAGGCAGTAACCTTCTTACCCACGAGCGAGTTGAGCTGGGCGAGCAGCTCGGTCGGGGTTCCGGACCAATCGTTCAACTCGTGGGCCCACTCGAGCAGAAAGCTGGCCACGGGCGACTCTTCGATGTGCGTCGCGGCCGCTTCACAGCGATTGTCGTTGTAGTCCGAGAGAACCGTACCGGCCGGCCACCCCAGGTGTCGGCCGACGGCCTCGGCGAATGCGGCGAAGTCGGCCATGCGGGGCAATTCCGCGGGTTCGACCGACGGTAGTTCGCGCAAGCCCCCCGCGACCGCGTCGAGCAGGCCTCCCAGGATCCGCGGATAGTCGTGGTTGAACAACTGCCAAAACAGCTCCTCGCGGAGGCGTTTGCCCGGCGCGATCGGCGGCAAGTGGAGGAACAGGGAGCGATCGCTCAAGTCGCTTCGCCCCACGAACTCTTCGATGCCGTTCAAGATCACGGGGCGCTGGGCGTGGATGACGCGCTGCTCGTCGCCGGAAAACGACGCATGGACATCGAAGGCCCCCCCGGTGGACAGCAGGCACAGGGCATCGGAAAGCCAGTGGGGTATCACGCGGATATTGTCGAAGGCCAGCAGCCAACGGTTCATGGTTGAGCGCATCAAGCCGCGGGTGTTTCGGGGCTCGCCCCGCAGGGGGGTGGCGTGAGGGTCGATCAGCAGCCGGACGATCTTCGCCAGGCTGGTCTTGGCCGCGCCGGTCTCTCCGTAGAGCGCCAGGACGGGATAGGGCCCGACGGGCCGGATTGCGGCGGCCATCCAGACGATCAAGAGGCGGAAATCGGGCTCGCTGAGGTTGACGTAGGGGCGAAGCAGCTCGATCGAGCCGTCGCGGCTGGGCGCGGGCAGGGGCAGGTACTCCGCGGGGCGCCGAAAGTGGACGCCGGGGTGTTCGACAACCGACCAGCCGTCGGGGCCGATCTTGACGGCATGGCCGCTGGGATCACCGAGGTCGAGGTAACAGTCCGAGGCGTGGCCGTTGCCATTACCATTGCCGGCGTGGCCGGCGCGAATGAAGATCGACGGCGTGCCGCCCTCGAACCGCGCGGTGGCCTCGAGTGCGCCCAGGACGCGGCGGATGGCCCAGTCGGATGGGACCTCGCGACAGGCTCGGAGGTAGCCGTCGATCAGCCAGTCACGGAATGCGGCGGACCTGAGTGCATAGATCTCGCGGCGGCCGCCCACGGAGACCTGGGCGTAAAAGCAGC
>JBIOJM010000320.1:0-11896 GCA_044450785.1 Isosphaerales bacterium
CGAAAGCGTCTCTGACCACCGTCAAAGAGGCGGTCGATAACGCGCTGGATGCATGCGAGGAGGCCGGCATTCTTCCCGAAATCCGCGTCGAGGTTTCGAGCGAACCAGACGACGTGCTCCGCGTGTCCGTGGAAGACAATGGACCTGGAATCGTGGAAGAGCAGCTTGGACGCATCTTCGGAAAGCTTCTCTACGGCTCGAGATTCCACAAGCTCAGTCAGTCGCGCGGCCAGCAGGGAATGGGGATCGCGGCGGCGGGGATGTATGCCCAGCTCACGACTGGGAAACCCCTGCACGTTCTCAGCCGCGTGCAGGGTGAACCCACGGCGACGGAACTCTTCGTGTCAATCAACACGGCCAAGAATCGACCCGAGATTCACAGGAAGAAGAGAGTCCCCTGGGATCGCTCGCACGGCACACGCGTTGAAGCACTGATCGAAGGGCACTATCACAAGGGCAGCCATTCCATCTGCACTTACCTGAAGCAGACGGCCATTGTAAACTCACATGTGACCATTCACTTTCAAGGCCCGCACGGCGAGCAGTGGGACCACGAGCGCAGCAGCGCCGACCTTCCTCCCCGCCCGGTGAACGTCAAACCGCATCCGCGAGGCGTTGAACTGGGGCAGCTCATTCAGATGCTGAGCAACACCGAGAGCCGTACGCTGCGGCAGTTCCTCGAGAATGACTTTTCCCGCGTGGGACGGAAGACGGCCCGCACGATTATCCGACAGGCGGATCAGGGCTTGACGGAACGATCGTATCCGAAGCGGATCGCGCATCAGCAGTCGCAGGCGCTCTACCGGGCGATCCAAACGGTGCCGGTCTCTGCTCCCCGCGCGGATTGCATTTCTCCCATCGGTGAACAGCGGCTGGCAGAAGGGTTGCACCAAGAGTTCGATGCGAGCTTCTACACGGTGACCACGCGGCCTCCCGCTGTCTACCGCGGCAACCCGTTTCAGATTGAGGTCGGCCTCGCTTACGGACAGGCAGCGGGCACGCATCTGGAGCTGGATGAACGCGGATACATACACAAGACGACCAGGCAGCGACGGAACGCGACGCCGGAACTCGAGCCTCGGGCCGACGAGCCTGCGTATCTGCTGCGTTTTGCAAATCGAGTGCCATTGCTCTACGACCAGGAAGGGTGCGCCTTCACCAAAGCCGTCGTGGAAACGAACTGGCACTCCTACGGCCTTGAGCAAGCGAAAGGCGCCTTCCCTCATGCGCCGTTGGTCATCCTCGTCCACATGGCCTCCGTGTGGGTTCCGTACACGTCCGAGGCGAAGGAGGCGATCGCCCCTATTTCGGAGATCGTCAAGGAAATCCGGCTCGGCCTGCAGAGATGCGGCCGGCGGCTGGCCGCACACCTGCACCATGAGACACGCGTCAGAGAGGAATTCGATAAGCGGACGCACGTCGAGAAATACCTGTCCCACATTGGGCTCGCGCTCCAGCAAATCCTCGAGTTGAGCGACGACGAACGGGAACGGATCATCGTGAGGCTGGACGAAGTTCTGCAAGAGAAACGGAGCGTGTGATGGCGAACATCAACCCGAAGCGCGATGGCGGCGATTCCCCGCGGCCGGACCTGGATGCCAGAACCCTCGCGTTCATCGACAGCATCGCCAGCCGTGTCCGGGAAACCATCGCCCGGGGCGAGCTGCCGACCATCGACATTCTCGTTCGAAGCCTGAGTAATGTGAGTTACGACCCGGAAAAGGGCTATCTCGAGCTCGGCGAGATCCACAAATCGCGGACGCTGACCGTCAATACGATCCGCTCCTTCGCGCAGACTCTCCGGCTGATGGCCACGTCCCGCGACATGGTGCGGACCAACGACTTTGCCACGAAGCGCGAAGCATATTACGTCAGCAAGAACTGGGGGGATTGTCGCTTTGATGACCAGCCCGAGTCGGACGCAATCATGGATGACATCGAGGCCTTGGCATCCCTGCATGGATTGTCGCGCGAGCAGTTGCGATTCTACGCCGATTCGCACGGCGGCTCTGTCGCCGGGGAACTGGTCGTGATCGATCCTCATCCGGTGAGCGGCGCTAAGATTGAAATTGACTGTCGCAATCTCGGTACCGGCGCCTACAGCATTCCACGCTCCGTGGAACACCTTGGCTTTCGTACGAATGCGGAGTTTGTGCTGGCGATTGAGACCGGGGGCATGTTCCAGCGCCTGAACAACCATCAATTCTGGATGAAGGCCAACTGCATTCTGGTCGAGATGGCCGGAGTTCCTACGCGGGCCACTCGTCGCTTCCTTCGCCGGCTTACGGATGAGGTGGACTTGCCTGTCTATTGTTTTGTTGATTGCGACCCTTATGGATTCGCCAATATTTATCGGACGCTCAAAGCAGGTTCGGGCAACGCGGCGCACATCAATCAGTTCTTTTGCGTGCCGCGAGCGCGCTTCCTGGGCGTCACTCCCCGCGATATCCGGGACTACGGACTCGAGGATGCCACGCATCCACTGGATAAAACCGATATCAAGCGGGCCCAGGACGCCATCCGGAACGACCCCTTCTTCGCCGCCTATCCGGAGTGGATTTCCGCCATCGAGCAGCTCCTGTCGATGGGCGTGCGCGCGGAGCAGCAGGCGCTCGCCAAGTGGGGCCTGAACTTCGTGATGGATGAGTATCTCCCACGAAAGCTCGCCGATAAAAACAGCTTCCTGCCGTAGAGTCGGGTGATTAAAGGGGTCAGGAGCCGTTGTTGGTATTCCGCCCGAGAACGGCTCCTGACCGCTTTCCCCGAGGTGAGCGCCTTCCGCGAGGTCAACCCTCCCCAATCGAAGCCCTCGGCGCGGGACTAAGGCGTTTCCCCCGAGGCGATTTCTCCCCCGTTCCGGGTGCCCAGGGCCCGCCAAGTCTGCAGCGAGATCGAGTCTTTCACGAAGGCAACGTGCCCATCGGCGAAGAGGGTGTTGGCCCCGGACGGGTGCGCGCTCCCGGCGGTCCAGGCGCCCTGCTCGACGAGCCCGGCGTTGGTGCACGTGTGGTCGTTGATCCCGAGGATGTGGTTGTACAGCGAGTACCCGAACCCGTCGCGCGTCCAGTCCAGACCCTTGCTTAGACTTTCGAGCCGCGCGAGCCGCGGGTCCAGGCCATGACACTCGGAACCGAACCGCCCGAGGTCCGTCGGATCGGTGAGGCGGTCGGGGGTCGCGAAGACGGACCGCTTGGGGTCTCTGACCTGGGGGTCGCCGTTGCCCCTGACCCACTCCGAGACGGCGGCCGTGTTGCTCAGCCCGTCGGCGAAATCGTTGATGGCGGCGCCGAACGCCCCGTTCGGCTCGCGCCCGGAATTGGTGAACCCGACACCGCCGTTGCCGGCGTAATTGGTACCCCCCTCCAGACCCGCGAGCGCTCGGTCGGAGGGGCACAAGAAAACAGAGATCGTGGTCGACCTCGCGGTCTGTCCGGCGGGTGTCGGCGTCGACGTGTCATGAGGGAAGTCGTCGGCGAGATTTTTTTGCTCGAGATCTTTCAAGAGCCACCGGAATTGGGAAGGCACGGCCTCCCTGCGGATGATGTGGTTATTGATGGCAACCCCGATCTGGTGCAGGTTGCCGGCGCACTGGGCTCGCCGCGCCGCCTCGCGCGCCGCCTGAACGGCCGGCAGCAAGAGCGCCACCAGCACGCCGATGACGGCAACGACCACCAGCAGTTCGATCACGGTGAAGCCCATGGGTGCGGTCTGTCGGCGCATGCTCTTGTCCTCCCCTCGAGCGACCGCCCCGAACCGGACCGGCGGGCGGTGATGCCTCGCCCCATCCTACCATGCCGGACAGTGCCCGAAACCCCCCGAGCGTCGACGGTCGAGACTGAGCGGTTACCATCCTTCATCCTTGTTCGTAACGCCCCGCGCCGTTATTCTGGCGATTGAAGTGCCTGCCGAACATTGTTCACGCCAACGCGATGGGTCGGAAGACATTCTGACTACCGGGATCCGAGCCCACGTTTCGATCATCGAGGAGAAATGCCCGATGTCCACGGCGGTTGCGAGCGAAATCAAGACGCAAATGTTAATCGACGGCGCGTGGTGCGACGCGCGAAGCGGCCAAACCCTGTCGGTGATCAATCCGGCGGATGAGTCGGTACTGGCCGAGGTCGCTTACGGGACGAAGGGGGAAGCGCAACGGGCCGTCGACGCGGCCGCGCGGTCGTTCCCCGAGTGGCGCGCCTTGTCGGTCTACGATCGTGCCAGGATCTTGAAGAAGACGGCCGAGCTGATGCGAGACCGTGCCGACCGGATCGCCAGGACCCTCACCCAAGAGCAAGGCAAGCCGCTGGCGGAGGCCAGGATGGAGGTGCTCCACTCGGCCGATACGTTCGAGTGGTTCGCCGAGGAGGGCAAGCGAGCATATGGCCGGATCATCCCACCGGCGAACGTCGCCAAGCGGTACTACGCGATCAAACATCCCGTCGGTGTCGTCTGCACGATCACTCCTTGGAACTTCCCGGCGGCCCTTCCCAGCCGCAAGATCGCCCCGGCGCTCGCCGCCGGCTGCACGGTCGTGAGCCGTCCGGCCGATCAGACTCCCCTGACCTTGATCCAGATCTTCGAGTGTCTGGCGGAGGCCGGTATTCCGCCCGGCGTTGCGAATCTGGTGATCGGCCCGTCGCGAACGATGGCCGACGTCTTCTTCGAGCACCCCGCGGTGCGCAAGATCAGCTTCACCGGCTCGACGGAGGTCGGCAAGGAGCTGATTCGCCGCTCGGCCGATCAGGTCAAGCGGCTCAGCCTGGAGCTCGGCGGCCATGCGCCCTTGATCGTGTTCCCCGATGCCGACGTTCAGCAGGTCGCCCAGGCCGCCGTCCTCGGCAAGTTCCGTAACAATGGGCAGGTCTGCATCGCCCCGTCGCGGTTCTACCTCCACGAGAAGATCGCCGCCGAATTCACCGAGGCTGCCGTCGAGCTGACACGCAAGCTGAATGTGGGCAACGGGCTCGAGCCCGGTGTCCAGGTCGGGCCGATGTTCGAGGCGCGGGCGCTCGAGAAAACCGCCGAGCTCGTCGAGGACGCACGGAGCAAAGGGGGCAAGGTCCTCACCGGTGGCAAGCGATCGACCCGGTTCGCCAAGGGGTACTGGTTCGAGCCGACCGTGGTCCGCGAGATCGACGGCGCGATGAGGCTCATGACCGAGGAGCCGTTTGCCCCCGTCATGCCGCTGCTCGACTTCTCGAAGATCGAGGACGTGATCGCCGCCGCCAACAACACGCCGTACGGCCTGGCGGCCTACGTCTTCACAAACGACCTCACGATCGCCACCCGCATGGGCGAAGGGCTCGAGGCGGGAATCATCGGCATCAACGACCCCGTCCCCGCGACGCCGCAATGCCCCTTTGGCGGGATGAAGGAATCCGGCATGGGCCGCGAGCTGGGCATCGAGGGGCTCGACGCCTACCTCGAAACGAAGTGCGTCTCGGTCGGCCTGCGGCAGGGCTGAGTGCCTGTTTTCACGGAGCAAAGTCATGAGCACAACTCTCGAACGGCCCCGTACCTCCTGGCATGGCATGAAGATGTCCGTCGAGGAATTCCTGGCACTACCCGAGGACGGCGTCCATCGCGAGCTGATCAAGGGGACCGTGCGCGAGGAACGCGAGTTCCTACCGGACGATGAACGAGGAGTTTCGATGACTGTTCGTAATCGGTTCCACAGTCGTCTCGTGATCAGGATCGGACAATTGCTGGCCAACTGGATGGATCTCCAGCCGGAACCTCGTGGCGAAGTTGTGGGTGGCGAAGCCGGATTCTGGCTGAAGGGAACCAAGGAATCGCTGGTTGGGATCGACGTTGCGGTCGTCTCGGCTGAGCTCGTCGCGGCGACCGGGCCAGAGGAAAAAGTCTATCACGGCCCTCCCGTCCTGGCTGTGGAGATCCTGTCCCCCCGCGACGCTCACGAGGACACCGTCGAGATGGTCACATCCTATCTCGAGGCCGGCAGCGTGGTCTGGGTCGTCGATCCCGACTTTGAGACGGTGGCCGTGCACCAACCCGGCCGCGAGCCGGAGACGTTCCACCTGCAGCAGGAGCTCACCGGAGAGCCTTATCTCCCTGGCTTCCGTGCCAGCGTGGCCAGTCTGTTTGCGTGATTGGCCGCCGTGTGCCACTGGTTCTGCCGCACCTTGAACCCGGAGGTACCTGCCATGAGGTTGTCGCGCACCGCCGTCGGCCTGGCGGCCGCCCTGCTGGTCTTGCCCGTTGTGCTGGTCGGCACGTACGCCCAGAAGGCGGATCGGCCCGCCCCGGGGGCCGGCCAGGACGCAGAAACACCTTCCCGCCCGAACCGCCAACTCCGGAATTCTGGGATGTCCAAAGCAGCGAGACGGGCGCGTGACCCGAATGCCCAGCCATGGCAGCCGCCGCTCGTCCCGGCGACGATCCCGATCCGCGTCGCCGGTGTGGCCAGGGGCGAGGCCGGGAGGGCGATCGCGGGAGCAACGATCACCCTCTTCACCATCACTGACAAGGGGTCGAAGCCCGTGGGCACGGCCACCACCGACGCCGAGGGCCGTTACGTCATCCGTGACGCGATGCTCCCGGTATCAAGTTCCTTCGGCGGCCTCCCGTTCCGCAAGGAGTCCACACCCTACGCCGGGTTCATCCTCAGCGGAGTGGTCCCCGGCCTGGGGATCGCCTGGAGCCCGCAACAGTCGATGTACGCCGTGAAAGAACCGCACTCCGATGACATCCAGGGGCGTTTGCCTTTGGACCGCCCCGTCGCGCTCGACCTGACGTTCCCCAAGGCAGCGGTCCTGAAGGGCAAGGTCATCGATGAGGACGGTCAACCGGTCGAGGGTGCGAAGCTCCAGGTGCTGGACGCCGACCTGCTCGACGACGACGGACACGAGACGAACAACCGCCAGGGGTACGACTGGAAGGCTCTGCCCGGTACCGTTGGCCGTGCCGTCACCGCTCGCGACGGCGGCTTCCGTATCGAGGGTCTTGCCGACCGGGCATGCTGCTGGATCAGCGTGAATCGCCCGGAGACAGACAACGCGACCTCGGCCTTCTACGCCGCGACGATCGACGGCCCGGACACGATCCACGAGGAGTTGCCCCCGAGCGCCTTCAACGGGCGCGGCCGGCACGACGTCAAAACCAATCCGATCACGATTGTCTTCCCCAAGATCCGGCCAATTGCCGTCACAGTAGTGGGCGACGACACCGGCAAACCGCTCGCCGGCATCGGCGTCTATACGCTCGGTGATACCCTGGCCACGAGAATCAACTCCGGCGGGATGACCGACGCCGCGGGCAAGGTCCTGCTCGGTTTGCCGCCGGGACGATACAAGGGCATCAGCTCCGACCCTCCGATCGAGACGCGCTACATCCGCACCTCTCAGCGTCCACTGGTTGTGGAGCGTGGGGAAGGTGCCCAGCCCTACGAAATCCGTCAGAAGGCCGGAGTCGAATTGATTTTTCAGGCGGTCGGGACCCGACCGGGCAATCCGGTGGCCGAGGCCTTCTTCTGGAAAGCCCCCGAGGACCAGCCCGAGGAGACGCAACACATTGAGACGTCAACATTCCGTTCGGGCGAGCCCTGGACCGACGCGAAGGGAGAATTGCGGGCCGTGCTCCCTCCCGAGCCGGGCCGACGCTACCGCTTCCGGTTCGCGGGTATCCATGAGCCGAACATGCCCTCGGGCATCAACCCGGCGGCGGCGAACAAGCACGGTTATGAGGTGTTCCCCACCCAGAGCGTGCCGGTCGAGCTGATCGCAGGCAAGACGATCCGGTTGCGGTTCATCCTCCGCAAGACGGACCAGCCCGTGGACCAGCGGGGGGACGGGGTGCGCCGGGGTGCTGGCCCCGATGCCTCACGGCAGCCTCGTTGATGGGTAAAAAGGTCTGTCCTGAGCCGTACCCCCTTGTAGGGGGACAGAGAACGGCGCCAAGAGGACACCGCCCATTTAACCCCAATACCGTTGAATCAGTGATAAATCTAAGGCAGCAAAGTATTTGCTTCTCGTTCCCACGCTCCGCGTGGGAATGCTTTCCCCGACGCTCCGCGTCGTCGGACCAGGACCGAGGCTTTGCCCATCGAGCGGACGCGGAGCGTCCAAGACGGCATTCCCACGCGGAGCGTGGGAACGAGAAGCCGCAACTCCTTGTCTCGGTGGTAATTGATGCTAATTCAACGGTATTGCATTTAACCCTGCCGACGAGTCCTTGGCCGCCGGCCGCCAGGTTTCTGGTCTCGGCCGGATCAGTTGAGCACGGTGAGGGCCGCTTTTTGCTGCTTCTGCCGTTCTTTTTCGAGGTAGGAATCGAGCGGGCGGGTTTCCTCGTCGAAGCGTTCGACTTCCTCGAGGAGGGCCTGGACCATCTCGGCCTCCTTGACGTGGCGGATCGGGATCCCGCGCTTGAAGATGACCCCCTTCCCGGAACCGGCCGCGATTCCGAGGTCTGCCTCCTTGGCCTCGCCGAAGCCGTTGACCAGGCAGCCGAGGATGCTGATCCGGAGGGGGTTCTTCATGTTCTTCATCTTCTCCTCGACCTCGGCGACGATTCGCTCGAGGTCGATATCGAGCCGGCCGCAGGTCGGGCAGGCGACGACCTCGGGCTTGGTCACGCGGCGGTCGCAGGCGCGCAGGATGTCGAAGCCCGCCGCGATCTCCGGGACCGGGTCGCCCAGTAACGACACGCGGATCGTGTCGCCGATGCCCCGCAGCACGATCGCGCCAATGCCGGCAGCGCTCTTAAGCGTGCCGTACTCACGCGAGCCGGCCTCGGTGATCCCGACGTGGGTGGGATAATCGCATCGGGCGGCGTACTGGGTGTAGCACGCCAAGGCCGTCGGGACGTGGCTGGCCTTCAAACTGATGATCATCAGGTGGTAGCCGAGGCGCTCGGCGGTCTCGATGTACCGCAGGGCGCTCTCGACGAGCGCCTCGGGGCAAGGAAACCCGTACTTGTCGATCAGGTCCTTCTCGAGGCTGCCCGAGTTGACGCCGATCCGCATCGGCACCCCCTTGTCCCTCGCCTTGCGGACGACCTCCTTGAATCGCTCCTCGCCACCGATATTGCCCGGGTTGATCCGGATCTTGTCGATGGCCCGGCGGCCCGACGGCGTGACCGCCTCGATGCAAGCCAGCGCCATCCGGTAGTCGTAATGGATGTCGGCGATCAGGGGAATCTTGATCCGGTCGCGGATCAGCTTGACGGCTTCGACGTCGTCTTTCTTGGGGACGGTCACCCGCGCGATCTCGCAGCCCGCCTCTTCCAGCCGATGGATCTGGGCCAGCGTCTCCTCGACATCGAACGTGTTGGTCGTGGTCATCGACTGCACCCAGATCGGGTGATCGCCGCCGACGATGCAATCGCCGAGATCGACTTCGCGTGTCTTGTGCCGCTCTACCGTCGTGGCGTAGGCCATCGTTCGCGTTCCCGAAGCTTCAGTGAATCAACCAGTTGCGCAGGTTCCACTTGCGCCCGACACATCAGCCTATCGTAATCGAATTCGCGGCAGGGGTCAAGTCGAGCGGGGACAGGCGCCGATAGGACGTACCGGTCTCAGCAAAGGACTGTTGCCGCAGCAAACCACGTGTCAGGCAACTGAGGGATTTTGGCGGCTTCTTCCGCCGAGACTGCGCGCTTTCCTTCGATGGTGAAGTGAATCCAGCCGCCACAATGCGGGCAGCGGCCGACAAACCCCGTCTCATTCCACCAGGCTTTTACCAACGGATCGAGAACCGCTCGGCCGTGGTCTTCCAGTCCGAAATCGATCGCCTGCATCGGCTGCCCGCAGCCGGCATGAGGGCAATTGGGCTCCGGGTACACGACGTGAGGCGCCAACTGCCCATCCAGCCCCCCCTTCCGGTAAAGGGCACGCATGTGGTTCAATTCCTCGGCAACCTGATCCTCGATTCTGCTGGCGACCCCAGCCATCGCCCACCTCCCACTCAACAACTTGACTCGGACACACCCGACGTGACTTCCAGGCGTTATTATAGATCAGACGGGCCTTGATTCGAAGCTTCGTCCCTTCCGTAAGGAACTCATTTGCCTGCGGAGCCCCAAGGTCTTCCCGCAATCAATGACGGTTCCGAAACCGCGCAAAACATGCCCTCACCGTTCCCCGTTCCAGATTGGCTCAAACCGATCCTCGTTCCCGTCTGGAACTCCGCCCATCGATACGGCTGGCTGGCCTATGACTATGGGAACGCTCTGGGGCGCGGCCGCATCGAGAGATGCATCGTCTGCGGCCGGTTTCGGCCCATGTTGTACCGCCGCAGAGTGGTCCAGCGGCGGCTCGAGGAGATGTGGGGGCTCACGCGGCGACTCGCCGAAGCCCTGGCGCGGAAGGAGTCGGGCGACTGCTCGCATTGCGGCGCCAAGCTGCGCGGGCGCAGGATCGCAAGCGTGCTGTTGTCGCTGTACGGCGTGGCCAACCCCCCTACTCCGGTCCGGACGCTGGCGCGATGGGTCGAGCAGCCCGAGGTTCAGGCGCTCCGAGTCGCCGAGATCAATCGGATCGACGGGCTGCACCAACAGTTCGCTCGACTGCCTCATTTCTCGGGCTCGGACCACGATCCCGCCTCGAAGCTCGACGCGCCCGGTAGGGGCATTCGCTCTGAAGATTTGACCCATCTGTCCTATCCCGATGGATGCTTCGACCTGGTGTTGACCTCGGAAACGCTCGAGCACGTGCCCGACCTCGAGGCCGCGCTGCGCGAGATCCACCGCGTACTCGACTCGGGAGGCCGGCACATCTTTACAATCCCGCTGCTGCCCGGCATTCCCGAGACATTCGCGCGATCGATCGTCCTGCCTGACGGCACGATCGAGGATCGCTCGCCGCGCATTTCTCATCCCGGCGGCGATTGGGGCTACCCCGTTTTCACCGAGTTCGGAGCGGACCTGCCGGCGCTCTTCAAGCACGCGGGCTTCAAGACCGACGTGTTTTTCGGTCCGGTGCGCGACGACGACCTGGCTCAAGTCTACGTCTGCCGCAAGCTGCCGCCCTGAGCGAACGTGGCCCTCGCCGATTTACTCAGCCGACCGTCTGGGGCCTTCGAACAGCGAGGCGACTCGGGCGACATTCGCTTCACTGAGGTGATAGACATAAATCGAGTGACCGATCTTTTTGATCGGTTCGAATTGGCGGAAGTATTCGAATGCGTTGGGCGCGACGACGTTCCACGCCGGCGCCCTGGCCTGGACCACTTCTTCAGGAGGGGCAGGATCGTACAGCCGCCATGGCAGGCCGTAGAGCAGGGTCACACTGACCGCGTAGTATCCCGGCTCCAGCCGGCGCGCGGGTCCGAACAGCCTCGGATCGTTCGCCATCGGTTGTGTCGTGCCCGGCCGCACCGGGGGAAGGAACCATTGGAACGGTTCTCCCCGCATCGGGAAGATCGACGGGTTGATCTGGCCGAAGTAGGCCAGCCCGAGCGGCTGGCCGGGGACCTCTTCCTTCCACCAACGCTGGAGTGCGACCAAGTCCTGCCCCCAGTCGAGATTGCTGTCGATCAAGCGGGCCGGTACGCGGTCCGGACCGCCCGAAGTCCAGTTGAAATAGGCGAGGTAGTGCGGGTAAATCAAGACGCTGGCCACGATCGTCGACGTCAGCGATCCAGCGGCCAGCGTCGTCAGCACGCCCTTGCCGGGACTTCGCAGACTTGCCGCCCAGGGAGCGACCTTCCCGCAGGCGATGAAGACGAAAGGCGCGATCGGGAGCACGTAACGCAGACCGAGATTGATGTCGGTCAACAGGCTGATGGAAAAAAGGACCACGAGCGGCATGGTCCAGAGAGTGATCTCGTCGGCAAGCGCCGCGCGGGTGCGAATTGTCATCACCGACGCCGGCAGAGAGAGGATCACGAGGATCCAGGTCCCCTCCGGGACCTTGTAGATCAGCGTGAGGAGGTAGTAGTAC
>JBIOJM010000321.1:0-11870 GCA_044450785.1 Isosphaerales bacterium
CCCTTCGCAAGGGGGGGAAACGGATCGCTCCGCGACACGGCCATTCGATCTCGCGCAACAAAAACACCCGGCTCCCAACCGCCTCTCCAGTCCAGTCAGCACGAACTTTTCATCAGCCCAGGGCTGCCCTCCACTCCCCCTGGCGACTCTGCACTCCCTGTCCAACCCCCGGGCCCCCCCTTCGCAAGGGGGGGAGGGGATCGCGCGCCATCGCCCTATAAACACACGAATCAGCAGAGCCCTGAAAGTGCGCAACAAGGACAAGCTGCCTGCCTCTTGGAAGGCTCCAGAACCGAGCGAATCACCTCGCGACTTGAACCCCGAAGCACCAGGGCCCGATCCCCTGCCGGCTGACGACCAGGATCCGATTCCTCCCCCTGGTCAGGTTGAGCCGTACCGTGTCACTGTCGGGTGAGTAAGCCCTGCCGGCGAGGTTGTTGTACTGATAGACGAGCTGTTCGTTGACGGTCACGATCATCGTCCCACTAGATCCCAGCAGCATCAATGCCGGCCCATCCTGGGCGGCCTCGACTTCGGCATAACCGAAGGCGCAGAGGTCGGGTGAGCCGTTATGGTCGTAACCGAAGCCGCCGCGGTCGCCGGCGCCACCCTTGAGGTCGTTCAAGTCGACGCGGCCGTTTGCGGGGTCAGCCCGTCGCTGGGCCCAGGCGACCGATCGTCCCTCGGCACCTGAATGGGCCCGAGCAAAGTCGATCGAGGACCGGCCGGCGAAGACCTGGGGCGCAGTCCGGGGGAAGGGCCCGATCACGCTCCAGTCGCGAATCGGATCGAACCGCGCCAGCACCCGATCGAGGGAGAGGGACGCCGGCCCGGACAACGTACCCTTCCGTGCGACCGAGGCAAGCTCGACCGCCGCGTCGTCGCGGATCGCGAGCAGGGCCGATTCGCCCGCGCGGCGCAGCCGTGGATTTCGATCCTGAATCGCCGCCAGGTAAACGGAGACCGCCCGGGGATCCGGCAGCCCACAGAGGGCTTCCATCGCCGCGGTGCGGTCCGGAGAGCTGGGATTCGCGGCGATGGCTGACAATCGCGGAATGGCCGCTCGCACCCGGAGAGGGACGACGGCCAGCATGGCCGCTTGACGGACCTCGACGCTGGGATCGTCGAGCCGGTCCAGCACCGCCTGCTGCAGGTCGACCGGCAGCCCCTTCTTGACGTCCAAGCTCAAGAGGGCGGCGGCCCGCACTTCGGGTGCGGGGTTCTGCATGAAGGAAGCCAGATCGTTGGCAGGCAGAAACCCCATGCGTGCCAGATCAGGCAACGCGCGCGCCACCAGCGACGCGGGAGCCTTGTCGTCGTAGATCAAGGTGAACCGGGCACGCAAGGATTCAGGGTCACGGTACCGCGCCAGGGCTTCCAGCGCGGCGGCGCGGACGGCCTCGGTCCGGCGGGGATCAGCCAGAAGTGTCAGGAACATCGGGAGCGCGCCGGTGTCTCCGAGAGTGCCCAAAGTCTCTGCCAAAATCGCCTGGTTGGTCGGATCGGCCTCGACCATGAGAGCGGATCGCAGCCGAGTGGTCGCGGCCTTGCCTGCCTGGCTCAGACCGACGATCGCCTGGAACCTGACCGATCGGTCGCTGTCGGTCAGGCCCGTGGAGAGACCATCGAGTACCCTGGTCATCCCGGCCGGCGACCAGTCCTTTGTCTTCTGGGGAAATTGGCCGGCCAGGGGGTTGGTGCCGAACCAAGTGCCCGACCATTCGGGATAGCGGCGAAAGAGGCCAGCCAGGTTGGCGAGGATTCGGCCGCGTACAGCGGCCTGGCTCGTCCGCCCGAGTGCCTCGGCCAGCGCCTCGACGACGGGAAGGGCCCAGGCTTCGTCCGTCAGCCGGAGTGACGGCTCGAGGCGCCTCTCGTCCAGGAGGGCCTCGACAAGGGCATGCTTGTCCCAGGCGTCCAGCCGCCAGATCGCCTGGCGAACCGACCACGCGGCGAACGGATCGGCATCGCCGAGCGCCGCGTACAGGGCGGGCGCGACGGAACGATCGCCGAGCTTGCCGATCGCGATTGCGGCTTCACGCCGGACCGCCGCGTCCCGATCGCCCAGCAGCCGCGATAGGTCATTCAGAACAGCCTTTTCGCCGCGGATCCCGGCCCATCGCGCCGCCTGGAGCCGGAGCCGCGCCGAAGGGTCCGCCAACATTGAGCCGATCGCCCGCCAAGCCTCGTCGCCTCCGATCGCGTCGAGCGCCCACAGCGCGTGCAGCCTCCCTGTCTCGGGCTCGTGGGCGTTCAGCCGCGCGACGAGCAGCGGGACTGAGGCCGGGCCCATTCGCGCCAGGATTCGTTGGGACTCGAGACGAACCGAGAGTGCGGGGTGGTCGAGCGCCTTCAGTCGAGCCGCGGCGTCCAGACCGGTGGGACGCGGGGCCGGAACGAGCGGGCTCGAGCCGCGATGACGCAGCCGATAGAGCCGACCCGTCCGCGGGCCGTCAGCCGACCAGCCCGCATACGCCCAGTCGACCAGCCAGAGGCTCGCCCCGTCCACCGCGACGGCCAGCGAGAATGGGTGAAAGTCCGGCACGTTCCCCTTGGAGACAAGAACCGTTCGCCGCTCGAGCGCGAACGTTCCGCCGGCCTTCCGGATCTCGTACCGAAAGACGGTCTGCAGGCCCCAATCGCAGAAAAAAAGGTTGCCGCGATACTCCGGCGGCAGCCCATCCTCGTTGTAGCAGATCCCTTGAACACCCGCCCCACCGGCCTGGCTGCTCAGAATCGGCAAGGCGCGGTGAGGGGATGTCAAGAACTGATAGGGATAGCCATGGTGCCCTCCGACAATGTGATGCGTCAGACTGGTGGGCCACTTCTTGCTGTCGTCATCGTTGCCGTACGTGAAGATCTCGTCCGTCGCCGAGAGGGCAACCGACAGCGGGTTGCACTCGCCGGTCGAGACGACTTCCAGGTCGGTCCCATCGGGCCTGACGCGAATGACTCCCCCTCCGAAAAGCTGGATCGCTTTCCCATCTCGCCCGATCCCACGGGGAATCCCTTTATCGCCGACCGCCACATACAAGAAGCCGTCCATCCCGAGGCGAACGCCCGAGGCGATATGATCGTTGAGCCCGTTGAAGCCGGGCAGCTTGGGGCCGAGCCCGGTCACCAGGTCGATCCGTGAATCGGCTTTCCCATCGCCGTCGGTATCTCGAAAGACCGACAAGAACGGCGCATGAACCACGTAGAGAGCACCGTCGGACCACTCCAGCCCCATGACGCTCCAAAGCTTGTCTGCAAAGACCCTGACCGTGCCATCCTTGACCGCCAGGACGCGATCGATCGGTTCCGTCGCGGGCCCAGGCATATCCATGGGGTCGGATCCCACGTAGACCGTGCCGTCCGGCGCGGCGACGATCGCCGTGGGAAAGAGAATCTGGGGAGCGTCGGCCACCAGGTCGATCGACCAGCCCGAAGCCACGGCCGGCGCCGGCGGCGATGACTGGGGGGCGCCGCGCGCATCGGCAGCCGAGGCCGGAAAGACCAGTAGGCAGTAGGCGGTAGACAGTAGGCAGTAGGCAGTAGGCAGCAGGCCGAAGAAAACCCGTTTTCGCCTCATCCTTGATCCTTCCCCATTTGCCAGTTGCCAGTTGTCAGTTGCCAGTTGTCAGTTGCCAGTTGGCGGAAGAAAATCCGTTTTCGACTCATCCTTCATCCTTCATCCTTCATCCTTGCCCACGTGGGGGTCTGGCAATCGCCGAGCGAACCGGGCAGAATTGTAACGAGGAGGCCGAAAAGCCTCAACGCGAGGAACGCACGCAATCTGAGCCGATCCTCGGTCGCATGCGCGGGGACTCGCGGTTCTTTTTTTCTAGGTGGAACCGCAGAAGAAAGCAGACGTAGGTCAGGCTGGAAAGCCTGACCTACACAGGAGTCTTCAGCGTGAGCTCATCGAACGTCGATGCCGCGCCCAAGCCTTTGCCGACGGACGGCCCGCGCCCGAGCGACGCCTTTCACAACCCCACGTACCCTCGGCGCGACCACTTGCTCGAGAGCGCGGAGCTTGAAAAGGCTGTCCGGACTTGCGACGAACGGATCGGCGCGGCCCGCCAGAAGTTGAGCTCCGTGGGAAACCACCCCAAGCAGGCGACGTTCGTCCGGCTCTACCACCAGATGCTCGGCGCGCGCGACCAGGTCGCCGAATCGAGGCGCCGGATGCCGCTCGAGACCGGCGACCTTTACCACGAAGACAAGGAACGATTCGAGCAAGCGATGGCCGCACTCGATCGGCTCTGGCGGAGCTGGGAGAAGACGTCATGAGTGCCGAGGACCTGGGAAGCTCCGACGGTTCGCGCTCGAAGAAACACGTTCCTGAAAGATCCCCAAAAAAGCCAAAAGCCGGACGTTCTCCGCAAGGGGCGGAAAGGGATCGGTCGCTCGCGCCGTCGTTCGATCGTGCACAACAAAAACACGCGTCTTGAAAACGTCCCTGCAAGACGGTCAACAGCAACTTTTCACCGCCCCAGAATCACACTGCGCCCTACTGCCTACCCCTTCCGCCCCGATTTCGTTCACTCAACTCACCAGGCAGGCTATTCTTATGAACTGGCTGTGGACAGCCTCGCTCCCTTCTCCGTATGATTGATGACTGTTGCAAGGCGCATCGCATGCGTGGTATCACACACAAATGGTTCCGTTGCCTTCGCCCGACGGTTGCAGGCCGCTCAAGCCCGAGAGGGAGCTCGGGTTTTTTTGCCGTCTCGCACCGACGCCTTCATTCACGCTGACCCCTGACCGTTGACCGCTGACCACTGGCAACTGGCAACTGACAACTGACAACTGATCAAGCGGAACGACCGAACGGAGATTCTGACGCGATGAGACGCCCTCCCGTCAATCTGGAGAGCCTGGGATTTTTTCGCTCCCCATCCGGCCGCCGCGCAGCCGAACGCCGCAGGTCCTTCGAGGCCCGATGCCGCCTCGAAGTGCTCGAGGAGCGGACTCTGCTGTCGACCGACGTCTGGACCGGTGTCAACAGCTCGAGCTGGAGCGACGGAGGCAACTGGTCGCTGGGCACGCCCCCGGCCACGTCGGACGTCGCCGAATTCACCAAGAGCGGGAGTGGCACCTCGTTGCTGGCGGCCACCGTCGACGGGTCCACCACGATCGCGGGGCTCTTGATCGATGGTACCTGGAACGGAACGCTCACCCTGGAGGCGCCGCTCACCCTGACCGGCACCAGCCAGTTCTCGAACGGTACGATCGACTTCTCCGAGGACACGAGCGGAAGCGTCCCCGTCCTGGGATCGCTTTCCAACAGCGGCACGCTGACCATCTCGGGCTCGAACCTCTTGCAGTGGAACGCGGCTGATACCATCTCCAACAGCGGCACTCTGGATTTGTCCGCATCCAGCACGTTCGTGCTCTCGAATGGAGCGACGCTCGACAACAGTGGAATGATCGCCGACCAGATCGGTGGGAGCGATTTCCGGCTCGACGCCGGAATATTGAACAACGAGCCGGGCGGCACGTTCGACTTCCAGGCCGACTCGACCTTCATCTTCTCGTCGGCCGGCACGTTCAACAACTTCGGCAGGCTCCGGAAGTCGGCGGGCACCGGCGACTCGGCGATCAACGTCGACTTCGAGAACCAGAACGGCACCATCGAGGTCGACGAAGGGACGATCAGCCTCCCGACCGCCGGCGGCACCAGCTCGGGGGGCAATTTCATCGTCGCATCGGGCGCCGTTCTCGACCTGACCGGCGGCCAGACCGTAGCCTACGCCGGGTCGTACCACGGCTCGGGCGCGGGGACGGTTTTGCTCGAATCCGGCACGCTGGCCGTCGGCGCCGGAGGAGCCACCTTCAACTTCGCGGCGGGTCTGTTCCAGTGGAGCGGCGGGACGATCGACACCTCGCTCGGCAACCTCACCAATGACGGGACGATGACGCTCTCGGGCGCCGGCGGCGGCTCCGAGCACCTTCGAGGCACTGGAATCCTGACCAACCTGGGCATGATCGACCAGACCGGCGCGGCCACGTTCGATCTCGACAGCCCGGCGGCCCTGGAAAACGTGTCGATCGGCACTTACGACCTCGCCGCCGACTCGGGGATCAGCGAAGACCAGCTCGGCGGTACGTTCGTGAACGCCGGCACGCTCGCGAAGACGTCCGGCACCGGCACCTCCGCCATCGACGGCGGCATCAACTTCAACGACACCGGGACCGTGGAAGCCAAGACAGGCACCCTCAGCATCGCGAATGCGGGGCAGGTCATCTCCGGAGGCACGCTCTCGGGCGGGACCTGGGTCGTCGACGCCGGCAGTGCCCTTGCCCTCGCGGGACACGTGACGAACCTGGGCGCCACCGTCGACTTGAATGGGCCTGGCGCCAGCTTCCCGGCCCTGAGCTCGTTGACAAAGATCGCCGCCCCCGGCGAGCTGAACATCACAAGCGGCGGATCGTTCGCCACGACGGGGAACCTCGACAACGCCGGCACCCTTGAACTCGGACCAGGAACCGTCAACGTCACCGGCAACTACACCCAGGAGCCCGGCGGGGCCCTCGACGTTGGCATCCGCGGAACCGGGCCGGGCACCCAGTTCGGCCAGCTCACCGTCCATTCGCAGGCGACCCTGGCCGGCACCCTCGACCTGAGCTCAGGCGGCGGCTTCACGCCAACGTTGAGCCAGACCTTCGCGATCATCCCCGCCGGCACGGTCAGCGGCACCTTCGCCAACGTGACCGGGGCCGCGCTGAGCGGGCCCGTATCGTTCCAGGCCAGTTACGGGACGAACTCCGTCTCGCTTGTGACGGTCAAGAGCAGCACGCCGACCGTCACCTCGTCGTCCAACCCCTCGGCCGCCGGCGAGTCCATCACATTCACGGCCACGGTTCAGGCGGTCTCGCCCGAGACCGGCACTCCCACCGGTTCCGTCACCTTCATGGACGGCTCGACCACCCTGGGCTCCGCCACACTGAGCGGCGGCAGCGCGACCTATTCAACAAGCTCGCTCTCGCTCGGCCGCCACGTGATCACGGTCGATTACGGCGGCGACTCCAACTTCGTCGCCGGCATCTCGACGACCCTCGATCAACAGGTCTTGAACGGGACCAACACGGCTGTCACTGGATCGACGACCAACAACACCGCGTCCTTCGGCCAGCAGGTCACCTTCACCGCCACCGTGCAATCCGTGGTGTCAGGGGGCGGCACGCCGACCGGCAGCGTGACCTTCAATGACGGCTCGACCACCCTGGGCACCGGTACGCTCAGCGGCGGCAGCGCCCAGTTCTCCACGTCGAGCCTGGCCCTCGGCAACCGGGTGATCACAGTCGCCTATGGCGGCGACACCAACTTCGCCACCAGCACCTCCAAGACATTGACCCAGACCGTCATCGAGGACGGCACGACCGCGGCCGTGACGTCGTCAACCAGTAAAAACACATCGGCCTTCGGCCAGCAGGTGATCTTCACCGCCACGGTGCAGGCCGCGGCACCGGGGAGCGGCACGCCCACCGGCAGCGTGACATTCAAGGACGGCTCGACTACCCTGGGCTCCGCCAAGCTGAGCGGCGGCAGCACGACCTTCCCGATTTCGACGCTGCCCGTCGGCTCCGACTCGATCACGGCGGTCTATGACGGCGACACCGACTTCTCCACCAGCCCCTCGCCCGCGGTGACCCAGACCGTCACCCAGGACGGCACGAACACGGCCGTCACCTCGTCGACCTACCCCAACCCGTCGGTCTTCGGCCAGACCGTGACCTTTCACGTCACGGTGACGCCCGCGGACCCGGGGAGCGGCACGCTCCCCACGGGCAGCGTTGCCATCATGGCCGGCTCGACCACGCTGGGCTTTGCCACCCTCAGCGGGGGCAGCGCGACCTTTCCGACCTCCGCGCTGCCGCTGGGGACCGACTCGATCACCGCGGTCTACGGCGGCGACCCCAACTTCGCCACCAGCCCCTCACAGCCCGTGAACCAAAGTGTCAACCAGGATGGCACGAAATCCGCCGTCACCTCGTCGGGCACTCCCTCGGCCTACGGCGCGCCGGTCACTTTCAAGGCCACGGTGAGCGCCTCGTCGCCGGGGAGCGGCACGCCCACCGGCAGCGTCACCTTCATGGATGGCTCGACCTCCCTGGGCTCCGCCGTGCTCGCCGGCGGCAGCGCGATCTTGACGAGCTCAACGCTCGTGGGCGGCCCCCACTCGATCACGGTCGTGTACAGCGGAGATCCCAACTTCACAATCAGCACTTCGCCGGTCTTCGGCGAAACCATCGGACAGGTCGGTAGCAAGACGTCCGTCGTCTCGTCCATCAATCGCTCGGTCTACGGACAGTTGGTGACCTTGACGGCGAGGGTTACACCGGGTTCGGGGCTCGGCACGCCCACCGGCAGTGTCACGTTCATGGATGGATCGTCCACCCTGGGCACGGCCATGCTCAGCGGCGGGAGCGCGGTGCTCACGACCAATCTTCTCACGCTCGCCAGCCACGCGATCAGTGCGGTCTACGCGGGCAACTCGAGCTTCACCACTTCCACGTCGCCGGGCTTCACCCAGACCGTCATTCAAGCCGGCACGTTCACGGTCCTGACCCCCTCGTCCAACCCTGGCTTCACCGGACAGCCGGTGACGATCACCGTCGCTGTCATCTCTGCTTCCCCGGGGATCGCGGCGCCCGCGGGCAGCGTGATTTTCAAGGAGGGAAAGAAGACGCTGGGACGGGCCACCCTGATCAACGGGTCGGCCAAGCTCACGATCAAGAAGCTGGCCCTGGGAGCAAACAAGATCCAGGTCGTCTACAGCGGCAACGCCGACTTCAAGGGCAACAGCTCGCCAATCCTGAAAGAGGTCATCAAGAAGAAGCCGCCCACGAAGAAAAAGAAATAGCAGGAATTCAGGCAGTTCCAGGTCCATCATGTTTCCCTGCCAACCTCATCGATCGAGACCACTCGTCGTTCGTCCACGGCCATGCGGGCGAGGAGGCCGATTCGCGTGGCCGCGCGGGCATCGGCCAGCGTGATGGGGGGAGGGATCGGAGCCGCCGCCCTGACACTGGCGAGGAACGCCTCGAGAGCCATCCGAGAGTCGTGTTGCGGGCCGGGTTGGATTGACCGGCGAGGTCGGGAACGGTCGCGGTAGGAAAGCGATCCGCTCGTGAAGTCGAATGCCCCCTCCTCGCCCAGGACTCGCAGCGACGATCCGGTGGAACCGTCGCCGGCCGGCGCGATCCAGCTCTGGACGAATGAGGCGCGGAACCCGTCCGCCCATTCCAGCTCGACCGAATAGTGGTCCGTCACGTCGCGCAGTACGTCCGTTTCGACAAAGAGACCGCGGCGGCCCCAGCCACTGGCGCGCACCGGCAACTCGCCGGTGATCCATTGAAAAACGTCCCAGATGTGGACCGCCTGCTCGACCATCCAATCGCCCGAACGATCGCGGCGGCCCAACCAGCCGCCCTGGCCGGTGATCGGACCGTTGCTGCTGGTCCACGTGGCGCGGGCCTCGATCAAAGGACCCAGCTCACCCCGGCGCACCAGCTCGACTCCCTCACGAAACTTCGGGTTTGACCTGCGCTGGAAGCCGACGTGCACCCTCACCTCGGGAGCACTGGCTGATTCCGCGATCAACCGATCGCAGCCGGCGAGTGTCAAGGCCATCGGCTTCTCGGCATACAGGTGTTTGCCGGCCTTGATCGCGGAGCAATACACGGCTTCGTGAGCGTCGCAAGGCAGTGCGACCACGACCGCGTCGAGATCCGGACGTTCGAACACCCTTGCCGGATCGTCATAGGATTCGGGTCGCGCGCCGCGCGCCTTCTCGACGATCCCCTGCCCACGCTGCCGGTGCTTGGGCTCGGCGTCGCAGACGGCCAGGATCGGGGTGCCAGGCAGCTCGAGCAAGGTCCGCAAGAGCGCGGTCCCGCGATTGCCGATGCCGATCACGCCCAGCCGTACCGGCCTTGCCTCGGCCTCGACCAGCGCGGCCTCGGCCAGGTTCCCCTGCGAAAGCGCCAGACTCGCCGCGGCCGAGCAGCCAAGAAAGCGGCGACGATTCAACGTGATCGGAGGCATCGCTGGCGACTCCCAACGCGAATTCGAGCTTCCCATTTCCAGATCCGAGGCTCCCGTAATTCCAGTGCTCCGTCCTCCGCCCTGCGGTCAATTGTATCCGGTTCCCGGGCGAAGTTCGAGTGGCACGGTCGTCAATCAGCCCCGGGATGGTATACTACACGTTTTGGTATCTGCCGTACAGATGAACAGAATATGGACAAACACACCATGGCCAAGCACATTTTCGTCACGGGCGGGGTGGTCAGCTCACTGGGCAAGGGATTGACCTGTGCCTCAATCGGCATGCTGCTGGAGCAGAGGGGCCTGCGGGTCCGCCTTCAGAAGTTCGACCCTTACATCAACGTCGACCCCGGGACGATGAGTCCCTACCAGCATGGCGAGGTCTACGTGCTGGACGACGGCTCGGAAACCGACCTGGACCTGGGTCATTACGAGCGGTTCACCCACGCGCCGCTCTCCCGAGACTGCAACTACACCACGGGAAAGATCTATCTTTCCGTCATCCAGAAGGAACGCGCGGGCCAGTTCTACGAGGGCAAGACGGTCCAGGTCATCCCGCACGTGACCGACGAGATCAAGGCCGCCGTCCACTGCCTGGCCGGCGAAGAGGTCGACGTCGTGATCACCGAGATCGGCGGCACCGTCGGCGACATCGAGGGATTGCCCTTCCTGGAAGCGATTCGCCAGTTCGCGCTCGACGTCGGACGGGAGAATTGCCTTTATATCCATCTCACGCTCGTCCCTTACCTCAAGGCCGCATGCGAGCTCAAGACCAAACCGACCCAGCATTCCGTCGGGGTCCTGCGCCAGATCGGCATCCAGCCGGACGTCTTGATCTGCCGGACCGAACACCCGATCTCCTCCGACGAGACGGAAAAGATCGCCCTGTTCTGCAACGTCGAGCGCAGGGCCGTCATCGAAGAGCGCGACAAGCAGTTCAGCATTTACGAAGTGCCCCTGTCCCTGGTCGATCACGGGCTGGACGAGCTCCTGATCAAGCGGCTGCATTTGAAGGCGAGCCCACTGGACCTCTCCGACTGGCGCGAGATGGTCGAGCGGATCATGCGTCCCAAGCACGAGGTGCGGATCGCGGTGGTCGGGAAGTACGTGAAACACCGCGACGCCTACAAGTCGGTCTACGAAGCGCTCGACCACGGCGGGATTGCGAACCGGACACGCGTCCTGATCGAGCGCGTGGAGGCCGAGGAAGTCGACGACCGCGGGGCCGACGCGTTCCTGGCCGGCGTGGACGGGATCCTCGTCCCGGGCGGCTTCGGCATGCGCGGGATCGAAGGCAAGATCGAGGCGATCCGCTACGCGAGGACCCGCAACATCCCCTTCTTCGGGATCTGCCTGGGCCTGCAATGCGCCGTCGTCGAATTCGCCCGGAGCGTGCTCGGACTGACCGATGCCAACAGCACCGAGTTCGACCAGACCACCGAGAACCCCGTCATTTCACTCATGGAGGAGCAACAACGCATCCACGAACGGGGCGCCACCATGCGCCTGGGTGCCTGGCCTTGCGTTCTGGCCCACGGCAGCCTGGCCCACCAGGCATACCGGGCCGATCTCGTTCATGAACGGCATCGACACCGCTACGAGATCGATAACCGTTACCGTAGGGCCTTCCAGGAGGAGGGCCTGGTCGCCACCGGCACCAGCCCCGACGGCACGATCATCGAGATCATGGAGCAACGCGAACATCCCTGGTTCCTGGCCGTCCAGTTCCATCCCGAGTTCAAGTCCAAGCCCACGAAGGCCCACCCCCTGTTCCGCGACTTCATCGCCGCCGCGCTCCAGCGACGAGAGACCACAAGAAGGGCGGAGGGCGGAGGGC
>JBIOJM010000322.1:0-11821 GCA_044450785.1 Isosphaerales bacterium
GATACAACCACCCCCACCGCCTTGTCCCATTCACCAGCCTGGGTCACGTCGAGATGCTGGCCCAGGACCTCAAACCCACCTCCAGACAACTCCGCCGCCGACTGCTCTAGCAGCGTATCCTCGATGTCAGCGAGCATGACCTTGTAAGAGGCCGTGGCCAGTGAACGGGCGATCCCAAGCCCAATTCCCTGGGCCGCACCCGTCACCAGTGCAATCGTTCGCTCCGCTGGCTCGGATGAGCGATCCATCCGGTCTTCCCTCGCTAAAAAAGGATTCCCCGAAATTCCGCTCGAATGTCATCGAAATAATTAGCACTACGATGTTAGAATAGAGATCGCAGAGGATGAGGCATTCCGATGTGGGCGGTTAGACAGAGGAATCGTTGTGGGTTCCAGGTTGCTCGGTTGAGGGGGCCCCGGATCTTGCTCGCACGAGCGTTTGCGTGCGCCCTTCCTGCACCAGGTGACCGTCCTGGTTCAGGATTCTCCGTTGCCAGGTCACGACGCCTCGCCGGCCGTTGGTCTGAGGCTGCAACGACTCGACCGTCGAGAGAGCGTGGATCGTATCGCCAAAGATGATCGGGCGCTGGAACTTCCACTCGAGGATGGCGAGAAACGCGAGGGTGTCGACGCGCGGAGCCTGGCTCATCAAGCCCGTGGCAATGGAGAGACCAAGCAGTCCATGGGCAACCGGCCGCCCAAAGGGGTTGTTCTTCGCGGAAAAATGATCGACGTGCAGAGGATTGAAGTCCCCGGAGAGACCTGCGAACATCACCACATCGGTTTCCGTCACGGTCCGGCGCGGACTTTCCCATAGATCACCGACCACGAGATCATCAAAAAACAAGATTGACCATGAGTGGCGGGTCACGTTCTTCGGACATCCCCGTAGGAGTTTATTTAGAGATCATTGATCGATACGGACCTCTGTCATTCGAGAGTCCTCCCTTGCCACAGCATTCTGACGGTCGTCGCGAAACCGTCAAGTCCGTTCGCCCTGATGCAGAGCGTCATGATTTCGCGAGTTCAACAATCGGTGATTGATTGTGCGACCCTGAGCCCATCGACCAGTCCAATCCCGGTTCGAGCTTCTGGCTTCGCTGTTCCGCTAGGGCGGAGCGGCACTGGACGTGTGTGATTCGATCCTCGTCACCTTGATTGTGCCTTGAGGGATTACGGCGATGACGCGGCCTTATCGTGTATTGATCGCGGACGACGAAAAAACAGTCGCAGTCGGACTTCAAAAACAATTGGAGGCGCTCGGGTACGATGTGGTCGCCGTGGTCAGCGATGGTCATCGGGCCATCGAGATGTGCCGGCGGGCGCTGCCCGATGTGGTGTTCCTCGACATCGAGATGCCAGGCCTCGATGGCCTGACCGCCGCGCGCCAGATCGCGGAGGACCCTGGTACACCCGTCATTATCCTCACGGCCCACGGACATCCCAACCTCATCGACCAGGCCGTCGAGGACGGAGTTATCTCCTATTTACTGAAGCCGGCCACCAACCCGAGCTTGCATGCGGCCATTCAGGTGGCCGTCGCGCGGGCACGGGAGCTCAAGGTCTTGCAAGAGGATATCGATCAGCTCAAATCGACGCTCCGCGAACGCAAGTTGATCGAACGCGCCAAGGGGATCCTCATGACCCGACGCCAGCTCAGCGAGAGCGAAGCATTCCGGCTCCTCCAGCGCCAAAGCCAGGATCGCCGGATCCCGATGGCGAAACTCGCCGAGTCGATCATCCAGACCGACGAATTGCTCGAAGCTTCCGACGACCCGAGCTCACCTGGGTCTCGACCACTTCGACGCCATCTGGAGCTGCCTCAAGGGGAATAATGTTTGACGCCGGCATGATCACTCGCTACTCTACCAGGTGAACCCAGGGCGGGATCGTGGATCGCGTTTCCCAATCCCTCTTGGGCTCGACACAAATCCGCGTTCGGAATCGATTTGACTGCCGGTTGGGATCAAGGATGGTACGAACGATTCATATACAAATGATTCGGTGAATCCTCGTTCGTTCCCAGGTCTCGTGGATCGGATTTCTCGAGACGGCCTCCCAATCCGCTGGTTCGGCACGCCCAATGTAATACCATCGCCGTACCTTGAAGCTGATCACGTGGGAGACTGGCATGCCGATGTACAACTCCAGAGCAGAGCTCGGGCGGTTCGGCTGCGGCAAAAACCATCAGGAGCTCGCCCAGTTCATCGAGGGCCACATCAACCGTGTCGCCAACGGTCGGATCCGTGACCTTCACGTCGTTTACTCGGATGAGAAAATCATCCTCCAAGGACGCTCGCGCACGTACCACGCGAAGCAACTGGCCCACCAAGCGGTGCTCGATCTGACCGACGGCCACCCTCTTCTGGCCAATCAGATCGTGGTGTCGTAGAGTAGAGCAAAACCGACGCGATCCCCTCTGGACCGCGGGCAGTCACCGACCGGCACCCGAGGTTTTTGTCCAAGCCGAGGCCTGTCTGCCCGCGCACGAGAGCGCAAGCGCAGGGACAGCAGCACATGGACGTCCGATCGACCCCATCCTCCCCGGCTGCCCCCGGCCAGGGAAGTACTCGATTCAAGATCGATCAAACCCAGCTCCGGTCCGTCCTCTCCGATCTGAGCCATGAACTCGGCCGGCCACTCGCCTCACTGCGAGCCGGCTTTGACTTGCTCTTGGGCGAGTCGCCGTCCTCCGTCACGCACGATCAGCGCGGCCATCTGTTGACCATGGTCTCGCTCTGCGACGATCTGTTGCGCCTCGCGCGCAACTACCTCGACTACGCCGGGATCGTCCAGCGATCGCGCCCTCTCTGCCTGGGTTCATTCACGATCGGAGCCCTGTTGGGCGAGATCGATCGCCAGTTCGCACCCATCGCCGCCGCGCGCGGAATCAAGTGGGAATCACATGCCGATTCAAATGATTTATTTATCGTCACCGACGCATCACGCTGCCAGCAAGTCTTCGGCAACCTCGTGTCAAATGCCTTGAAATACACGCCGGTGGGAGGGCAAGTGCGCGCGGCCGGAGGAGCCGAGGCCGATTCCTGGTCGGTCACCATCTCCGACTCGGGCCCCGGCATCCCCACGGAAGCCCTTGACAGGGTGTTCGAACCCTTCTTCCGTCTGGCACGCGATGAGCATTCCGGGATCGAGGGCAGCGGATTGGGGCTGGCGATCTGCCGCGAGCTCGTCGCGCAGCTCCACGGCCAGATCTCCCTGATTTCCGAGCTCGGACACGGCACTTCGATTCTCGTTCGTTTTCCACTCGCAACCACCGGATCGGCTCGATCGAACTGAGCGGCACGGCGCTAGCCGCCGGTGTTCGGCGATCGACGAGTGTTTGGCGATCGACGATCCAGGGAATCACCGGCGGCTAGCGCCGTGCCGCTCAGCGCAGCCGTGACGTCCCGCCACCTGTTCCCTCGGCAACCGGAAGCCAGCCAAGTGGGCCCGTGTAAAAGGAGTGGTGATCCAGGTCTTGATCGAAACGACGTCCTGCGCGGCCGGCTTTGGGGTCGCGGCCATCGCTCCGCCCGCGTAAAGCGCCGTCGTCGTCGTCGTCGATCGGCGGGATGGTATTCACCGGACCGGAAATGTGGGCAAACGGCGGCTTTCGACGCTGGCGTGCCCGCTGGCCGGTGGGCAAAGTCCGGGGCGCCGAGCCGTCGTCCTCGGCAGACGAACCGCGCACCCCGTCACCGCCACGACGGGACCCGACCCGAACGTCCGGGTCGATCCCGCGATCGCTCAGCAAGTTGCGTACGTCGTCCAGCCTGGCCGCCAGATCGCCGTTGTCGATCTGCTCCTGGACCAGGCGATCCTCCACCGAGCGGTTCTCTTGCTCGAGCTTGGCAACCGAGCGCTTCAACTGCTGGTTCTCGTACTCCAGATGGCTCAGGCTGGTCTTGAGCTGACCGACGGTCGGCCCGCCGGTCAGAAAACTCGATTGACCGGAACAACCCGGCGCCACGCCCAGGCCAGCGCAGATCAGGGCGAGGACCGCCGGTAACCGCCAGCCGCGATCCGATGATGCGAACCAAGCCCCACGCCGTCCGGCGGTCGGGCCGGCAACAGATTGTGCCGCTCGTTGCAATCGCAAGTCCGTGTCCCGACAAATTTCGAATCGAACGAGCGAGAACGCGCTTTCCCCTGATCTATTTTCGTCAATTTGACCAGTCAGCGTTGGAAAACCCCTCCATGGTTTTGGCGGCATAGTCGGGGGGAGGACGGTCGGCCGGAAGGTTGGTTGGTTTGGGCTGATCCTGCGACGTGGGCTGATCGTGCGACGTTTGCGCGCGGCGGACTCGCTTGACGGCGATGATAATGGTCGTCACCAGAATGGTCGCCACGGAACTCACCAGGGCGGTCAGGAGCATGACGACCCCAAGTGTGCTCTTCAGCTTCCCCAGACCAAATGGAAACGCGACCGTGACCACTTCGCTATTGGCCCAGATGAACCAAAGCATCATTCCCAGCAGGATCGCCGTACCAATCAAACGGCGATACACCCAGAAGTTGCGGATGATGGACGGTTTGCGCCTTTTGTATTCATACGGCATGGGTTAACTCCGTCTGCCGGGGCTGATGGTTCGTCACGGCCCCACGAGGGGGAGCCATCGATCGCGTGCGCCACCGGTCCCGTGAGACGGCGTCGCGATCTCGTGTGGTCAATTCGGAAGCTACACGTTGATACCCAACATCCACCAGAATATCACGTAAAACGTGTGAAAGAGACCCTTGGCCCATCCTCCCCAGAGCTTGGGCCACAGAAAAAGCAACGTCGCTGCCGCCATGCTCAAGTATGGCCCAAAAGGCATTTCGCGATCGGAGCTGGATAATTGGCCGCCTCCGATCCTTTTCTTGATCTTGTTGAACAGTTTCCAGACCGCCTGACCCAATCCGAAGAACGGAGCGAGAAAGAACGTGAGGACCGCAGCTTGCCAGCCCATGAAAGCGCCGATCATGCCCAGGAGCGTGAGGTCGCCAACGCCCATCCCCTCCCTCAGCTCCGTGAGGTTGAGCACACGAAGGACGGTGAGCACGACTGCGGTGCACTGGCGCACGACCAGGATCACGACGCCGCCAACCACCAGGCCCACCAGACCGATCCAGAAGCCCTGGACATGGGTCGTGGCGCTACCTGGCTCCGGCCGGACCTGGGGCCAGAGTGTCCCCAGCGCGATCCCAATCACGATACCGGTGACGGCGATCGCGTCGGGGATGATCATCAGGTCGTAGTCGATGAACGCGGCCGCGACCAGCAACGCGAGAAACAGCGCGTGGTAGACGGCTACCACCAGTTGGAAAGCGGAGACATCTCCCCAAAGCCCGCGAGGCGCGGCGATTACGTCGATCAGGTAGGCCCCCAGGAACAAGAATCCGACCAGGGCCTCGACCAGGGGATAACGCACCGAGATCCGAGCACCACAACTCCGGCACTCGCCCCGCAGGGCGAACCAGCTCACGATCGGGATGTTGTCGCGCGCCGCGATTGTGGAGTAACAGTGCGGGCACCGCGAGCCTGGCCAGATCACGCTCTTCTGCCAGGGAATCCGGTAGATGCACACATTTAGAAAGCTCCCCACGACCGTACCGATCGCGAAGAAGCCGAGTCCAAGGACCACCAGCATCGGCCACATCAGGAACATGGCGCGGCTCCAGTCGCGCGAAAAAGGTGCCAGCCACCAAAAATGGGAAATATGCGCTGAATGTCATGGTCCAGTTTGGTGCATGCTACCTCTCTTGACTTCCTATATTCTTCAGATTTGGTGGCTGGCTCCTTTGGCTCCTTTTCTTAACA
The DNA here is from genome assembly GCA_044450785.1 of Isosphaerales bacterium. GTDB lineage: Bacteria > Planctomycetota > Planctomycetia > Isosphaerales > Isosphaeraceae > JBIOJM01. The sequence goes on from JBIOJM010000322.1 coordinate 5,800, forward strand.
GCCAGCAGCCGAGAATGGCGGTGGCGACTTCGTCCGGATTCTTGTCGCCGGTCTCGATCACGGTATCGGCCAGCTCCTGGTAGAGCGGCCTTCGCGCGGCGAGGACCTGCGCAATCTCAGCGATGGTCCCCACGGCCGTCAGTGCGGGTCTCTCACCGAGCTCGCGACGGTCGGACTCCAGTCGGCGCGCCAGCTCGGCGGGGTCAGCCGTCAGCCAGGCCACGTGGCCGAACTGGCGGATCCGGCGGCGGTTCGTCTCGCGAAGGACGGCGCCGCCCCCCGTCGCGACGATCGCATCCGGAAACATCTCCGTCAGTTCGGCGAGAGTCTGCTCTTCCCAATCGCGAAAGACCGGCTCGCCCCAATCGGCGAAGATCGCGCGGATCGATCGACCTGCCCGCGCCTCGATCTCCAGATCGGCGTCGAGGAACGGCCGGCTCAACCGGTCGGACAGGATCCGCCCCACGGTCGATTTCCCCGTCCCACGATAGCCGATCAGCGCCAGTCCCCGATCGGGGGTGGATTGCCGCAAGGGATCGCGTGTCATTCCGTGCGAAGTGGTGTGAGCTTGAGTTTGAGCGCGTCACGCATCACATCGATCGGCGCGTCCTGCCCCGTGTACAGCTTGAACTGGAGGGCGGCCTGGCGGAGGAACATCTCCACCCCGGTGACCGCCTTGCTGCCGCGCTCGCGCGCCAGCTTGAGCATCATCGTGTTCTCGGGGTGATATATCGTGTCGAACACGACGATGCCCGGCCGGCTGAAGGCAGCCGGTGGGAGCGGAGTATCATCCACGTTCGGGTGCATGCCGACCGGCGTGGCGTTGATGATCACGTCGACGAGGTTGGTGGCTCGCATCGACCAGTTGACGGCGCGGCAGCCCACCTCCTCCGCCAGTCGAGTCGCCCGCTCGTCATGCCGGTTGGCGATCGTTACGTGAGCGCCGCGGCGCGTCAAGCCGAACGCGATCGCGCGTGCCACCCCCCCCGCGCCCAGGATCATCACCTGTTTGTCGAAGAGTGGGCTGGGTGATTCCTCGCTTTCACGGCCCCCCATGGCGGTTTCCAGCGAATCCATCGCCGCGCGGTAGTCGGTGCTATACCCCGTCCGCTGGCCGTGCTCGTTGGTAACGACCGTGTTGCAAGTCCCCGTTCGCTCGACGGCCCCCTCTTTCTGCTGCAGCAGCGGCACCATCGCCTCTTTGTGGGGGATTGTCACGCTGCAACCCTTGATGTCCAGCCAGAGCAGCTCCTTGAAGAACGCGGGTAGCTCACCATTGGGTACCAAAAACGGAACCATGACCTTGTTCAAGCCGAGCTCGCGGAAGGCGGCATTGTGCACCACCGGGCTCAAGCTCTGCTCGATCGGGTCACCGATGACACCGTAAACCTCGGTATTTGCGTCGATCTGGCGGTAGGCGTAGTCGTGCTTCATCACTCCATACTGGAGCATCCCCGCGGCGAAGACCCGTTCGGGATTGAACCCCGCGTAGGTGAACGGCGCCCCGTACTTGCGCCCGAGGATCCGGCTGAACACCCCGATCTCTCCCATGGCGATCGGGACCGTCGGCGCCTTGGCCGTGGTCCCCAGGTGCAAGACCCGCGACGCCTCGGCCAGGCTCGAAGCCGACGTGGCAATTTTGACCACGTCCGGATCGATTCCCTCGCACTTCTCGGCAATGTCCTGGAGATCGACCGGCGTGGTCTTCATGTTATGGTAGCTGACGATCCGCTTCGTCTTGCCGTATCGCCGGATCGTCTTTGCGATGTCCATCTCCAGGTCGATGTAGTCGACGCCCAGCGCCACGGCCTCGCGGAGGAGCTTTTGGCGTTTTTCCTCGTTGCCGCGCCATAGTCCGCCATCCACGCCCCGGCGAATCGTGAAAACCGCCGGCGTGGGCCGATCCTTGAGAATTCTCTTCAGGTCCGGCTCGCGGCGCAGGCAGTCGATCCGCAGCTCGACCAACTCCACGCCCGATTCGCCCGCGTTCTTCCACTCCTCGGCCAGCGACGAGTGCCGGCCTCGCCCGATCGTCACACAGATCATCGACCACCACGCCCCTTGCCCCGGGACGCCCCCTCATCGCTCCGCCTCGTCGGATCACCCGATCGGCTCAGCCCGCTCACGCCACTCGACGATTGTATGACAACCTTACCCATCGATGAAAGGGGGCGATCCCACGAATACAGAACAATCATGTGTTTGTTAGTCAATTGTGTAAACCGGTATCGGTTCCTCCGCTGCACCGTCTCGCCTGGCCTTCCCTCTCTCCGGCTCACCGTCGTTACGGCGACGAATTCATCGAACTGCCACCACGCACGTCTCACGGCTCGTAATCGCCTACTTTAGCGCGACTTAGGATCGGTTCGACCAGTAAATTCCTAAAAAAATAGCCGAAACCTCCCAGTCGCATGTTGATTTCTCATCTCGCCTGTGTTCTCTATTTAGAACAGACTGGCGTAAGTTAGAAACGAATCAAGCGACGAGTTCCCCAAAAAAATCACCGAAACATCCCAGTCGCATGTTGATTTCCCATCTCACTTGTGCTCTCTATTTGGAACAGACGGATGAATACAGCGCAGACATCCAGGATCGTACAGGGGAGATCGACGGAAAAACCCGTCGCCGTCGGGCCTCGTTTCGGTTGGCGATGCCGCTGGGATGGCCTGAGGCGGTGCGACGAGTCCGGATCGCGTTCTCTCCCCATGCTCGACGTAGTCCCCGATCAACCCCGACGCGACTTCTGGGTCCGGCTCTCCTGCCGGACACATTCGTGAGTCGCTTTCTGAGTGTGTACTAAGAATCTGGAAAGGACACCCATCGCCATCAAGTGGCCGTGGGCTTGGTTGAACACGCAACGTGCTCGCGTATCGGCTGGCGGGAATCCGCGCTTTTTCCACTGAGAAGTGACCCTCATTGATTCTTTGAGTTTATGTCGTTCGAGCGAGGGACCTCCTCCCGAACGAAGAGTTTTGACTTTCAATCCCGAGGAGGATCGACGCATGACACTTTTCTCGAATTCGCGCGGCGCGACGGGTTCACGGCGCCTGAAGACTCCGTTGGTCAAGCGGACCAAGCGGCAGCGGCGGTACACCCTGGAGTCGCTCGAAAGCCGTACGCTGTTGGCGTACACATTCACGTACAATCCCGTTACCCACGTCGCCACGGCGCAAGGCGATGCGGCCACCGACGCCCTGGTCATCTCCCCGATCGGCGGGTTGCTCGAGCACAGCGTCAACGGCGGCGCATTCGATAGCAACTGGACTGGTTTTACTGTCCCGGCCGCCATCACCGAGACCGTCGACGTCAACCTCGGCACAGGTGACGGTTCGTCGCTCAAACTCGGCGGCGATGCGGGAGCCAACGTCGCCAGCGCAGCCAGCCTGTTGTTTGCCGCCTTCGACGTCGTCGCGCCGGCCAACACCAGCGATACCTCCACCATCGACGACAGCACGGGCACATCCCTTACCGCCGCGACGTACACGATCGACACCCAACCCGGGACCATCGGCGGGCCTGGGTTCAACTACAATGAGAGCAGCAGTCAGAGCTTTACAGGAGGGGTCACCCTCCTAGGCTCGCCGGCCAACGGCGACATCTACAACGTCTTGTCGACGTGCTGCCACGTCACCCCGGGGAAAGAGCCGGTGACGATCGAGACCGCCGCCGGGACGACCAGCACGGTCAACGTCGGCAGCGGTGGAACGCTCAGCAACATCTCTAGCCCGGTGGCGATCTACGACCCCGGCGACGCGACCACGATCAACATCAACGACACGGCCGACACGACTCACTCGACCGCCACGCTCGATAACCTCTCGGGAAATGTCAGCGCGCCGTTTGAAGTGACGGGCCTTTCGGCTTTCCCCATCGAGTACGGCGTCGGCGTGACGGCCCTGAACATCAACGGCGGGACGTTCGGCGGATCGGGCGTCACTTACGACATCAACAACACCCAGGCCGGCACGACGACCACGATCAATGGCGGACCCAACCAGAACTTCGTGAATCTCAGCAACGCGGCCGAGGCAGGCGGCCTCAGCAACCTGCCCGGCCCGGTCGTCGTTCACGGCGGTACGAGCTTTGCCGACATCGTTACCCTCGAAGACTCGTCCGCCAACTTCAGCGACAATTACACCGTCACGGCTACGACCGTCACCAGAACCGGCCTATTTGGCGGCCTGACCTATGACGACAACATCGGCACGCTGACCCTGAACGCCGAAAACACTCTCGGCACCAACGGCAACAACACGATCGCTATCAACAGCACGGCCGATTTTGTGACCACCAACATCAACGGCCAGGGCGGCATCGATACGATCGACGTCAACTCCACCGGCTTTTTCGGCGTGCTCAACGTCACCACCGGCTCCGATGGCGGCAGCACGGTCAACGTCGTCGCCGATAACCAGCCGGTCAACATCACCAGCAACGCGCCTGCCACGGTCAACATCGGCTCGACCGGCGGCGCCGGCACGATGGCGGGCATCCAGGGCCCGATCTCGGTCCTCAACCCGCCCAGCCTCACGGCGCTCACGTTCCACGATGAGAACGACGCGACCGGCCAGACCTGGACGCTCGCCAACAACGACGGTCTCGGCACGGGCAGCGTTGCCGTGACCGGCAGCGCCACCACGAGCTACGATCCGTTCGACCTTTCGTCGCTCACGGTCAATGGCGGCAGCGGCGGCAACACATTCATCGTGAACGCAACGTCGGCCTTCTACCCGACGACCCTGAACACGGGACTCGGTGACGACACGACCAATGTCTTCGCCACCGGCGACAATACGCTCGATATCCACGGCCAAGGCGGGCAAGACGCTGTCACGCTGGGGGCCGATCCGGTCGCCGGCATGCAGAACTTGTTCGGCACGATCAACGTCGACAACGAAACCGGCTTCACCGACCTGACGCTCGACGATTCGGCTGACACCACCGGCCAGACCGCGCTCATGTTCAACGACGGGACGAACGGCCAGGTAACCGGCCTTTCGCCCGCCACGATCAACTATGTTGACGACGACATCAGCAGCTTGACCGTCGATGGCGGCTCAGGCGGCAACACGTTCACCGTCGACGGCACGATCAGCAACATCTTCCTTGCACCCGTCACCACGACCCTGAACACCGGGTTTGGCGACGACACGACTTTCGTCGAAGCGACCGCGGCCGGCGGTCCCCTGGTCGTCCACGGGCAAGCGGGCCAGGACGCGGTCTTGATCGGCCTCTTCGGCAGCGTCGCCGATATCCTGGGTACCGTGACCGTCGACAATACGTTCGGATTCACCGACTTGACGGTCGACGCCTCGGCCGACGCGGTCAGCCACGACTTCACGCTCTCCAGCACCGTGCCGGTTAGCACCATCGCCGCACTGGCACCCGCCGCCATCACCTACACGACCGCTGATGTCAGCTCGCTGACCATCGACACCAGCGACTTCGGCACCCAGGTGATGAACATCGACATGAGCGGCGGCAACCCCATCCCGGTTGTCGACACCCCGGGGCTGGTCTGGAACGCCGGGCCCGCTGGGACCGGCGGTTTCGATACCCACGCCCTGAACATCTTCGGCACGCTCCCCTCCGGCCCGTTCGCCAGCGAGACCCACAACGCCAATGATCAAACCGTCTTCCCCCAGGTCGGTCAGTACGGCTCCATCTTCTTCGATGATGGCACGGGACTACCATCGGCCCTGACGAGTCTCCATTACACCGGCCTGGCGCCGATCGTCGACACAACCCCGGCGGTCGATTACACCTTCAACGACTTCGGCTATCCCGACCAGTCGTTCAGTGCGACCGACGGGCCCGTGATCACCGGCTTCCAGACCCTCGAATTTGCCAGCACGCCCACTCCCCCGTTCCCGACCAACTTCGAGACGACCGATGTCGCAAACAAAAACTTCGTGACGTTCAACACGCCGGCTTCGGTCCCCGGTGTCGCCGGTCCCGGCGTCAGCGGAGTCGTCGACGTCCCGATCGCCTCCGACGGACTGCTCTCCCTCACGTTCAACAC
>JBIOJM010000323.1:0-11771 GCA_044450785.1 Isosphaerales bacterium
GGCCAGCGACGCACGCGCCTGAGCCACATCGAAACGCTGAGTCGTAAGGCTCGACATATAGCCGTGCATGCCGTCAGGAATGAACGAGTCGGCAGGCTCACCCTGGCCCTGGAAGATCTGGGTGACGAAAGCCCGACGATCAATCGCTTCCGCGATGGCCCTCCTCACGCCGGCGTTGTCGAGCGGAGGCGCGTCATTGCGAAAGACGATCCAGAAGACGGTGAGGTCGGGCGCCTTCTCGAGCTCGCGATTGAGGGAGGAGTCAATGGCCACCGAAGCCGCCTGCGCCGGCTGCACCGAGATCTCGTCGAGCTGTCCTGTCTTGTATCTGTACAGTGCACTGGCGCCGTCGTTCACCACGTAGAACTGAATAGAAGAGAGAAAGGGTCTAGCACCCCAGTAGTCGGGATTGGGCGTGACTGTGATGTGGTCATTCGGAACCATGGCCGTGACCCTGAACGGGCCGTTGGTGACATAGCTGTCTGGGCTCTGAGCCCACGCGTCGCCGTATTTCGCGACCACGTCTTCACGCACTGGCGCGCCGGCCGGCATCGCGGCGATCCACGGAAAGGCGGGATCGGGTCTTGCGAGTGTGACCTGAAAGGTGAAGTCGTCGATGGCCGCGAGGCCGAGGCTTCCGAGCGCGGCATCGATGGTCGCGGCGTCACGTTGCGGATCCATTAGCGAGACCCTCTCCCCGTTGAGCACGGCCGCCGCGAAGAATGTCTCTGACGGCGACGCGAGTCGCGGGTCCACCAGTCGCTTCCAGGCAAACACGAAATCCTGCGCGCGCACGGGCTTGCCGTCCCAGTACTTGGCGTTTGAACGAAGGTGAAAGACGTACACCGTGCCACCGTTTGTCACGTCATAGCTTTGAGCGGCGGCCGGCACAAGGCCGCTCAGGTCGGGCAGAGGCTTGAGCAGCGGTTCGGATACTGCCCTCAGCACGGCGGTCTCGTACGTGTACTGCGTCTGTCCCGGATCGAGGGATGCGGGCTGGTCGTCGAGCGCCACGCGCAACGTCTGATCCTTGGCGAGCTTAGGGCCCTGGGTCAGACCGGCGGAGTTGCATGCGGTGGCGGCGACACTCAGGAGCAGAGCCAGGGCGGCGGCGTGGGCCAGCCGGGAGCCGGAAGTCACCGGCGCCATCATAGAAAACCAATACCCGCGTGGCCGGTAGGCCCGGCTTTGCCCGGAACCCCGCGTGGCCGGTAGGCCCGGCTTCGCCGGGCCGTCCGCCAGTCGTCGTTCTAGCCCTCCGCGCAAGGCGAGGTGAACCTCATTGAATAGACGTCTACCAGCAGGAAGGAGAGCCATGAGGGGGAACCTAGGTTCCCCCTCATACACGAAAAGGGCCACCCGTGGCGGGCGACCCTTTGTGCACGTGCGCTGACTTTAACCGAATCCAGCGCCAGTTTCTAGATGGTTTCTTACCGTCGATGCTCCTCAGACTGACAGCGTCTCGAGGTCTATCGGCTCCTCCTCGAGGATGCGAGCCGCCTGCTCACGCTGTTTCTTGTAATAGTCGAGTCCGGTGCCCGCCGGGATCAGCTTGCCGATGATCACGTTCTCCTTCAAGCCGCGCAGGCGGTCGACCTTGCCCGAGATTGCCGCCTCCGTCAGGACCCTCGTCGTCTCCTGGAACGAAGCGGCGGACAGCCACGACGTCGTGTTGAGCGCCGCCTTGATCAGCCCCAGAAGCACCGTCTGCGCGGTGGCGGGCTCCCCGCCCTCGGCCAGCGCACGCGCGTTGGACTCCTCGTACTCCCACTGCGAGACGATCTCGCCTGGCAGCAAGCCCGTGTCGCCGGCCGCATCGATGCGCACCTTGCGCATCATCTGGCGGACGATCACCTCGATGTGCTTGTCGTTGATGTCGACGCCCTGGCTGCGATAGACCTTCTGGACCTCGTCCACCAGGAAGGTCTGGACCGCCTCCTTGCCCAGGATGTGCAGCAGCTCCTGAGGTGAGATCGAGCCCTCGGTGATCTGCTGACCGGCCTTGATCAGCACTTTGCTCGAGTCACGCCGGTCCAGCTCCGGCCGGATGCGCACCTGGTGTGGTATCGCGTACTCGCGGACTTCTTCGTCGAGTGTCCGTACGGTGATCTCCTTGGCGGACGCGGACGCCTTGCCCGCGTGTCGCGTGCGCACGACGTTGCCCTTGGAGTCATGCGCCAGCTCCTGGCCCTCCATCACTTCATCGTTGGTCTTGACGAGGACCTCCATCTTCGCCGCGAGCGGATAGGAAACCTCGAACTCCTCCTTGGACGTGACGCGCACCTTGCGGGCGCCTTCCTGGCGGAGAATTTCGAGCTCGCCGTCGATCTCCGAGATGATGGCCTTGCCTTTCGGGATGCGAGCCTCGAACAGCTCCTCCACGCGAGGCAGACCCTGAGTGATGTCCACCCCGGCGACGCCACCAGTGTGGAACGTTCGCATCGTCAGCTGAGTTCCCGGCTCGCCAATTGACTGAGCCGCGATGACCCCGACCGCTTCGCCGATCTCGACGACCTTGCCAGTCGCGAGGTTCCGGCCGTAGCACATTCGGCAGACGCCCTCGCGCGCCTCGCAGACGAGGACGGACCTTATCTTGACGGGCACCCCCGCCGCGATGATCTGGCGAGCCGCCTCATCAGTGATGGCAGTGCCCGCCGTCACGAGAAGCTGGCCGTGGACGGTGATGTCTTCCGCCGCCACGCGACCCGCGATCTTCTCGTAGATAGGCTCGGTCTTGGCCCGTTCCGGGGTGATGTCACGAATCCAGATTCCATTGGTGGTGCCACAGTTCTCTTCCCGCACGATCACGTCCTGCGCGACGTCGACGAGCCGGCGCGTCAGGTATCCCGAGTCGGCGGTGCGAAGTGCCGTGTCAGCGAGGCCCTTGCGTGTGCCGTGTGTGGAGATGAAGTACTCCAGCACGGTCAGGCCTTCGGTGAAGTTGGCCTGGATCGGGAGGTCGATGATGCGACCGGTCGGGTCGGCCATCAGGCCTCGCATGCCCGCCAGCTGGCGGATCTGCTGGATGTTGCCGCGGGCGCCCGAGCCCATCATCATCCAGATCGGGCTGAACTTGTCGAACGCGTGCTCGGTGGCGTTTCCGACCTCTTCATAGGCTTTCTGCCAGAGCTCGATCACCTTGCGGTAGCGCTCGTCTTCTGTCATGACGCCGCGGCGGTACATCCGCTCGACGTCCGCGACCTCTTTCTCGGTCGCGTGAATGGTCGCCCACTTCGAGTCGGGGTGTGGAATGTCCATGGCGGAGACCGTGATCCCGGCTTGTGTCGCGTACCGGAATCCGAGCCGCTTGATGTCGTTCACGACCGTGGCGGTGACGTCGCTTCCGTACAGGCGAAACAGCTCAGCCACCAGCGTGCGCAGCAGCTTGCGGTCGTAGTGCGCGTTCTGGAAAGGCAGCGGCTGCATGGACGGCTCCATCGGAGCCTTGCCCACGGGCAGCGGTTGATTGAACACCACTCGTCCTGGCGTGGTCACGAGGAGAGCGCCCGCCTCGCCGGCGCCGGCGCCGTCTCCGACCCGGACACGGATCCATTCCTGGAGCTTGACCACCTTGCTTTCCAGCGCGAGCAGAACCTCGTTCTGCGAGCTGAATGCCCGGAGCTTCGAGACTTCAGCCGCCGGCGGCTGGGCGCCGCGAGCAGCCGTGAGCCAGTAGCAGCCGAGCACCACGTCCTGGGTCGGCGCCACCACCGGGTGACCGTCGGCCGCGGAAAGGATGTTCTGCGACGACATCATCAGGTTCTTAGCCTCGGCGATGGCGCCGCTGAAGAGCGGCACGTGGACGGCCATCTGGTCCCCGTCGAAGTCGGCATTGAAAGCCGCGCACACGAGCGGGTGGATCTGAATGGCTGAACCCTCGACCAGAACGGGCATGAACGCCTGGATGCCCAGGCGGTGAAGGGTCGGAGCTCGGTTGAGCAGCACAGGGTGATCGCGGATCACCTCGTCGAGCACGTCCCACACCTCGGTGCGGCTCCGCTCGACCATGCGCTTGGCCGACTTGATGTTGGTCGTGTATCCCTTGTTGACGAGCTCCCGCATGACGAACGGCTTGAACAACTCGAGCGCCATCTTCTTGGGCAGGCCGCATTCGTGAAGCTTCAGCTCCGGACCGACCACGATGACGGACCGGCCGGAGTAGTCCACACGCTTGCCGAGCAGGTTCTGCCGGAACCGTCCCTGCTTCCCCTTGAGCATGTCCGACAGGGACTTCAGCTTGCGATTGCCGGTGCCCGTGATCGCGCGGCCGCGGCGGCCGTTGTCGATGAGCGCGTCGACGGCCTCCTGGAGCATGCGCTTCTCGTTGCGGACGATGATCTCCGGTGCACCGAGCTCGAGCAGCCGCTTCAACCTGTTGTTGCGGTTGATAACGCGTCGGTAGAGATCGTTGAGGTCGGACGTGGCAAAGCGCCCGCCGTCCAGCTGAACCATCGGGCGCAGCTCGGGTGGGATCACGGGAAGGACCTCGAGCACCATCCAGGTCGGGCTGGAGTTCGACTTTCGGAAGTCCTCCACCACCTTCAGGCGCTTGATCGCCTTCTGCTTGCGTTGCCCGCTCGAGGACTTCGACTCCTCGCGCAGCCGGTACATCTCCGACTGCAGATCGATCCGCGACAGGAGCTCGCGCACCGCCTCCGCTCCGATCCCGGCCCGGAAGGCGCGGCCGAACCGCTCCTGGTAGTCGCGGTACTGGGTGTCGGTGAGGATCTGCCGCCCGTGGAGGGCTTCGAGGTCGGTTCGCGTCGCCTCGATCTCCTGCTGAAGAGCTTCGAGCTCGCCCTGAATCGAGTCTCGCTGGCCCTTCGTGGCCGCTTCGATCTGGGCCTCGAGAGCCTTGCGGTCCGCGTCGAGCCGCTCCTTGGCGCGCTTCTGCGCGACCTTGGTGTTGGCCTCGAGCTTCTCGATCTTCTCCTGGACCTTCGCCAGGACGGCACGCGACGTCTCGCGAGCCATCACCTCACCCTTCTCGACGACCGTCTCCTCATCGCCGTCGACCCCGATTGAGATCGTGCGGCGGGACTTGGTGCCGATTCCGGCCTTGATCGCCTCGGTCGCCTTCTTGCCCTGGGTGGTCAGTTCGTCGACCGCCTCCTGGAGCTCCTCTTCCAACCTGCCGACCTCGGCGTCAACCTCGGCCTTCAGCTTCTTGGACTTTCCCTCGTGCTCCGTGCGCAGCTCGCGGGTCTTCGAGTCGACGTCGGCGCGCAGCCTGACGGCCCGCTCGTCCTTGTCCATGTTGAGGACCGCGAGCATGTCCTTCCGCGCCTCTTCGTGGACGTCGGTGACGATGTAGTTGGCGAAGTAAAGGATCTTCTCGAGGTTGCGGGGGGACATGTCGAGGAGCAGACCCATCCGGCTCGGGATGCCCTTGAAGTACCAGACGTGACTGACCGGCGACGCCAGCTTGATGTGGCCCATGCGCTCGCGGCGCACCTTGGAGCGCGTCACCTCGACGCCGCACTTGTCGCAGATGATTCCCTTGTAGCGGTACCGCTTGTATTTGCCGCAGTGGCACTCCCAGTCCCGCGTGGGACCGAAGATGCGCTCGCAGAACAGGCCGTCCCGCTCCGGGCGCAAGGTTCGGTAGTTGATCGTCTCCGGCTTGGTCACCTCGCCGTGCGACCAGGACATGATCGTCTCTGGCGACGCGAGCGACAGCTTCAGAGCGTCGAAGTTTTCGAGTTTCAGCAAGCTAGTTCTCCCTTTCCTCTTCTACCTATTCGCCGCAACCTCGCGAAATCTCCGATTTCGCGAGGGCTCCGTCTTCCCTGAATTCCGGATTCCGCCTCATTCGGCGGAATCCTCCCCGAGCTCTTCGCGCTCGAGGCTGATCCCGAGGTCAAGCGGGATCTCCGGTATGTCCTCCTCTGACAGGACGATCTGACGCTCGTCCTCGCTCAGGATCTCGACCCCGAGGGCCAGACCTTCGAGCTCCTTCACCAGAACCCGGAAAGATTCCGGGATGCCGGCTTCCAGAGTGTTGTCGCCTTTTACGATCGCCTCGTAGGCCTTGACGCGGCCGACGATGTCGTCGGATTTCACGGTCAGGATCTCTTGCAGGACGTGCGCGGCGCCGTACGCCTCGAGCGCCCACACCTCCATCTCTCCGAATCGCTGTCCGCCGAACTGAGCCTTGCCGCCCAGCGGCTGCTGGGTCACAAGGCTGTACGGACCGGTGGAACGAGCGTGGATCTTGTCCTCGACAAGGTGAGCTAGCTTGAGCATGTAGATCATGCCCACCGTCACAGGCTCGTCGAACTCTTCACCGGTGCGACCGTCGCGCAGCCGAACCTTGCCGTCGGCAGGCAGCCCCGCCTTCACAAGCTCCTTGACAATGGTCTCCATCGGCGCCCCGTCGAACACGGGAGTCGCGACCTTGATCCCGAGGGTATAAGCGACCCACCCAAGGTGGGTTTCCAGGACCTGGCCGAGGTTCATGCGGCTCGGCACGCCCAGCGGGTTGAGCACGATGTCGACGGGGGTCCCGTCCGGCAGGTAGGGCATGTCCTCAGACGGCATGATCCGGGCGACCACGCCTTTGTTTCCGTGCCGCCCCGCCATCTTGTCGCCGGCCGAAATCTTTCTCTTCTGGGCGATGTAGACCCGGACCATCTCGTTGATCCCGGGGCCTAGCTCGTCTTTGTTGTCGCGCGAGAACACCTTCACGTCGACCACGATTCCGCGCTCGCCGTGCGGAACGCGAAGGCTCGAATCGCGCACCTCGCGCGCCTTCTCACCGAAGATCGCGCGCAGCAATCGCTCTTCCGCCGACAGCTCAGTCTCGCCCTTAGGCGTGATCTTCCCTACCAGGATGTCGCCCTGCTGGACCTCCGCACCGATGTAGACGATGCCCCGCTCGTCGAGGTTTCGGAGAGCGTCATCCGCCACGTTAGGGATGTCGCGAGTGATCTCCTCCGGACCGAGCTTGGTCTCGCGCGCCTCGGACTCGTACTCCTCGATGTGAATCGAGGTGTACATGTCCTCTTTGACGACGCGCTCCGAAAGCAGGATCGCGTCCTCGAAGTTGTAGCCCTCCCAGGGCATGAACGCGACGAGCACGTTGCGGCCGAGCGCCATCTCACCGTCGTCGATGGCAGGGCCGTCGGCCAGCACGTCACCGGCTTCCACGTGCTGCCCTGACTTGACCTTGACCCGGTGATTCAGGCACGTGCCCTGGTTGGACCGGGCGAACTTCTGCAGCGGGAAGTGCCGGTCGGGACCACCCGCATCCGGCTTGAGGACGATTTCGAACACCGGGGTGGCGTGGACCGTCTTCAGGTCCTTGGGGTGCGCCACGTCGACGATGGTGCCCGCCACGTCGGCGACGATCATTTCGCCGGAATCCTTGGCGGCGTAGTACTCGACGCCCGTCCCCACGAGGGGTGCGTCGGTCACCAGTAGGGGCACCGCCTGACGCTGCATGTTCGCGCCCATGAGGGCGCGACCGGCGTCGTCATGCTCAAGGAACGGGATCATCGCAGTCGCAACCGAGACGATCTGCTTCGGTGAGACGTCCATGTACTGAATGTTCTGGACCTCTTCGATCTTGAAATCACCGCGCGCCCGGGCCGGCACCCTCGGTTCGACGAACGTGCTCTCGGCGGTCAGAGCCGCATTCGCCTGCGCGATGCCGAACATGTCCTCCTCGTCGGCGGACAGGTACTCGACCTCAGACGAGACCCACGGCACGATGTCGATCGAGGCCACTTTCCCTTTAAGGAGCTTCTGCACAGACTTGGCGTCGAGCACCTCGTGGGCGGGCAGCACCTCCTGGCCCTTGGGGTCGACGGCGGCCCGGCGCAGTGTGCGGCCCTCCAGCTTGCCGGCCACGTCCTCGCTCAGGGAGACGCGGTTGTACACGCGCCGGAAGGGCGTCTCGATAAAGCCGAACTCGTTGACCTTGGCGTAGGTGGCAAGGTTCCCGATCAGCCCGATGTTCGGGCCCTCGGGGGTTTCGATCGGGCAGATCCGGCCGTAGTGGCTGTGGTGCACGTCGCGCACGTCGAAACCGGCTCGCTCGCGGGAGAGCCCGCCTGGGCCGAGCGCGGAAAGGCGCCGCTTGTGGGTCAGCTCCGACAGCGGGTTGTGTTGGTCCATGAACTGCGAAAGCTGGCTCGAGCCGAAGAATTCCTTGATCGCAGCCACCACCGGGCGGGCGTTGATGAGCGACGCCGACGTGACCGTGTGAGGGTCGCTGATTGTCATGCGCTCTTTGATGATCCGCTCCATGCGGATGAGGCCCATCCGGAACTGGTTCTGCAAGAGCTCTCCGACCGCCCGCACCCGGCGGTTGCCGAGGTGGTCGATGTCGTCTGGGATCTGCTTCTCTCGCGGAGCGTTGTTCAGCTCGATGAGCTTGCGGAGGAAGGCGATGAAGTCGCCCTTCTCCAGGATCCGCAGCTCACGCCGGCGGACGCGCTCCAGGATGTCCTCCTCATCGCGGCCCAGTCTCTTGTCGACCTTGTAGCGTCCGACGCGTCCCAGGTCAAAGCGGCGTGGATTGAAGAAGAGGCTCTGCAGCAGGTTTCGCGCGTTGTCGACCGACGGCGGATCCCCCGGGCGAACGCGGCGGTACAGCTCGAGCAAGGCGTCCTCGGTCTTGGTCGTCGTGTCCTTCTCGAGGGTGGCGTCCATGTAGTGGTGCTCGGCGTTGGTGTCGACGTCACCGAAAAGCTCCTGCATGGCGCGCCGCTGGGCTTCACGATCGTTCTCGGTGCCCTTGAGCTGCGGCAGCTCTAGCGCCTTGAGGAGCACGGTGACGGGAACCTTGCGCTTCCGGTCGATCTTGACGGTGAGCAGGTCCTTGGCCGAGGTCTCGATCTCGAGCCAGGCTCCGCGGTTCGGGATCAGCTTGACGCCGAAAAGCTTGCGACCGGTATTCGGGTCCTCGGCCGCCGTGAAGTAGACGCCGGGCGAGCGCACGAGCTGAGACACCACCACCCGCTCGGTGCCGTTGACGATGAAGGTGCCCTCGTCGGTCATCATGGCGAAGTCGCCCATGTAGACCTCGGACTCCTTGATCTCGCCCGTTTCCTTGATCGTCAAGCGCGTCTTGATCCGAAGGGGCGCCGCGTAAGTCATGTCCCGGTTGCGGCACTCCTCGACTGAGAACTTCGGCTGGCCGAACTCGTAGTCGAGGAACTTCAGCTCGAAGTTCTTGCCCGTGTAGTCGGTGATCGGGTTGATCTCATCGAAGAGCTCGCGCAGGCCTTCGGACTTGAACCAGTGACACGACTCGATCTGGGTGGCGATCAGATCCTTGAGCTCGACAAGGTTCGGAATGTGGCCGTAGCTGAGGCGCGCGGGAGCCCTCATCTCTGAGATCATTCGGTTCTCCTTAGTGGGAAAGGGGGCGCGCTCAGTTAATGGGCATGGAGCGCGGCCGGACGTGCACGAACGGCCAGTATACGACAATCGTCCCTCCCGTGGGGACGCTGAATCGAGCCGGCCGGGAACGCCCGGTCGACCGAGGTTTCCGGGCACTATACCACTGGGGGTGCCGCGCCGCCACCAGGTCGTGTGAAGGACCTTGGCCCGGAAATGAGTCGAGCCGGGCCGCGGGCGGCCCGGCTCGCAGACGGCCTTTTGGGGCCCTACTTCATGTCCGCCGTGGCGCCCGCTTCCTTGAGGCGGGCGACGGCCTTCTCGGCGTCGGCCTTGCTGACGTTCTCCAGCACCGGCTTGGGCGCCGCGTCGACCAGGTCCTTCGCCTCCTTGAGGCCCAGCTGGGTGAGCTCCCGAACGGCCTTGATCACGTTGATCTTGCTCTCGCCCACCGCGGTGAGGTTGACGGTGAACTCGGTCTGCTCTTCCTCGGCGGCGGCCGCGGGGCCAGCCGCAGGGCCGGCGGCTGCAGCCACAGCCGCCGGAGCCGCAGCTTTGATGCCGAACTCGTCTTCGATCGCCTTGACGGCTTCTACCACGTCGAGGATGCTCCAGTCCTTGAGCGCCTCGACGAAATCCTTGGGTGTGATCTTGGTTGCCATGGCTACGCTGCCTCCAGTTTTGATTTGTACGCCTCGAGCACGCCTCTGAGCTGCTGAAGCGGGGTCTGCATGATTCCGACGAGCTGAGCGACGGGTGACTGAAGCGTGCCCATGAGCTGGGCGATCAGCGATTCGCGCGACGGCAGGTCGGCGAGCTGCTTGACCTGGTCGGCGGAGAACACGCGGCCCTCGACAAGCCCACCGACGACTTCGAGCTTGAGCCGGGTCGCGCGCACGAATTCACCGATCAGCTTTGAAGGCGCGCTCAGGTCGTCATAACCGAACGCGATGGCGATCGGGCCCTTCAGCTCGGGCTCCAGGGCGCTGTGGCCCGCCGCCTCGGCGGCGCGTCGCGCGAGGGTGTTCTTGACCACTCGATACTCGACGTCGGCCGCGCGCAGCTTTCCGCGCAGCTCTTGCAGCTGGCCGACGGAAAGGCCGCGATAGTCCGTGAGCACAGCCACCTTGGCTCTCTTCAGCTTCTCGGTCAACAGGTCAACCTGCTCGACCTTCTGTTCCCTATGGGCTCTGGGCAACTAAATCCTCCCCTGCCTTCTTGTTGATCCCGTGTGCGGCGCGCACACAGGTTGACTCGCCAAGGCAGGAAGGAATCGACATTCCTTCACTTGAGGTGCCTCGGTAGGAAATTAAGCCCGCTCGCGCGGACACCTACGGTCTAGGGCAGGTGACGGATTATACGCGGCCTCGCGCTCGCCGCTTTCTCTCCCAATCCTTGCGTAGAACCTCGGTGAGGATCAGATCGCGCCACTGGCCGTCGACCCAGCGGTCGGCCCTGTACCGACCCACCACCCGGTAGCCCGCCGCCACCTGGGCTCGGTGACTCGCGTCGTTGCCGTCGATATGGCTTGACTTCAGCTTCCGCAGCGAGAGCTGTGTGAACGCGTAATCGGTCCGGAGCTGCATCAGCTCGCGGCCCAGGCCCCGCCCCCAGACGGCCCTGTCACCGAGGACGGTGCCGGTCGTGCCCCAGCCGTTCTTCCAGTCGATCATGTGGATCCCGGTCCCGCCGACCAGCCGGCCTTCGAACTCAACCGCCCAGTTGACCGAATCCGGATCCCTGGCACGCGCGTCCAGCCATTCCTTTTCGGCGTCTATCCCTGGCGGGTTCCGGATGAACAGGTATCTCGTGACCTCAAGGTCTTCGAACCAGCCGTTCATCGCCTCGGCGTCGTCGGCCCGCGGCGGCCGCAACCGAACGAGCTCTCCCTCGATGACCGGCCCGTACATTGGCTGTGAAGCCTAACCGCCCTGCTCGGAGCGGCGACTAGCCGGCGACGTGCAGCTTGGCGGCTTCCTTGACGTCGATGGGGACGGAGGGCCCCTGGGTGGCCGACAGGAAGAAGGTCCGGAGGTACTGGCCTTTGGATGCGGACGGCTTGTTGCGAATCAGGGCGTCCACCAGGGCCGTCAGGTTCTGGTGCAGCTGCTTCTCGTCGAATGACACCTTGCCGATCGGCGCGTGAATGATCCCGAACTTGTCGGTGCGAAACTCGACCTTGCCGCCCTTCACCTCGCGTACGGCGCGGCCCACGTCGAAGGTGACGGTGCCTGACTTGGTGTTTGGCATGAGACCGCGCGGACCGAGGATCTTGCCGAGTGAACCGACCTTGGACATGATGTCCGGCGTCGCCACCGCGGCATCGAAGTCAGTCCAGCCTTCTGAGACCTTCTTGACCAGGTCGTCGCCGCCGACCACGTCGGCGCCGGCCTCCTGGGCCTCACGCGCCTTCTCGGCGGTGGCGA
>JBIOJM010000324.1:0-11765 GCA_044450785.1 Isosphaerales bacterium
ATCATGCGGCCTCCGATTCCGCCAACCCTCGCACATCGATCTTGCCGGTGACGGCGGCGGAGCGTTCTAGTCAGCGGTACGGCGCTAGCCGCCGGTTTGCGTACCTGAAAATCAAGCGGAACCTATTAACCTGACGCTCAACAGATTAGCTCGCGCGAAGCGTGTACGCCACTCTCTGCCCGCCGAGAACGAGCGTGTTGATTCAGGCGCTCTTGGGGACCGCCCGATCCGCAACGTCCTGTTGCTCGAGCTCGTCAAAACAATCGAGCAGGGCCCGCGCCGAAGCATCCCAGGTGAAGAGCGCCGATCGCTCGCGGGCCAGCCGTGCCAGCCGATTGCGCAGTCCCGGGTCGTTCAGGAACGAACCGATCGCACCGGCCATCGAGCCGACGTCGGTCGGATCGAAATAAACGCCGGCTTCGCCGACGACTTCCGGCAGCGAGCCGGCGCGGCTGGATATGACCGGCGTGCCGCAGGCCATCGCCTCGACGGCGGGCAATCCGAATCCTTCCAGCAACGACGGCTGGACCAGGGCGTACGCACGGCTGTAGAGCAACACGAGGTCGTCGTCCGGCACAAATCCCGTCATGATCACTCGATCACACAGATCGTGTGTGGCGATGGCCGCGCGGATCTGAGGGACGTGGGTGTGGAAAACGTCATTCACGTCCCCTGTGAGGACGAGCTTGACGCCGGCCGGGGCTATTCGGGCGAACGCTTCAACCAGGCGGAGCAAGTTCTTGTGCGGGCTCAAGCCGCCTACGTACAGCAGAAAACGTTCGTCGTGCGGAACCGCTAACCGGCGAAGCACGGCATTGGCTTGCGGGTCGTCGGCTCGAGGGCGGAAGATGGGGTCGGGGCCCTCGGTGATCACCCGAATTTTCTGGTCCGGCCAGCCTGACCAGGCGGCGAGCGCGCGTCGCGACGCCTCGGAGACGGTCACGATCCGGTCGGCCCACCGCCCCGCGGCCGTCTCCTTGAGGCGCCACGCGAGGCGTCCCCGCCGGTTCGGAAAGACCAGATCGGGATGGGTGAGCGGAAGCGTGTCGTGCATGGTGACGACCAGCTTCCGGACGTTCCAGACCGGGAAGAAGCTGTAGGTGGCCGGAAAGTACATGAGATCGATCCGCGACCGGGCGACGGCGAGCCCCATGGCGATCATGTCGCGCCATCGTCGCCGGCCCTGGGCCGACGCCGCGCGGCTTGGCGCCTCGGCCACGTCGACGACGACTCGATCGAAGCTCTCAGGAACATGGACCAGCGGTGCCGAAGGCCGATCGACAAACACAATGAATCGGTGCCGTGTTGCCTGCTGGGACACGGCCTCGAGCAAAAGCCGGGTGAACCGGCCGAAGCCCCGCCGATTCGAGAGGCAGCTTCCATCGAGTCCAATTCTCATGAGCAACCTCTCGTGTGGAACCGCGCTCTTCGTCGCTTGCCGGCTACTTGGATCGTGCCCTCCAGCTCGCCATCCTGCGCGCCCACCTGGCCCCGGCCGGCTCAGGGATCGAGCCCGTTCCGGGGTCGGTTCGTTCGCGTGCACTCGATCGGATGGAGTCGTTGCCACGTCTCCGCAGGTGCCAGTGGAGCTGTGCAATCAAGACCGAGAATCCGCAGCACGAATAGTAGAGGAGGTGGAGGGGAACAGCGGCGACTGCGAAGGCCATTCCTCTGCGGCGGACGAGGAACGCGAAGAAGTCGACGTTCAAGCCCACGATCGCGGCCAGGCCGATCAAGAGGCCGATTCCAGCCCAAGGGATCACGGAGCAAATCAGGCCGGCCAGCAGCGTCAAGCCGGTCAAGGCCACGCAGGCCTTCTGGCCGGCCTTGACGTTCAAGTCGGTCTCGATGGTCCCGCTACGTTTGATCAGGAGCATCCAGGGGACGCCGCGTCGAAAGATGTCGGTGCGGACCATCTCGGTCAGGGTCCAGCGCTTCAGGTGAGTCGCGAGGACGTCGTGCGCCAGGACGATCCGGTGACCGGCGCGGGTGAGCCGGTAACCGAGCTCGATGTCCTCGATGGCGGGCCGCGGATAGAGCCGGGGGTCGAATCCGCCGAACTCGAGGAAAACGTCGCGGCGGATTGTTCCACAGCCGGTCCAGAACGTATGGGCCGGTCGAATCCCCCGGTGAAAGGTGCCCTGCTGGTGGACGAAGTGATGGAGCAAGTTCCGGTACTGGCTGACGAAACCAGGGGCGGCCGGCGAATCGTCATATGAGCCGAAAAGGGCCGTGAGCCCCGGATCAGCCTCGAACCGGGCCAGAGCCAACCCCAGAGTCTGGGGATGAACGGCGACATCGGCGTCGAGGAAGAAGATCAAGCTCGACCTGGCGGCCTGGGCGCCCAGGTTCCGCGCCGCGGCCGGGCCTTGCGGCGCCGGCAGGCGGACGACCGTCGCCCCAGCCCGTAGGGCCAACGCGCCCGAGTCATCGCTTGACCCGTCATCAACGACGATCAGCTCAAACCCGGTCAGGACGGAGTCGCGAAGCCGCTGGAGGCAGCACTCGAAGTCGCGACCCCCGTCTCGCACGGGAACCACGACCGAGAGCGACAGCCTCCGCGGCTCCGAGCTCGCCGGACCGGGGGGGACATCGTCCATGATTCACCCTCGCCCGTCAGAACTCGACACGCGCCGGAATGCGTCTCCGTCCGTGGGATCGCCCGAACACGCGCCTACACCGCACAACGACGGAACGGGGCGAATCATCGCCGCAGCATTCTCGAGGTGCCGTGGTCCATCCGCACCGCCGCAACACAGTCGCGACGAGCCGGCGGACTTTAGCCTGAACCGGCAGCGCTGTCAACCTTGCCCTGATCAATCTTCATGCCGGCTGATCGCGCTGCTTCAAGAAAGGGCGGCAGTAATCCAGCAAGCTCAAGTCGCTCAATTCCTCCTCGAGCTCCTCCGGCGTGGGACGGTCGATGCTGGCCAGCACTTCCGTAAGTAAAAAATCAACATATTTACGTCGTGAGCGCTGCAATGCCTGCCGCACGGCTCCGGCGGTGAGCGGTCGGGAGAGCGAGACCGCAAGCTGGGTCGCAAGCTCCTGGGACGGGAGGTCCGGATGATCCACGCGGGAGCGGAGCACCGTGTGATAAGGCTGGCCGGTGCTCTTCTCGAGTTCCGCGAGCGAACTCCAGGCGCGGTCCAGCAAGTCCTTGCGCCAGCTTTCGAGGAATTGCTGTTCGAACTCGGCGAGCCCGCTGTCCGCGGCCGCTGGTTCCTCGAAGCGGGAATCCAGCGACAGGTCCGGCCGCTTCCGCCGGTAATGGTCGTTGATCAAGTTCTGGACAGCGCGCTTCACGTAGTCACGGAATCGTCCCCGCTTCGGGTCGCAATGGCGAAAATCGCCGCGGAGAAATCGGAGGGCGAATTCTTGGTCCAGATCCGCGGCAACGTCGGGGTCTTTCAAGGCTTTGAGCAGGTAACGGTGGACGGCCCCCGCATACCGGCAAATCAGTTGAGAGACCGCCGCGCTAACCTCTTCAGGCGTACCGGAATGGGCCTGAAAAACGATGGTCCATTGAGTGGACATCTGGCTGAGTCGCGGATCGATCTCGACATTTTCCAAAGTCACAGCTCCCGAGCCGAAAGGCTACCGCGAGTCGACAATGGCGACAATGAGCAAGTTCGGGACGAGTCGGAGTGATCATACCACGGTTACTGCTCCCCCTTTTACAAAAAAGATCGGCACGCGACAAAAAAATCGCTCCGCGCGAGACAGCAGTGCCGCTCGCCCGTATAAGTAGGTGGAACGGGTCAGAGGTGGCCGATCACGGCGGGGCGATGGCTTCTGCCGCGGCACCCGAGAAGAGGTCGGTCTGGTTTGAGAATCCTTGATCCGCGATCGTTTCAGAACCAAAGACGGTTGGCCACGTCCGATCTTGGGACTGGCCGGCCGCGAGCGGCGTGGACCCGCTGTGGAGTGAGATCGGCGCTAGATTCCATCCGTGATCGAACTCACAAGAGTCGAGTCGTCTTCTCCACGTCCATCTCTCCCGAAGTCTGTGCCTCTCGAGCAGGGCTCAGGCGGCGACTTCGGGAGTGCTCACCGGATCTCCCGTCGTGGAACGGACAGGCGCCGCGCCTTCCCAAGGCGCGGCGCGGAGCGCCGTTCCGCGGACGGGTCGGCCGGAGCTCGCGCACTTCGCCGTGCGCGAGCTCGAGGGACGAGGACCGTCCCTACGGTCGACTCTCATCGCTCTTTTCCTCATCCTTTATTGCTGAGTGTCCACAATGATCGTTTTTGATTCGCAGAAGAATGAGGTATTCTGGCGCGGATTGCTCGATTGTCCGCAGGCCAGGGTCTTGAGTGCCGTCGAGGAACGCCGGTTGCTGGTCGAGCTGGATGATTGCAAACAGCGTATCCTCGAAGCCATCCCCCGGCCAACCGAGACGGAATGGAATCGCTCCGCGCGGGGGAGCGAATTCCAACAACTCGTTCGCGACCTGGCGAACCCGGCAACCAGGCACGAGCCGCTCGCCACCGGGCTCGGGCCACTGGCGCGTCGTTACCAGGAGATCAGGAGCAAGCTGGTCATGGCGAACGTCCGCTTGGTCGCCCACATTGCGAAACGATACCAGGGACGTGGTGTACCTCCTGGCGATCTGATCCAGGAAGGGATCTGCGCTCTCCTGGTGGCCATCGACCGGTTCGACCTGGTCAATCCGACCCGACTCGCGACCTACGCAATCTGGTGGATCCGACAGGGGGTCCAGCGCGCTGTCGCCACGGGCGCTTATCCGGTCCGACTGAACGCGAAGCACCTCCGCCAAATGGCCAGGGCCCACGATGGGTCCACCGAGGGCCAGTGGGATGCACCGGCGTTCGCCAATCCGCCGGCCCCGGCTCGATCGCAAACCCTCGAACGCCTGCTTGCGGCCGCCCGTCCCACGTTATCGCTCGATGCCCCAAGCCGGCACGACGGCACAACGGCCGTCGTCGACTTCCTCTCGGCGCTCGACGAGGAGGTTTCGGAGACGGAGGAAATCAACGAATCCGTGGGCAAAATGATCGAGACCCTGGATCCAAGGGAGCAAGTCGTCGTGAACCTCCGATTTGGCCTCAGCGGCAAGCCACGCCATACGCTCGTTCAGGTCGGCCACGTTCTGGGCGTGTCGAAGGAGCGCGTTCGCCAGATCCAGGCTCGAGCCATGCGAAAGCTCCGAACCGCTTGACTCAGGTGGGGAAGCAGCCGGCAGTCCGCTCGAGCTCGAGGATGAGGCGGTCGAAACCGTGGAGCAGATCTTCGCGATGGGAATAGGGACCGGGCCGGTAGGCGCGCGACTTCAGGCCAAGCTGCATCTGTTCGCAGACGTGCCAGTCCTGGCGGTTGGTGAGGTCCCAGAATGCGAACGCGTCTTCCGGGTCGAAGTCGGCTGCGCCGATCGCGTCGGGATGAAACAGCCACTCGCAAACGATTTCCGTCCGGTCCACTCCCCGTGGCCAGAGCGTGCTGGTCATCACGTAATCCGGGTGCAAGCTGAGCAGCAGGTTCGGCAGACAGGCATAGAAGTAAACGTATCGACAATCCTCGGCGAGCAGCCCTGGCAGGCAGGAACGGCGAAGCTGGCCGCCGAGCGAGAACGTACCGATCCCTTCGCGCAACCGCATCCGGCCGCCGAGATAGCTCGGGGCCGCCGGCTCATTCTCGCCGCTCAAATAGTGCGACAGCTTCGAGAGCGCCGGGTGAACGCCCGGGCAGTGCAGACACTCCGAATAGTTGTGGATAATGAGCTTCCAGTTGGCTGCCACGTCGTAAACGACGCGCTTTCCCAGCCGAAGCTGGTCCATCCCCCAGGCGCGGAACCGCTCGTCCACACCGTCGAGCTGGCGCTCGAGCGGGCGCGGTTTTTCCCCCAGGTTGAGGAACACGTGGCCGTCCCAGAGCGCGACGGCGATTCGGTGCAGCGGGTAATCGTCCAGCCGGAATCCGGCCACGTCGTGCATCCGCGGGGCGGCAACGAGATTGCCCCCCAGGTCGTAAGTCCAGGCATGGTAGGGACACTGAATCGTGGCGGCGAACCTCCCCGAGCATTCCTCGGTCAACCGGGTGCCCCGGTGGCGGCAGACGTTATAATACGCCGACAGCGCGCCGCGGTCATCCCGAGCGAGGATCAGGCTCTCGCCGGCGATCTCGCGGACGACGAAATCGCCCGCGCTGGGGACCTCATCGGCACGCGCCGCATGGAACCACATGCCGAAGAACAGCCACTCGAGCTCGGCGCGATAATGATCCGGGTCGGTGTAATACCGGGCCGGCAGGCTCATGGCCTCGGGGGACGAGGGAGACCCGACTGATTCATCGCTCATTGATTTCGTCTGAACGGGTTTTCCGAGTCGGCTGACGAACTTCATAGTATACCTCCGGGCACGTGGATCCAGGCAAGACCGGCCCATCGCCGGGACACCCATCGCAGTCGTGGCCGCCACGCCCTTGCTTTGTCCGCTCGACACCATTAGAACCGACGACTGGCGCGAAGACTCAAGCCATCCTTCTCTTGAATACGAGGACGCCATGAAATCCACCATCGCGCGATCACTGTGCCTGGGCATCGCGGCTCTGGCAGTTGCGCTGGTCGTGCTGAATGCCACGAGGGCCGATCAACCCGCGGAAAAACGCACCCGCTCGGAATTCATGCGACAGAAGCTCAATTTCTCGAAAGATGCTCTGGAAGGTCTGGCGCTCGAACAATTCGCCACGATCGAAAAGAGCGGCAAGGCCCTCAAACGGCTGAGCGAAGCCGCCGAGTGGGAAGTCCCCACAATTCCCAATTTCACCGATTACGTCGCCTTGACGACCGAATTTCAACGTCATGCCGACGATCTCGTCAAGCAGGCCAAGAAAAAGAATATCGACGGCGCCACGCTCGCGTTTATCAAGATCACCACGAGCTGCGTTCAATGCCACAAATTCGTTCGCGATATCGGCAAGTAGAGAAACCGGGCAAGATCGCGCGACGAGGTAGTCTGGCATGCCCCCGTTGCTGCGCAAAACTGAGCGCGGGCAGTTGTCCTGACGATAGGAAGAGAACGAGGCCGTGCGGACGGCGTGGACGCCGTTGATCGAGGGAGGGGAATAACGCAGGAGGCGACGATGGCTCGGCCGTGGTATTGGTCCGTCCTGGGAAGCTGGCTGTTGATCGGCGCGGGGGTGGCTAGGGCGGAGGCCGCGGCGTGGACCGATGCGCTCTTTCCCGAGAGCCGGCACGACTTTGGGATGGTTCCGCGGGGTGTCAAGGTCAAGCACGACTTCCTGCTGGTCAACCGGCTGGCGGAGCCGATCACGATCCTCAACCTTCGCCCCTCTTGTGGCTGCACGAGCGGGCGAGCGAGTGCCTCGGCCGTCGCCCCGGGCCAGAGCGTGGTGATCGAGGCTGAGATGGACACCCGCAACTTCGTCGGGCCCAAGTCGACGGTCCTGTTCGTGACCTTGATCACGGCCGGCGGGCGAGAGGGCGAAGCCCGATTGGGAGTCTCCTGCCACATCCTCAGCGACATCGTCCTGAACCCCGGATCGATCGACTTTGGGACGGTAGTGCGCGGGCAGTCGCCGGCGCAGGTCCTGACGATCGACCGCATCAACGGTAAAGGATGGCGGTTTGTGCGCATGGTGTCGGCCAGCCGTGCGCTCAATGCCCAGCTCGCCGAGACCAGCCGGAGCGAGTCAACGGTGAGTTACTCGCTTTCCGTAAGCGTCAAGCCGGACGCTCCCGCTGGGCTGTTGCGCGACGAAATTCGGCTGATCAGCAACGACCCGGAGACCCCGAGTATCCCGATCATGGTAACCGCCGTGATTCGGGGAGACTTGACCGCCGCGCCGTCGGTTTTGTCGCTGGGCCAGATCCACTCGTCCGCCGGCGCGCAAGGCCGGTTCATCATCCGCTCATCGCGGCCCTTCGCCATTCGGTCGATCGAAGGCGCGGGCGACGGGTTTTCGACCTCTCCCCCCGACGCGACTCCCCAGCCCGTGCACGTCGTGATCGTTGCCTACAAGCCCGAAGAGGGAACGACCCGCGGCGACATCCGACGCGTGTTCCGCGTGCAAACCGACCTGGCGGGCGAGCCGCCGCTGGACCTGACCACGACCTTGCACGTCGCTCCGTGACGCGGGGTCTCGGCGGTCGCGGCGATACGTGACATGTCATCCGCTGACGACCGTCTTTGAGAGGACGCCCGGGGATGATCTCGCGAGGCAGCATCCTTGACGGTGCTTTCGTCGGTTTCCTTATCGAGCACACCCATTGTCTGGCTCCCCTCACTTGAGATGACAGCCACCCTTCGATGATACGCCAGTCCGTTTCGGGACGGAAGATTGACTCATGACAACCCGGCGCGGCGAGCAGATCCTAACGCGGCAGCGCCGCAACCGGATGTAGGGTGGGTCGAACGATGCACGGCATCGTGAGGCCCACCGATCGCCATAGCCCGCGCGGTGGGCCTCGCCGCGACGAGTCGCGGCTCGACCCACCCTACGGAACGCTTCCGCGCCCGCCTCAGCCCGACCGGAGATGCGCGAACGGCGCAGAGATCCGACGGAGGTAGAATCTATTACGTGCAGGGCAACCGCCTCACGCCAGCCGGTCCCGCCGGGACAAATCGCGGAATTACTGATATAATCGATCTCCGCGCCACACCGCGGTCCGAGGAGATCGATCATGCAGCGGGTTGCGTTCCGCCTCGATGAGAAGGAACCGCACCGATGACTCAACCGTCGAGCCGGCCGACACCCGAACCACCAGCGGTCAGTCGCGCCCAGTCGCCGGGCGTGGCCGAGGAGATCGAGGTTCGCGGTCATATCGTCGACTCGCTCCTGCTCCCCAAGATCCTGGACCGGATCCTGCTGATGGGGGGGACGTTCGAGATCCGCGAGTGCCGGATCGGCGTGCGGCGCTCCGACCCGAGCTACGCTCGGATCGCGATCCAAGCCGACAGTCATGAGGTGCTCGAGTCCATCTTGGGGGACCTGGTCGAACACGGTGCATCGCCGATTCATCCCGAGGATGCCAGGACCGTCGTGGCCGATATCGACGGTTCGTTTCCCGAAGGATTCTACAGCACCACCAACCAGCCCACTCAGGTCCGGCTCCTCGGGCGCTGGACCGACGTGGATGACCAGGAAATGGACTGCGGGATCGTCGTCGACCGTGGCACCGGCCAGCCGCGTTGCATCCCGATGGATCGGGTAACCGCCGGCACGTCGATCGTGGTCGGCCATGCAGGGGTGCGCGTGCTGCCGGTGCAGCGGTCGCGCGACGTCAGCATGTTCGGGTTCATGAGCTCGACCGTGTCGAGCGAGAAGCCGAAGTCGATCAGTGTAAAAGGGGTGGTCGACGCAATCCGAGCGACCCGCGCCGACGGGAAGAAGGTCTTGCTCGTGGGCGGGCCGGCGATCGTTCATACCGGCTCGGCGGGCCACGTGGCGCGGCTGATCAAGGAAGGCTGGATCCAGGTGTTGTTCGCGGGTAACGCTCTCGCGACCCACGACATCGAGCAAGCCCTTTACGGCACCAGTCTGGGCGTATCCCTGACGCTCGGCGAGCCGATCGAGCACGGTCATGAGCATCACTTGCGCACCATCAATACCATCCGCCGGTCGGGTGGAATCGCCCGAGCGGTCGAGGCAGGAATCCTGACCTCGGGGATCATGTACGAGTGCGTCAAGGCGGGGGTCGACGTCGTCCTGGCCGGCTCGATCCGCGACGACGGCCCCCTGCCCGAGGTCATTACCGACACGCTGGTGGCCCAGGACCGGATGCGCGCGGCGATCAAGGGCGTCGGTTTTGCCCTCTTGATCGCGACGGCGCTCCACTCGATCGCCACCGGCAACCTCCTGCCGGCCTGGGTCAAGGTCGTCTGCGTCGACATCAACCCGGCGACCGTGACCAAGCTCAAGGACCGCGGTACGTTTCAAACAATCGGTCTGGTGACCGACGTCGAGCCGTTCCTGAGATCGCTCGAAGCCGAGCTTGCGCCGCAACCCGGACAGACCCCGAAAGCGGGACCATCACCACCATTGATCTGTGCCGCGACGGTCCCGGCCGGCCATTGACTTCCGAATGTCGGAAACCCGATGCAGCACCATGGAGACTGTGTCTGTGCCCCGGATTCTCATGTGCCCCCCGGATTACTTTGGGATCGAATACGAGATCAATCCTTGGATGAACGTTCGGATTGGGAGCGACTCCGAACGCGCAGGGCGGCAGTGGGGCCTGCTCCAGGCAACCCTCCAGGAGCTGGGAGTCGCCGTGGACCTGATCGAGCCGGTGCGGGGCCTTCCCGACCTGGTCTTCACGGCCAACGCCGGTCTGGTCTACAAGAACCTCTTCCTCGGCTCGCGGTTTCGATTCGGCGTTCGGCAAGGTGAAGCCATCCACTTTGAAAACTGGGCGCGGAGCCGAGATTTGGAAATCGTTCCCTTGCCCGCCGGGTACAACTTCGAAGGGGCGGGCGACGCCCTGTTCTGCGGCGACACGTTGTTTGCCGGCTACCGGTTTCGCAGCGACGTTCGCAGCCACCAATGGATCGGGGAGCGGCTTGGCGTGGAGGTCCTTCCCCTCGAGCTGATCGACCCCCGGTTCTATCACCTCGACACCTGCTTCTGCCCGCTGGCGCCGGACCTTGCTATCTACTACCCCGGGGCTTTCGACGAGTACGGCCGTTCGGTGCTTCGCGACCGAATTCCTCAATTGATCGAAGTCGCGGCCGAGGAAGCCGTCTCGTTTAGCTGCAACGCCGTGGTCGTCGGCCGGACGGTCATCCTCAACGACGGGGCGCCCAAGCTGGCCGGAACCCTGGACGAGCGAGGCTTCGCGGTGCGCCCGCTCGGGTTCGACGAGTTCATCAAGTCGGGAGGAAGCGCCAAATGCCTGACTCTCCGCATCGACGGTGAGGAGGCGGCAAGCTGGAAAAACAGCGTGCGGGTGGAGTAACCTTGGGGCCAAGAGACCAACCGATGAAAGACCTTTACATTTTGCGGCATGGCATCGCAGTTGATCCCGGAACGCCGGGAATCCCGGACGACGAGCGGCGCTTGACAGCCAAAGGCGAGAAGCGGATGCGGCAGATCGCCCTCGCCTTGCGCAAGCTGGACCTGAAGCTCGACCGGATCGTCACCAGCCCGCTGCCCAGGGCTCGTGCGACGGCCGAGATCGTCGCCGACGCTCTCGATGTCCGAGAGCGGCTCGAGACCTCGAACGTGCTGCAAACCGGCACGGCCGCCGCGACGATTCAGCGGTGGCTGCGTGAGCGTACCGAGGACCGGCTGATGATCGTCGGCCACAACCCGACCTTGAGCGACCTGGTCTCGCTGCTGGTCATGGGAACAATCCAGCCACAAATCTGCGACCTGAAAAAAGGGGGCATCGCGGCCCTGACCCGCACGGCCGCCGCCAAGGACCTCTACGATATCGCCTGGATCGCAACCCCACGCTTGATCCGCAGCCTCGCCGGCCTCGACAGCGGCGAGTCAGAATAAAAGCGGAAGGCGGAACGATGAATCAGACAGGGCCTTCAACTCGTCGTCTCACTTCCGCCCCATTTCCCTGTCAGTCTGTTCTTCCATCGCCTTCTTCTTCGCCGGGTACTCGATGACGACGAGTTCTTTCTTATCGGGGTCGTAGCCCAGGGCCAGCGCGCACTTTGGGTAAGCTTGGCAAACTGGGCTGATTTGCGCGCGCAGCCCTTTTTTTGTATACCATTCTCTGTGTTGTTTCATTTGCGGCGGCGCACGGAGAGTGAATCATGACCGACATTCAGCGCAT
>JBIOJM010000325.1:0-11641 GCA_044450785.1 Isosphaerales bacterium
AGGTCACGGCGCTGGGCGCGGGTCTCCGGGCACCCGAAGGGTCGCCGCCCAACCAGTCCGAACCCACCCGCATCCGCTACTTCGGCGACTACGAGATCACCCGCGAGATCGCCCGCGGCGGCATGGGTGTCGTGTTCCGGGCCCGGCAGGTGAGCCTCAACCGGACCGTCGCCTTGAAGATGATCCTCGCGGGCCAGCTCGCCAACGAGACGGACGTCAAGCGCTTCTACACCGAGGCGGAGGCGGCCGCCAACCTGGACCATCCGGGGATTGTGCCGATCTTCGAAGTCGGCCAGCACGAGGGCCAGCATTATTTCTCCATGGGCTTTGTCGAAGGGCAGAGCCTCTCCCAACGCCTGGCCGAGGGACCACTGCCATCCCGAGAGGCGGCCGAATTGATCCGTCGCGCCAGCGAGGCCATCGAGTATGCTCACCAGCGCGGCGTCATTCACCGCGACCTCAAGCCGGCCAATATCCTGCTCGATGCCAACGGGAACCCCCGCATCACCGATTTCGGGCTGGCCAAGAAGGTGCAGGGCGATAGTGGGCTGACCGGCTCGGGTCAGATCATGGGGACGCCGAGTTACATGCCGCCGGAGCAGGCGGGCGGGAGGCGTGGCGACGTTGGGCCGGCAGCCGACGTGTATGCCTTGGGGGCGACGCTCTATGCCCTGGTCACTGGCCGGCCGCCGTTTCAGGCCGCCACGGCGATGGACACCGTGATCCAGGTGATCAGCGACGAGCCGGTGCCGCCGCGCCGGCTCAATGCGTCGATTCCGCGCGACCTGGAGACGATCTGCCTGAAGTGCCTGGAGAAGGAGCCAGGGAAGCGGTATCCCTCGGCGGCGGCGCTGGCCGACGACCTGGGGCGGTACCTGGAGGGCGAGCCGATTGTGGCGCGGCCGGTGACGAGAGTCGAGCGAGCCGTCAAGTGGGCATGGCGGAGACCGGCGATCGCCGGGCGGCTGGGGTTGGTCGCGATCGTGACAGCGCTCGGGCTCGGCGGTGTGCTCTGGCAATGGCGTGCGGCGGTCCGGGCTCGCAACGTTGCCGACCAGGAAAGTCGAAACGCGAAGGACCAAGCCAATCTCGCCGAGCGGCGGCGCGTTGAGGCCGAAGCCCGTCGGCAAGAGGCCGAGCAAGCCCGGGCCAAGGAACGGGAGCAGACCGAGCTGGCCAAGCAACGTCTGCAAGACACCGTGAAGGCGCAGGCTAAGGAAAAGAAGCAGACCCAACTGGCCGAGCAACGTCTGTACGACGTCCGGATGAATCTCGTCCAGCGGTACTGGGAGGACTCAAATGGCCAACTCTTGCAGCAAGGGCTCGTCGACCAGCTTCCGGTCAACGCGCGCGGCATCGATCGCCGAGGTTTCGAATGGTACTACTGGCAACGAAAGATCTCCTCGGGCCACATCACCCTCAAGGGGCACACTAGCTTTGTCACGAGCGTGGCGTTCAGCCCCGACGGCAAGCGCCTCGCCTCCGCCGGTGCGAACGGGACGGTGAAGGTGTGGGACGCCGCGACCGGGCAGGAAACCCTCACCATCGAGGTGCAGGGGCCCGGGTCGGACGCGAGTGTGGCGTTCAGCCCCGACGGCAAGCGGCTCACCTCCGCCGGCCGTCTGAATGGGATGGTGGATGTGTGGGACCTCGGGACCGGACACGGAATCCGCCCCCTCCTTGGGCACACCGGCCCTGTATACAGCGTGGCATACAGCCCCGACGGCAAGCGGCTCGCCTCCGCCAGTTTTGATGGGACGGTGAAGGTGTGGGACGCGGCGACCGGGCAGGAACTCCGCACCCAAAAGGGGCATACCGCCTCTGTCACGAGCGTGGCGTACAGCACCGACGGCCAGCGGCTCGCCTCCGCCAGTGTGGATAAGACGGTGAAGGTGTGGGACGCCGGGACCGGACAGGAAACGCTCACCCTCAAGGGGCATAGCTACTTTGTCGCGAGCGTCGCGTTCAGCCCCGACGGCCAGCGGCTCGCCTCCGCCAGTGGGGATGGGACGGTGAAGGTGTGGGACGCCCGGCCGCTGGACGCCAAGCGGGCGAAACCCGGCCCGAATCCACGTTGAGGAAGCCTCGCAGTGGGCTGATGAAAAGTCGGCCTTGACCGGTTCCTGAGAGTCCTTGGCCATTCTCAACTCTTGTTGCGCTTCGAGGAAGCCTTTGTTGGGCGCGGGTCTCCTGACCCCGCCCGAGTGCCCGACCGAAGGTCTCCTTCCTTCGGAATTTGCTCTGAGAGCGCAAATGCCTTTGAAGCCAAGGCCAATGATGAGCGCGGGAGACCTTCGGTCAGGCATTCCGGCGGCGACCCTTCGGGTGCCCGGAGACCCGCGCCGAACACTTGACGCCGACGTCAATGGAAACCGGATGAACCCTAAACCCATGCAACCCCAAGTTTTCATCACCCCACCCCGAGGCCCTCGACTCGCGTGATTCCTCGGCGGTCGTTCCCCATCGACCAGGCGGGAAAGCGGCGTTATAATCCGATCCGAGGGACGGCCTTACGGTCCCTCGTGTCATGGCATTCCCTTCGTTTCGGCCTGCAGGCGCTCATCAAGGTGCCGTCATGAGCACAGTTCACAAGCCCCCATCCCGGACCCGTCAACCCGGCGCCGCCTCGTTTCGTTACGGCTACCGATACGTGCGGAAGAAGCTCCCGAACGGCAGAGTGGGCTTTGACAGGGTTCCCCTGACCCTCGAGGATGTGCTCCATCCCCAGTTTGGAGATGTCCATGTGCTGAGTTCAGCGCACTCCCTTGATTGCAGATACACGCACGACGTGCTCGACGCCTGGCTGGCCGACGACCCTTCGGCCGCGGTGCTGTCCGACGTGGGCGTTTTCTGGGATGAACCTGAGCTCGAGCATCACAGTCCCGATATCACGGTGATCCTGGGGGTGCAACGTCGGCAGGACTGGTCGTCGTTTCACGTCAAGACAGAGGGGGTTCGTCCGGTCTTGATCGTCGAGGTGACTTCGCCCGCAACGCGAGTCAACGACGTGAAGACGAAGGTCGAGGAATATGCCCAGGCGCGTGTGCCCTTCTACGTGATCGCTGATGCGCGCGGGCGAGGCAAAAAACGCCGGCTCAAGCTGATCTCGTATCGACTCGAGCGTGGGGCCTACAAGCCTGTCGAGCTGGATGAGCAGGGCCGAGCGTGGCTGGAGCCGGTCAGGTTATGGCTGGGTACGGCGGTCAACCCGGAGACGGGGGGAGACCGCCTCGTCCTGATCGATCCCGCAACGGGCGAGGAGATCGGAAACTACACAGCGATCAGCCGGGCACTCGCCGCGGCAGCGCAGTCCAAGCGTGAGTCCGAGGCTCGAATTCGCGAGCTGGAGGCCGAGGTGCGGCGGCTGCGCGGACAAGCATCGCGATGACCAACGAGTGAAGAATCGGTATGACTCTGCTGGAGACGAACCTTCAGTCGGGCTCGATCCGCAAGCGAAGCGGCAAGGTGCGCGACGTCTATGACCTGGGCGAAAGGCTCCTCCTGATCGCGACCGATCGCATCAGCGCGTTCGATTGGGTCATGCCCAACGGCATACCCGACAAGGGTCGCGTCCTGACGGGATTGAGCGCTTACTGGTTCAATTATCTGAAAGTCGCGAACCATCTGATCTCGACCGACGTCGACGACGCCGGGCTGGACCTGGCTCCGGGGGAACGCGAATCTCTGGAGGGCCGCGTGATGGTGGTGCGCAAGGCCCGCGTCGTTCCGTTCGAGTGCGTGGTTCGGGGCTATCTCTCCGGCAGCGCATGGAAAGAGTACCGCGCGTCGGGTACGGTTTGCGGCATTCCTCTGCGATCCGGGCTCCTCGAGAGCGACCAGATCGAGCCGATTTTCACGCCGGCGACCAAGGCCGAGACCGGACACGATGAGAACGTCTCTTTTGAAACGATGGCCGGCGCCATCGGCAAGGAGGTGGCCGAAACGTTACAATCCATGAGCCTGGAGGTCTATCGGATCGCGGCGGACCACGCCGCGGGGCGTGGTCTGATCCTGGCGGACACCAAGTTCGAGTGGGGGTTTGACGAGGAGACCGGCGAGCTTCTGCTGGTCGACGAGGTGCTCACTCCCGACAGCTCGCGATACTGGTCGCGGGAGACGTATCGCCCCGGCGGTCCGCAGCGTTCGTTCGACAAGCAGTTCGTCCGCGACTGGCTCGAAGCGACCGGCTGGGATAAGGCGAGCCCGCCACCGCGGCTGCCCGAGGAGGTCGTGGAGAAGACACGCGGGAAGTACGTCGAAGCCTTCGAACGGCTGACTGGCCGGGAGTTTTCCTGGAAGTGACGCCACACTAGCGGGATTGCGGATGCCATGCTCCGATACTTGACCGCCGGCGAGTCGCACGGGCCGGCACTCACTGCGATCGTCGAAGGATTTCCGTCGGGCGTCGCGCTCGAGACGGGGCTCATCGACCGGGAGCTGGAGCGTCGCCAGGGAGGCTACGGGCGCGGCAAGCGCCAGCAGATCGAGACGGATCGAATCATCGTCGAATCGGGCGTTTATCACGGTGTGACGACGGGGAGCCCGATCACGCTCCGCCTGATCAATAACGATTCCAAGCTGGAACGGCTCACCGAGCCGGCCTCGCCTCGGGGGGGCCACATCGACCTGGCCGGCGCCATCAACTATCAGACAGGAATCCGGCAGGTCCTCGAGCGCGCCAGCGCCCGTGAAACGGCGTTGCGCGTCGCGGCCGGCGCGCTGGCCAAGCTGCTGCTCAATGAGCTGGGGATCACGGTCTTCGGCTATGTGCGCGAGCTCGGGGGCATCGCCGCTCCGCC
The DNA here is from genome assembly GCA_044450785.1 of Isosphaerales bacterium. Classification (GTDB taxonomy): domain Bacteria; phylum Planctomycetota; class Planctomycetia; order Isosphaerales; family Isosphaeraceae; genus JBIOJM01. Next base: position 4,800 of record JBIOJM010000325.1, read on the forward strand.
GCTCTCGTTCGACCTGGCGATTCGGGACGCCAGTCCCGTCTACACGCTCAACCCGGGGGCTGACCCGGCGATCGTCGTCGCGATCGACGGGGCGCGGGAGGCCGGCGACACGCTCGGCGGGGTCGTCGAGGCGATCGTGACCGGCTGCCCGATCGGGCTGGGCAGCCATGCCCAGTGGGACCGCAAGCTCGATGCCCGGCTGGCGGCCGCGGTCATGAGCATCCAGGCGATCAAGGCCGTCGAGATCGGACTGGGTGTCGAGGCCGCGCGGCGGCCGGGTTCGAAGGTGATGGACCCGATCGAATACGAAGCGGCTCATCCGGCCGACGATCGCCGCTACGGCTTTCGGCGTCCGACCAACAACGCCGGCGGCATCGAGGGAGGGACCTCCAACGGCGAGCCGATCGTCGTCCGGGCGGCCAAGAAGCCGATCAGCACCCTGGCCGCGCGGGGGCCGTCGATCAACATGGCGACCAAGGCACCCGAGCCCGCCTCCTACGAACGCTCCGACGTCTGCGCGGTACCGGCCGCAAGCGTGGTCGTCGAGAACGTCATTGCCTTCGAGATCGCGGCGGCCGTGGTCGAAAAGTACGTGGGGACCAGCTTGGAAGCGATCCGCACGGCCATGGGCGCGCTCCACGAGCTGAACCGTCTGCGACTGGCCCGCTGGGGTGATTCGACCGCGGAAAGCACCTGACCCGTGCCGGTCCACGGGGTGCCACCGGCTCTGCCAGTGTTTTTGAGCCTGCAAAGTTGAATTGAGCGAAATCGGCATTTCGTCTATCTTTCTGGGCCGGATGGATCCGCTCCGGAGCCATCTCGCTGCTCGATCGTGCAACAACCTGGGAGCCATGGATGTTTCCCATCACTCGCCCCTTCCGCCAGACCCTGGCAACACTTCTGCTCTTCGCGCTTTCGGTCTTGCCGACGGGCTTCGTCGCCGCCATCGGCTGGCGAATCAACCGTCCCGGCCACGTCCGCGACGTCGAAATCGAGCTGGGGCGCCAGCTTGGTCTCCAGGTGACACTGGAGGAAGTGCGTTACCCCAGGCCCGGGGAAGTCGTCTATCGGGGAATCGTCCTGCGCCAGGAAGAGCCGCGCGGCAAGGGACTCGCCGAGATCATCCGCGCCGACCAGGTCCGCGTGCAACGTGCCAAACGCGAGCTCACCATCCTGCTCGAAAGCCCGCGACTCCGCGCGGAGAGCCCCCGTCAGATCTTGAGCCAGCTCGGCGCGCTCATGCAGCGCTCCGTCCAGATCCCGTTCGAGCGGATCAGCGTGACCGCTGCATCGGGTGAGGTCGACCTGGGCGGCGAAGACCTTCATTTCACACCGCGCGAGGTTGCCGGTGAGTTTCTAGCCGATCCGTCGACGCCAACCTTGAAGCTCGCCTACCGCATGCCGGCCGGGGGCGCGGACACGCGCTGCGAGCTGACGCTTTGCCGCGACCGGCGATCCGAGCCGATCCAGACATCGCTCGTCCTTCAGACCGTCGAAGGCTTGCCGCTACCCGCCCGCGTGCTCAATGTCTTCTTCGACGCCGAGGACTGGTTGGGAGCGGAGGCGAAGGTCGAAGGGACGCTCAGCCTGAGGCAAGCGGGATCCAAGGATTGGGAGGCTGAATTCCAGGGCGATCTGCTCGATGTCGACCTGGGCAAGCTGGTCGGCCGGCGTTTTCCCCGCCATCGGCTCACCGGACGAGGCCGAGTGGCGATCCGGAAAGCTCGGTGGGGTGCGCGGCCCGATCAAGGCTCCGGCTGGGTCGAGGCCAAGGGCGATCTCCTCGTTGGCCAGGGATCGATCGGCGTCAATCTGATCGACGCGCTGGCGCGGGAGATGAAGTTCCGGCCTTCATCTCGCCTCGCCCATCTCGATCCCAGGAAGACCGAGGTCGACTTCCGCGCGCTCGGGCTGTCGTTCGCGATGCAGCCCGACGGCGAGATCCAGATCGCCGGGGCATTGGGAGCGGAGTTCCCGCCCGATGTCGTCCTCGCGGGAGCCACAACTCCCCTGCTCTCCGCTCCCCAGGGCACCGCGAGCGTTCACGGCTTGATCAAGACCCTATTCCCCGTCTTCGGAGCCGATACCGGCGTCTTGATCCCGCTGACGGCCGAGTCGCACGTTCTGCTCTCGCTCCCGGTGCCACGTGTAACCGTGTCGAAAGCCGTCGAGGGCAATTGAATAGTGAGGGTGATCAGACGTTTTTCGCAGTTTCTGTCGAAAGCAACGGATATGCCATGCAGGCGGAGCTGGGGGGCAATACGGCGCAGTTCCTTGGCGAGCGATGAAGGCGCTTTTGGCCAATGGCGTAAGGCACGAACCTTCTTTTCCACGAGCGTGTTGAGCTGGGCGAGCAGCTCGGTGGGGGTTCCGGACCAATCGTTCAATCGGACTCGCTGATTAAGGACCCGGCGGTCGCGGTGAGGCGCAGCAGCGCCTTGACCGGTCCCTCGTACTCCTGGGGATTGTCGATGGTCCCGTCATTTGGTGAAGGGGCGATCATGAGATAACCCTCGTTCATGGGACCTTGGCGTCACGTTCGTCAAGTCGACGTTCGATGTCCGTCATTTGTTCTTCGAGGTCGACGTGCTCCCTGACCTTGATCGATTCTCTGAGGACCGCGCGGGCCGCTTGCAACTGGACTGACTCACTCTCGGCCTCTGTCGCCAAGAGCGCGATCCGGCCAACAGCCTTGGTGAGATTGCGGACGAACTGGCCGACCGCGCGGTCGAGGGCGCGGCGGCGAGCTTCCCGGACCGTGACCTTGTACGCTGGGGTTTTTCTCCAGTCATAACACGTCCGTCTCGGAACTCCGTTCTTCTTGGCCCAGACCGAGACTCGCTCGCCCAGGGCCATCGCCACGGCGAACTGGTCCCGCTGGTTTTGGTTTCGGTGTTCATGTGACATGGTCGTCTCTCCGATCTTGGTGCAACGTTTTCGAGCCTTCCCACAAACGGCCTTCGCCGGTCAAAAGTGCACAAACGGACGCTCATACTCGTTCAAAACCGCCCGTGTCGATGGTCTGTCTTCTTGCCGTAAATGATTTGGGACCCGATCTCTCCGTCGAATGGGTTTTCGCAATCCGGTTTCAAGTGGGCGAAGTTTGGATTTGTGTGATCAAATGTCAAGCTGGAGACCGCCGCACGGAAGACCCGCCAGTCGCCCGCGGGGGGCCGCTGGCTGGGCCGGCCTCGGGGCCGCGTGCGCGGCATCCGCCGGGCGGCTGGCCGCACGAGGAGGAATCGTCGTACCAAACCCAGGGCGAGCGGTCGGTCACCTCGGCCTGGGCCGTGCTCATGAAGGCGCTAACGCGGGAAGTGGCATCGGGCTCGTTGGTAAAGGGGATGCGCTCGGCGACCCGCTAGCCGGGTGCTTTCGTGTCGGTCGCCCTTACGAAGGCGTTGAGACGCCCGGATCGGTGAGTCGAGCAGCTCGAGGACGACGGCCGTGAAGGGTTTCCGCGGGACGGGCGGCCGTCGAGGGGGTCCAGTCCATGGAACGGTTTCGACCTGAGGGGATGAGCGGACCGGAGCCCGCCAAAAACCGTTTACCGGATCTGATTCCCTGGATTGCCTATTTTCCCTAGATACAATATGCGGCGTTTGGACGAATTCAAGAATGCAACTTTTACAAGATCCCCAATTTGGTGACATAGCGTTCGATTCTGAAACGGGAAAAAAAACTCGGGAATTTCTCCTTTGGGACCGTAAAACTCCTTCGTGCCCGCGTGCATACGGCCGACCGCTGGGAGAAGAGGCGTTTCTGGCGACGCTCGAACAAGACCTGGGCAGGATCCTGAGACGGCAGAAACCCGGCCCCGAGAGAAGACCGCTGAGTTAAGGCGAGCGGCAGAAAATGCCATACCCGTAGCGGAACTCGCCAGAGTTCCGACCCGAAGTCTGGCGACTTCGGCTACGGGGATCATTCGACCTGCCAATCGCCTAAGTATGGTGTGCCCGGAACCCGGAACCCCGGCCCTCGACGGATGAAACTCCCGCACGATACTTCGGGTAAGCTCCTGCGGATAGAAACACACTGACCACTCCTTCAACGCAGAGGAAATCATCATGAAGCGCCTCGTTGTGCTTGGAATCGTGGCGGGGCTGTTTGCCCGTTCCGCGTCGGGGCAGGACCCGAGGAAACCAGCGGCTGCCGATTCCTCGCAGGCGGAGAAGGAGACCAGATATCTGGCCTTTCAGATCTTCACCTACGGTCCCGATCCGAGAGTCGCCAGCATGGGCGAGGGAAAAAACCCGGTCGCCAGGTTCCCGGACAAGGCGACGCTTCGCGACTACATCGAGGACATCAAACGGCGGATCGGCACCGTCGGCGACCGGCAGACCCGACTGGCCGTCGTCCTGGGGCACCTCTCCTTTGATCATGGCGACGCCGAGGTCACCAGGTTCATCGAGCTTGCGTTTCGTTTGGCCCTTGAGACCGATGTGGCCGTCGGTTTCCATATCGACGATTCCATGTTCTGGGCTATTCGCAAGGACCTGTGGAGCGATCCCCAGAACGTGGAGGCGCTTGACTGGGACGGGACGCCGAGCACGGGCCGACGCCTGGACTGGCAAACCGGACCCGGAGCACAGCCGGATGCCGCGCCGCCGCAGATGTGTTTCAACAGCAAGGTGATCCGGCGCGAGGTGCGGCAGCGCTCCGCCCTGCTGGGCAAGGCCATCCAAGCGGGCGTGAAGCAACTGCAGCAAGTCAAACGGCCGGAGCTGTTCGCGGGCGTGATTGCTGGATCGGAGACCATGCTCGGCCAGGATTTCAAGACGGGCAAATATCTCGGATATCGCGCGCTGAAGAACCGAGGCTTCAGTCGCGAACGCCCGCCGCCGGACCTGGACCTCGAGCGGGAAAAAGTCGTCCAGGAGTTCATCGAGCATTGGGCGGAAGGACTCGCCAAGGCCGGTGTTTCCCCGCGAAAAATCTACTCGCACACCGCGTTCTTCCCTCGCCGCGCTTTCAAGCTCGGCGACAACAAAGAGACCACGTATTCACAGCACAATAATTTTGCGCCGCCTTCCGTGGCGTTCGGGAAACACCATCGGCCCGGTTTCTCGACCTATCCGGCGCCGGGCCGGTTCGACGACATTTACGAGGAACTGGCCAAGCACAAACAGGTGGGCTGGGCATCCTGCGAGGGGACGAATCTCCAACTCGGAAGCGGCCCCGGACAATCGGGCATGACGATGGAAACGTACCTCGCGAGGATGTTCAACCACGGCGCCACCCTGGTCAACATCTTCTCCTGGGGGATCGGGGGCGAAGCCAACAAGAACATGAGTTTCCGCGTGGTCACCGAGGGCGAAGAAGCCTTGCGGGCATATCGCAAGTTTCTGAAGGGCGATCCGCTCTTCGAAGCCAAGACGGACGCATTGACCCTCCTGGAACGCTTGCCTCCCAAGATTCACAAAATCCAGAAGGAACTGCCTGCATGGATCCAGAACGCCGCCAACAAGGAGAAGGTCGCTCTGGCCGCTGCGCTCATGCAAAAAATGCAGGAACAATTGAAAGCCAAGAACTTCGAGGAAGTCGAGAAGACCGCGGATTCCATTCTGAAAATGATGGGTATCGGCGCACCGGCTGCCGCCCAGGATCTCCCAGAGGAGGTGGGCAAAAAGCTGCGGCACGACCTCGGCGGCTCGTTCCTGGTGTCCCGCGACAAGGTGCAGGAGGAGCTGAAGCTGACCATGGAGCAGAAAGCAAAGCTGGAGCAACACCTCCGGGAGCTGCTTCCGGACCTCGTGCCGTTTTTCCAAAAGATCAATGGCCTGACGCGAGAGGAGCGAGAGAAAGAACTCAAAGCATACCGCCCGAAGGCGCGGGAGAAACTGGCAGCGGTGCTGAAGGAAACCCTCAGCGAAGGCCAGGGCAGGCGCCTGCGCCAGTTGGAGCGGCAACGCGAGGGGCTTCGGGACGGGGAGATTTGGAATTCGGTCAGCGGCCCTGGGAGCGAGCGGTGATGATCCGCTCGAAGATGCGGGGCAAGATGTGGTCGCAACCGATAAGCACCAGATAATGAAGCGGCCCCATGTCGCAGACCGCGATCACTGGGTTCTGGCCTTTCTCAAGAACCCTCGTCCGCCCTCGAACTCCTCGATGTCCAAGTCTTGACCCATACCTCGTTGCTTCAGAAGTCGCTCGGTCTCGTGGAAGCTCAGGTCCAGAGCCTCGTCAAGCTGACGGTGGGTAATCTTCGCCTGGCGGTATTGCTCCATGAGGTAAACCTCCTTAGCGTCGCGGTCGAGGTCCACGCCATCGGTGCGAATCTGCTGCTCAATCTCCTGCGGTATCTCGAAACTGATGGTCATGACCGTCTCCCAGGCTCCCAGAGGGCGCCTAAAATCTTATGTCCCCACAGTTTGCCCCATTTTCGACCCCGAAGCAAGGAGGAAACGAGCTCTTTGGAGCCAGTTGTGGGGTCATCCTTGCGTTGGTAGGCCAACAGATCATCGAACCGAACACGCCGGTGCTGACCGACCAGGCGGAACGGGATTTTCCTGTCTTCCAGCACCCGGATCAGGTATGGCCGGGAGACATTGAGGAGGTCTGCCGCCTGCTGCGTCGTCAATTCCGCCTGGACCGGAAGAAGGGCTACCCCGTGGCCTTGGGCCATTTCCGCCAGGATTTCTTTCAGCAATCGCAGCATAGAGGCAGGCAGAACGATGTCCGCGCCGACCTGCTCGTCGTTTTGAATGCGGATGCTCAGGTCGGACTTTCCAGATGTGAGAAAAGGGGAAATGCGCTTGAGCGATTCCCGGGCCAGGCTAGCGTCAGCCTCAGTCGGGGTGGCGGTTTCGTGAATCTGAATTGACATCATAGCGCTTCTGGAG
>JBIOJM010000326.1:0-11625 GCA_044450785.1 Isosphaerales bacterium
GCGGGTGGGTTTTCGTTCGAGGGCGCGTTCGAAAGCGGCGGCGGCCTGCTCGGGCTGTCCGACCAGGACGAAAGCCTGTCCGAGATAGTAAGGAGGCAGGGGATCGTCTGGTCGAGTCGTCTCGGCCTGGCGGAGCGCGGCGACGGCGGCGGCATCCTGACCGCGCTGGAATTCGAGGAGGCCGACGATCAGCCACGAAGAGCCGTCCTTGGGATCCTTGGCGAGGCGGTCATGGTAACCCTTGATGAACGGATCGAGCGAGCCGCGTTCGACGTGATATCCATAAACGCGATCGAGCGCGGTGCCGCGTCTTGGGTTTTTCTGGAGGAGCGACAGGAAGCGTTCCATGGAGCGCTGCTCGCGCGCCTCCTCGGCGGCGGCGGGATCGGCGGGCGCTGCCAGCGCGGGCTCCGTCTTGCCTGACGGAGGGTTCGGCTGCGCTTCTGCGGGAGTGTGTGCCCCGATCAGAAGGGCGAGCAAGCCGCTGACGAAGACGAGACGGGCCGATCCAGGCTGTTTGGACATGATGCGGGCCTCAAGAAGCGACATGCGCGCAAGATAGCCGGACCGAATGACTTCGTCAAATAAAATGGCGGCCGGCGCCGATCGGCCCACGGCGATCCGTTCGGCTCTCGGGCCCTCTTTTATTTCGTTTGCGAACCGCATGTCGGTTCGGTTATTCTGTTTGACTGATGTCCGAGCCGGCGGCGTCATTTTTTTAATTCCTTGCCCGCTCCGGGCTTGTTTGTCGCTTTGTAATCGTAAGGGTACGGGCGCCCGAGCGACAAGGACCGAGTCAAGTCGCCTCGTGGGGGCACCGACCAAGACCTGAGGAGTCGCCGATGAGCGAAGGCAGCACGACCGACGAGGTGAGAGAGCAGCTTGACGGGTTCCGGGGTGACTTCGAGACTCTGCGCCGCGAGGTGGGCAAGGTGATCGTCGGCCTGACCGACATCGTCGAGGAAACGTTGACGGCCTTGATCGCCGGGGGGCACGTGCTGCTGGAGGGAGTGCCCGGATTGGGCAAGACGCTCCTGGTCCGGACGCTGGCCGACTCGCTTCAATTGAAGTTCCAGCGGATCCAGTTCACGCCGGACCTGATGCCGGCGGACCTGATCGGGACCAACGTGATGCTCGAGACGGCCGAGGGGATCCGCCGGTTCGAGTTCCAGCGTGGGCCGGTGTTTGCCAATCTGCTGCTGGCCGACGAGATCAATCGCGCCACGCCCAAGACCCAGTCGGCGCTCTTGGAGGCCATGCAGGAGCGGTCGGTCACGGTGGCCGGCACGACGCACCGGCTGGCCCCTCCGTTCTTCGTCCTGGCCACCCAGAACCCGCTCGAGATGGAGGGGACTTACCCGCTTCCCGAAGCACAGCTCGACCGGTTCTTCTTCAAGCTGCTGGTGAAGTTTCCGACCGCGGAGGAGATGGAGACGATCCTGGACCGGACGACCGAGGCGGTCGAACCGCGCGCCCAGCCGGTCTTCGACGGCCAGCGGATCGTCGAGCTCTCCCAGTTGGCCCGGCGGATCCCGATCGCGGACGAGCTGCGCCGTTACGGGGTGGCGATGGTGCTGGCCAGCCACCCGGAAAACAGCCTGGCCAGCGAGAAAACCCGGCGATTCGTGCGCTACGGCTCGAGCCCTCGCGGCGCGCAGGCGCTCATCCTGGCCGCCAAGATCCGCGCCATCCTCGACCACCGCTACCACGTCTCACGCGAAGATCTGCGGGCCTGTGCCCACCCGGCGCTGCGGCATCGGCTCATCCTCAACTTCGAAGGCCAGGCCGAGAACATCCAGCCGGATGAGATCATTGATGATATCCTCCGGTCGGTCGAGACAGCCGCGGCGGCTTGAATCGTGGCTAGTGGCTAGTGGCTAGTGGCTAGTGGCTAGTGGCTAGTGGCTAGTGGCTAGTGGCTAGTGGAAGGTGGCTACTTCGTAGCAGTTCGTGGTCAGTGGTGGTGGCTCGTGGCTCGTGAGGGGGAGAAGGCAATGGGCGTTCGGCAATACCAAGACTTGATTGCCTGGCAGAAGGCGATGGATCTGGTGATCCACGTGTACAAAGTCACTGATGAGTTTCCCCGAAAGGAGATGTTTGGGTTGACTAACCAGCTCCGTCGAGCCGCTGTCTCGGTGCCTTCAAATATCGCCGAGGGACAGGCCAGGTCAACGGTCGAGTTCGTCCGGTACCTATCGGTCGCGCAGGGATCGCTTCAGGAGATAGAAACTCAAATCCTGATCGCTGGTCGGCTTGACTACATCAACGGTTCGCAGAAACCCAAGTTGATCGAAATGATCACCGAGGTCGGACGCCTCCTGAGAGGTCTTTCGAGATCCCTGTCTGATCCTGATTGACCTTGATCAGCCACTAACCACCAACCACCACCAAATAGCCACTAGCCACGATTTTCCCACAAACCACCAACCACGAGCCGCTACGAAGTAGCCGCCACCCACTAGCCACTAGCCACTAGCCACTAGCCACTAGCCACTAGCCACTATTTCCCATGCTATTCGACTCTGATTTCCTGAAGAAGCTGGAATACCTCTCGCTGGTCTCGCGGCGCGTCTTTCGCGGGCAACTGCTGGCCCAGCGGCGGACGATGCAGCTTGGTGGCGGCATCGAGTTCGCCGACCATCGCGAGTACACGCCCGGCGACGACTTCCGCTATATCGACTGGAACGTGTTCGCTCGCCACGACGAGCTCTTGCTCAAGCGCTTCCAGGAAGAAGAGGACCTGCACGTCTACATCTTGCTCGACAGCTCGCGGAGCATGGCTTTCGGCGACCCGCCCAAGTTCGACTACGCCCGGCGAGTGGCGGCGGCCCTGGCCTATATCGCATTGGCTGATCTGGATCGTGTGTCGGTGGTCGCCTTCGCGGGCGACATCGTGGCGGACTTCCCGCTGACCCGAGGCAAGGCGCGCATTCTCTCGCTGCTCAAGTTCCTGGAAGGGTTGGAGCCGCAGGGGAGCTTGACCGACCTGGCCCGGGTGGCGCGGAACTTCGTCCATCGCGGCCAGCGCCGCGGGCTCGCCGTCGTTGTCAGCGACCTTTTCGATCCCAACGGCTTCGAGCGCGGGCTCGACCTGTTGCGCCATCACCGATACGAGCCTCATCTCGTGCAGATCTACGACCGCCGCGAGGCCGAGCCCGAGGTCAAGGGAGACGTCGAGCTGGTCGACGTCGAGACCGGTACGATCCGGAGGGTCACGATCACCGAGCGGAACCTGCGGCAGTACCGCCGGATCTTCGCCGGCTTCCTGGAGTCGGTCCGGCACTATTGCAACACCTACGGGATCGGCGGGACCACGTCGGCGACCGACGTCCCGTTCGACGAGCTGCTGCTGCGGATGATGAGGGCGGCGGGAGCCCTGGTATGAACCTGGTGAACCCGACCGCGCTCCTCCTGGCCGGCCTGGCGGTGCCGATCGTCGTCTTCTACATCCTCAAGATCCGGCTGAGGCGGGTGCCGGTCTCGACGCTCCTGTTCTGGCAGCAGATTTTTGAGGAGAAGAAGCCACGGTCGCTCTGGCAGCGGCTGCGCCACCTGATCTCGCTGTTATTGCAGCTCGCGTTCCTGGCCCTCCTGGTCTTCGCCCTGGCCGACCCGCTCTTCCGATGGCAGCAAGCGCAGGCGCGGCGGATCGTGCTGGTCGTCGACAACTCGACCAGCATGAACGCCAGCGACGTGGCACCCACCCGCTTGGGCGCGGCCAAGGCCGAGGGCCTTCGATTGATCGACGGCATGAGGCTGGGCGACGAGCTGGCGATCATCGCCGCGGCAGCCCAGCCACGAGTCGCCTGCGGCCCGACCGACCATCAGCGCACCTTGCGAGCCGCCCTTGATTCGATCAAGGCGAGCGACGGACCAACCCACATCGAGCGAGCCGTGGCGCTGGCGCGGCGGCTGCTGTCCGGCTCCGAGAAAATGCGCCGGGTCGTCGTCCTGTCCGACGGCGGCTTCGAAGGCGCAGCCGACCTCGCCCGCCAAGACGACGTCGAGCTGATCGGACTGGGCCGGAAGACGGCGAACGCCGGCATCACCCTGCTCCAGGCGCGCCGCAGCCTGCTCGATCCGATCGGCTATGAGATCCTGGTCGAAATCGTCAACGCCGCGGACGAGCCGGCTTCTTTCCGTCTCGAGCTCGACCTGGATGACGACCCGATCGACGTGGTGCCGCTCACTCTGGCCCCAGGCGAACGAGCCGTCCAGGTCTTCGAGAAGACCTCGGCCGACGGCGGGCGGCTGCGGGCCCGCCTCGACCGTGCCGACTCCCTGCCGGCGGACGATTCCGCCTGGGCGATCCTCCCCCGCCGCTCCCGCCAGAAGGTGACGCTCGTCACGCCGGGCAACCTGTTCCTCGAGAAGGTCTTCGAGGCGATTCCGCTCGTCGATCTCGACGTCGTCAAAGTGCCAAGAGACGGGCCGCCTCCGTCCGGCGGTGCGGCGCTCTCGAAGGCGTCCGGGAGTGGGCGGCCCTCGAGCGCATCGGCCGCGCCGATCATGGTCTTCCATCGCAAGGTGCCCGACGTGTTGCCGGCCGGCAGCGTGCTGGTGATCGAGCCCGAGCGCTCCGGGCCGCTGTGGCAGCTCGGCCCGACGATCCATAACCCCGTCGTCGCCAAGCAGGACAAAGACTCTCCGTTGATGCTCCATATTCGCCTCGACAACGTGGTGATGCCCGAGGCGCGGAAGCTGGCACTCACGGGGCCGGCTCGGGTGCTGGCCGAGTCGGCGGCGGGCGATCCCCTCTATGCCGTGCTCGATCGGCCCGCGGGAACCGGGCCAGGGAAGGTCGTGTTGCTCACCGTCGACCTGGACAAGAGCGACTTGCCGCTCCAGACCGCGTTTCCCATCATGATGGCCAACCTGCTCAACTGGTTCGGTGGAACCAAGGGTGAGCTGCGCGAAGCGCTCGCCGCCGGCGCGGTCGCCGAGGTCGAGCTGGCGCCGGAGAAAGACACGACGGCCCGATATTTCCTCCGCGCCCCCGATGGCCGCGAGCAACCGCTGATCGTGCCTGAGGGCGCCTCCAAGCTGACCGTCGGCCCCCTCGACCGATGTGGGGTCTGGAGCGTCGTCCGCCGCACGCCCGGCGACCATGCGCGCGAGGAGCGACGGCAGCGCGGCCGGGATGTCCCGGCCCCAGGCACGCAAGCAGGCGCCGGCGGCGGGGGGACCGAGGTCCTCACCGAGCTGGCGTGCAACCTGGCCGATCGGCGCGAGAGCGACATCCGGCCGGCCGGGGGCCTCCCCGAGCGCCGAACCAGCCTGGCGGCCGGCCTGGCCGTCCGGCCGATCTGGTATTATCTGCTGGCCTCGGCCTTGATGCTGACCTGTTGGGAGTGGTTCCTCTACCAGCGGAGGTGGATCGACTGATGGGCCTCGTGCCGTTGCTGCCACAGATCCAGCTCGAGCTGACGCGCCCCTGGTGGCTGCTAGGTCTGGCCGCGCTGCCGGCACTCGTCTACTTCTTCTACCGCACCCTCGTCGATTTCGCCCACTGGCAGCGGGTCCTCTCGCTCTGGCTGCGCGGAGCCATCGTGGTCCTCTTGATCCTGGCTCTGGCCGGGTTGAACCTGGTGCGGCCGACCCGAGAGCTGTTCGTCGTCTTCGCCGTGGATCGTAGCCAGAGCGTCGGCGACCAGGGGAAGGAAGCGATCGACGCTTTTCTGACCAAGGCCGCTGCTCATGCCGGCTCGAACCGGTTCGCCGTCTTGCCGTTTGCCTCCGAGCCGGGGAGCGTCCGCACCGGCGCCCTGGCCCTGGAGGACATCAAGAAGCTGGCAAAGCCGGAATCGAGGAAAGAACTCCCTGCCGGCCAGCCCGCACCCGAGCCGGCGGACGCGCCGGGCATCGATCGGATGGGCACCGACCTGGCCGCTGCGCTCGAGGTGGCCGCGGCGGCGGTCCCCCCCTTCTACGTTCCCCGTATCGTGCTGATCTCCGACGGCAATCCGACGACCGGCGATGCACTCAAGACCGCGGCCGCGCTTTTTGGCAAGGTCGAGGTCCTGACGGTTTCCGTGCCGGGCCGCACCGATCCCGAGGTCCAGCTCTCGGCCGTGAGCGCGCCGGCGCAGGTCCTCCAGGGCGAGCCCTTCAACGTCGAGATCCTGATCGACGCCAATCACGACGACGACCAGGGACGCGTCGAGGTCTACCGAGGCGACGTCAAGGTGGCCGACCAGCCGGTCAAGCTCAAGAAGGGAGAGAACCGGGTCGTCGTCAAGCAGACGATCGAGCTGGGAGGTCTGACCCCGATCACGGCCCGGCTCAAGGGGTACAAGGACACGCTGCTGGACAACAACAGCGACTTCGGCCTGGTCTCGGTCGCGGGCAAGCCGCGCGTGCTCCTGGTCGAGAGCGACCCGGACCAGGCCAAGCACCTGACCTGGGCGCTGGAAGAGCAGAACATGCAGGTCGCGTGCGGCCTCCGCGCGGCGCGCCGGATAATCTGGCCGAGCTCCAGAATTACGACCTCCTGGTGCTGTCGAACGTGCCGGCCACCGCCCTCTCCCTGCGGCAGATGGAAGTGGCCCGGACGTACGTGCAGGACCTGGGTGGTGGGCTGATGATGCTGGGCGGCGACCAGTCGTTCGGCCTCGGGGGTTATTACAAGACCTCCCTCGAGGAGATCCTGCCGGTCCGCAGCGATTTCGAGAAGGAGAAGGAGAAGCCCAGCCTGGCGCTGATGTTGGTGATCGACAAGTCGGGCTCGATGGGCGGCGAGAAGATCGAGATGGCCAAGGAGGCGGCCAGGGCGGCCGTCGAGCTGCTGGGCCCGAGCGACAAGGTCGGCGTGCTGGCCTTCGAGGGTGAGAATTTCTGGGTCAGCGAAATGCACCCTTGCACCGACAAAGGCTTCGTGCTCGACCGGATCGCGGGTCTCGAGGCAGGGGGCGGCACCGTCATGGCACCGGCCATGGAGGAAGCCCACGAGACGCTGCGGGGCACCGTGGCCAAGCTCAAGCACGTGATCATTCTGACCGACGGCATCTCCGCCCCGGGCGACTTCGAAGGGATCGCCCAGGCCATGACGGCCGACCGGATCACGGTCTCGACGGTCGCACTGGGGGGCGACGCCGACCAGGCGATCCTGGAGGAAATCGCCCGGCTGGGCAACGGCCGGTCGTATGTGGCCGACGACCCCGGCCAGGTTCCCCAGATCTTCGCCAAGGAGACCGTCACCGCCAGCAAGTCGGCGATCAACGAGCAGCCGTTCGCTCCGACCCTGGTCCGATCGACCCAGGTCCTCTCCGAGATCCGGCTCGACGAGGCCCCCTTCTTGCTCGGCTACGTCGTCACCCGGGCCAAGCCCACCGCGGAGGTCATCCTGGTCACGGAGTCGGGCGACCCGCTGCTGGCCTGGTGGCGGTATGGACTGGGCGTGACCGTCGCTTTCACGTCCGATGCCAAGGCCCGCTGGGCGGCGGAATGGCTGAGCTGGCCGCAGTTCGGCCAGTTCTGGGCCCAGGTCGTCCGCCACGCGATTCGCAAGTCCGAGGCCAAGGGGACAGTCGTCCAGGTCCAGCGCAACGGCAGGAAGGCCGTCGTCTCGCTGGATGCGATCGAGCCGTCGGGCAGGTTCCTCAACCGGGCACTGACCGAGCTGACGCTGGTCGACCCGCAGCTTGCGACCAAGAAGATCGAGATGGCCCAGGTCGCGCCGGGGCGATACCAGGCCGAGTTCGAGACGACTCGGGCGGGATCGTATCAGTTGCTGTTCAGCCAGACCCGTGATGCTCAGTTGATCGGCAGGCAGACGCGCGGGTTGGCGGTGGGGTATCCCGACGAGCTGCGGTTGCGGCCGAGCAATACCGAGCTGCTGCGGTCGATCGCAGCCGCGGCGGGCGGGCGGTTCGATGCCCGGCCCGAGTCGGTCTTCGATCGCCCCGAGCGGACCGCGACCCGGGCCGTTCCGCTGTGGACCTATCTGGTGACGGCCGCCGTGTTATTATTTGTGCTGGATGTCGCCTTGCGCCGGATCGACCTGACGCTGTTTTCGCCGCGCCGGCGGCGGATCCCACTTTCCACGCGGCCCGCTTGATCGTACAATCGTCGGGACTGGTGAGTTTGTCGAGCAACTAGCCACTTATTCGTGCAGTGATGAGAGGAGCGCGTTCCATGAGCGATCGGATCCTGGAGAGACTGGAGCCGGTGCGGCGGCGGCAGCTTGGTCTTGAGGTCCTTCGCTTCGCCGGAATCGGCCTGCTGGCCGGCTCGCTCCTGGGCGTGGGGCTGGGGGTGTGGCGCTGGCAAGGGGCCGGAGGGGGCGCCGCGTGGGCCGTGTACGCGCTGGCCATCCTGATGGCGGGCCCCGCGATCGGGGCGATGGTCGGGTTGGCTCGCGGCCGATCGTTCCGGCTGGCGGCCGCCATGGTCGATCGGACCTGCCAGCTCAAGGATCGGGCTGTGACGGCGGTCGACTTTATCCGCCGCGGCCAGCCCACTCCGTTGCACGAGCTCCAGGTGGCCGACGCCGAGCGGCACCTCGATGGGCTCGACCCGCGCCGGGTGGCGCCGTTCCGCCTGCCGGCCGCCGTCCCTTGTGCCCTGGGCGCGATGTTCCTCGCACTCGGGCTCTTGCTCTGGCCTCGCCCGACTCCCGTTCACGCCCAGCCCGCCCAACCGCTGGAGTCGGTCCTGGCGGCGGCCGAGGAAGCCGAGGAGAGCATCGAGGACCTCCAGGAGGCGGCCAAGAAGGAAAAAGACCCGAAGCTCGCGGAACTGGTGCAGAAGCTCACCGAGACAATTCAAGAAATGAAACTCCCGGGCGTCGACACCAAGGAAGCGCTCGCCAAGCTCTCGGAGATGCAAGCGGCCATCACGGCTCAACAGGCGCAGTTCAACGTCGGGCTCGTCGACGCCCAGATGCAAGCGCTCGGAGAAGCGATGGCCTCGACTCAAGCTCTCGAAGGGGCCGGCCAGGCGCTGCAACAGGGCAAGTACGACCTCGCCGCTGCGCAACTGGAAAAAGCCGACCCCAAATTCGACCGCAAGGAAACAAAGACCCTCAAGGAAAAGCTGGCCCAGGCCGCCAAGGGAATGGAGGAAGCCGGCCTGACCGATCTGAGCACCGCCACGACGGAGCTCGCCGAATCGCTCGACGACGAAGCGACTGCGCAGGGGGCTTGCAAGAAGCTCGGCAACCTGGCCCGCGGCCAGGGCCGGCGCAAGCGAATCAGCGACCTGCTCACACTCCAGACCCGGAACCTGTCGGAATGCAAATGCAACTGCCAGAAGAACTCCACGGCCAAGCTCCGGCTGCGCAAGAAGTCAGACAAGCCCACCAGTAACTGGGGAATGGGCATCAGCGGCAACACCGACGGCGATCGGACCAAGCTCGACTCGGCCCGCAAGCGCGAACAGGTCCAGGGCCAGATGGGCGAAGGCGCATCGGAGACCGAGACGACCCAGATGCCCGAAGGCCGCCAGACCGCCGCCCGGACCTACCGCGAGCAGTACCAGAAGTACCGCCGCATGACCGAGGCCGCACTCAACTCCGAGCCGATCCCCCTGGGACACCGTCAGACCATCAGGCGTTATTTCGAGCTGATCCGCCCCCAGGGTGACGAGGCCGAGAAGGCCGACCCGAAAGCCGGCGCCAACGCCAAGCCGGTGCCCACCAAGTAGCGGTAATCGTTCGCCGAACATGTCCTGAGATGGCATGACTCCCGACGAGTTTCGAGAATTCGGGCACCTTCTGATCGACTGGATTGCCGATTACCGGTGCGGTCTTTCGAAGAGGCGGGTAAAGGCTGACACGACGCCGGGCGAGATCAAGGCCCAGCTTCCCGACACCCCACCCGAGGAGCCCGAGGGTTTCCAGGCGATATTACGCGACTTCGAGCGAACCATCGTTCCAGGTCTCTCCCACTGGCAGCATCCGAGCTTCTTCGCCTACTTCCCCTCCAACGCCGGACTCTCAAGTGTTCTGGGTGATTACCTCAGCACAGGACTCGGCGTGCTCGGCATCACCTGGGAGGCAAGTCCGGCGTTGACAGAGCTTGAAGAGGTCGTCGTCGACTGGATGCGCCAGATGGTGGGTCTGTCCGACGCATGGACAGGAGTCATTCAGGACACCGCCTCGACCTCGACGTTGGTCGCCCTCCTGTGTGCCCGCGAGCGCACGACCTCATACAGCTTGGTTCGAGGCGGCCTGCAGACAGAGGAGAGCCCGCTGGTCGTCTACACCTCGGCCCATGCCCACAGTTCCGTGTCAAAGGCTGCGTTGCTAGCGGGATTCGGCCGGAATAACGTGCGCACCGTGCCAGCCGACGCGGCCTACGCCATGTGCCCGGAGGCGCTGGGCTCCGAAATCGAGCGGGACATTGCCGAGGCGAAGAAGCCGTGCGCCGTGGTCGCCACCACCGGAACGACCACCACCACGGCCTTGGACCCTGTGAGGGCCGTCGCGCGCCTCGCCCATCAGCACGGGCTCTGGCTCCATCTGGACGCGGCCATGGCCGGCTCTGCAATGATCCTGCCGGAGTGTCGCTGGATGTGGGAAGGAGTCGAGGCGGCTGACTCGCTTGTCATCAACCCCCACAAGTGGCTCGGCGCCGTTTTTGACTGCTCGCTCTACTACGTCCGCGACGCCGAGCACCTGATCAGAGTGATGTCCACGAACCCGAGCTATCTCCAATCGGCGGCGGATGGGAGGGCCAAGAACCTGCGCGACTGGGGGATCCCTCTGGGCCGACGATTCCGTGCATTGAAGCTGTGGTGCCTGGTTCGGTCCGAAGGGGTCGCCGGCCTTCGCGCCCGCTTACGACGAGACCTTGACAACGCCCAGTGGCTCGCCGCGCAGGTGAGATCCACCCCTTTCTGGCGACTTTTGGCCCCTGTGCCCCTGCAAACAGTCTGCGTTCGCCACGAGCCGCCTGGACTTGCGGAAGAGGCATTAGACCGCCATACGTTAAGCTGGGCCGAGAGAATCAATAGGTCCGGCAAAGCTTACCTGACGCCGGCCGTCTTGGACGGTCGATGGATGATCCGAATCTCAATCGGGGCCGAGCCAAGTCAGTTCGAGCACGTCGAGGGCGTGTGGGAGCTGATCCGCCAAGAAGCCGAACGTGCGTGAGACGACAGTCGGGGTTCCGGGGACACAATACTCAACTCGGATGCTTGCCCTTGGGTTCCGGGTTCCGGGGACGCCATACTCAACTCGGATGCTTGCCCTTGGGTCCGGGTTTCTGGCGTCGCAAGATCCGGCCGAGGTTCTGTTCCAGGGATGCCAAGAAGGCCTCGTCACCCAACGGGCGGCCGGTATGCTCGTGGCCGCGGAGGACTTTCAATTCCACAGAAGAAGGTAGGCTGCTGGCGGTTTCCCCGCTGGGTGATGTGAAGAGGAATGCCGGGAGCACCGACGCGTGCCAAGCGAGCCATCGTCGGAAACGACCAGAACGTCGAAGCCGAGGCAAGTACCGGGTACGGTGTTGCCGGAATTCGGGCCGGGAAGCCGATGCAAGAACCGTAGAGTCGAGGTGTGGCGCGGTGGTTTTAGGCTCGGCCTATCTGTGTCCGGCCCTTTCGGTTGCCGGTGCCTCACTAGCCTCGCCATGCTCCGTTTCCACACCCCGCTCATCAAACCGGGCGTGCGGTTTTCCCGCACCC
>JBIOJM010000327.1:0-11579 GCA_044450785.1 Isosphaerales bacterium
GCCGCAACCGGATGTAGAGCGCCACAGCCCGCGCGGTGGGCCTCGCCGCGACGAGTCGCGGCTCGACCCACCCTACGGCACGGTTCCGCGCCCGCCTCAGCCCGACCCGAGATGCGCGCACGGCGCAGAGATCCGACGGAGGTAGAATCTAAAGGCGGTACTCCAACCCATCACTCGACGGTTGACAGCCCACTGTCGGGATTTTCGCTTTTCTGAGCCAGCATCCCCTCTGGGCGATGCATCTGGCGGCATTCGCCGCCCTGATGATCGTTGTCGGGCTGGTTGTCCCGGACCGGCCGGTCCGGGAAAGTGTCTGAAGGGGGTGTGACCGACGAATGATGTTACTCCCAGGCGGTCAGGTGCGCTGTTTCCGGCACCCTCTCCCGTGGGAGGTGCGCTGTTTCTGGCACCCTCTCCCGTGGGAGAGGGCTGGGGTGAGGGGCGAGCGCCACCGAGAGCCTCCCCAGTTGAATCACAGCATGCGCATCAATTCGGGATCGATCTCACGCCTGACGACCGTGTACCAAAAGGACTGTTAGGTCTCATCGATACTTCACCCGATGCGCACGGCTCCCAGGTTACAGAAACGCTCCAGGATTGTCGGAGCGAGATCGTCGCGGTTCAACCAGACCCGAGAGAGTGCCTTGCGTAGCACCTCGTCGCCTTGCACCCGCTGCTCGATGAGGTCGATCATTTCCTGGCCGTGCCAAGCGATGAGGTCTTCAAGAGGGCCAGCCGCCGCGACGTCGAACGCGCCCTCGGACGGGGCAAGATGGACGAGGTCCAAGATGATTGTCCAGGCAAGCGATGGGTCTTCGTCGATGAGACAGGCGAGGGCCTCGTCCGCCCAGAAGAAGTCCTCGTCCCCGGACTCGGCGTAGCTGAGCCACTCGGAGACGAGCAGATCACGGTCGCCCGGGTCGCAAAGGTTAAGCTCGCGCTCCTGCATGGCTTGGCCCCCGATCGGCCCACCTGTCAACCCCGCGGTTATACTTCAGGCTTTACGACTTCACCATGCCGTGACGGCTTGTCAATGGAATCGCAGCATTGCCGAGAGCGTCCCGGCAACCAATCCGATCAACGACATCGTGGCGAGGGTCCAGATCAAGGAAAACCCGACCCGATCAAAGAATAAGGTCAGGAATACGACGATCGTCGGCAGCAGGAGCCGAGGCCACTTCAGGGAAATCTAGATCAATCAGGACCCGCTGTCGTCACCGAGCCTGGATGCCTGTGAAAAACACCTTCGCCCTCGGCAGTGCCCGTCGAAACTCTTGAGCCGCGAAATCGTCGACCTTCGTTCCCGTGAGGTCCAGTAACTGGAGATTGGTCAGATTCTTGAGATGCATGACTCCCGCCTCGCTAACCTCGGTCTTGCGGAGGCTAAGCGTCCATAGGCTCGTCAATCCTTTGAGGTGGACCAGTCCCGCGTCGGTTATCCGGTCGCCGGAGAGGTCGAGATCGTGAAGTCTCGCCATTCTCCTCAGGTGGACGAGTCCAGAATCGGTGATGCCGGTGCCGGAGAGATAGAGTTCCTGGAGGCCCGCCATTCCTCTCAGGTGGACGAGTCCAGAATCGGTGATACCGGTGCCGGAAAGGTCGAGCTTCTTAAGCCTTGTGAGTCCAACCATGTGGGCCAGTCCCGCGTCGGTTACGGAAGATTGCGACCCATCGCTGTAGAGTTCCTCGAGCCGGGGGAACTGCCCGACTAGAGCTAGTTCGGCGTCAGAGAGATCACCGGGCAGACTCATCTCCACGACGTTGCTGAAGTAATCGATTCCGACCCGGCCAGCCAGCCATTCGAGATACCGCCGCCTCCGGATCATGTCGGTACGGTCTGGGTTAAGTTCGCAATCATAGAACACAAATCCGCCCGCCTTCTCGATCGCGGCTACCGACTCGCGTTGGATTCGGGCGCTGCGGACAATCCAGCCGAGTCCGGCGCCAACCAGCAAGACGAGAATCATCAGTGCGCGCACGCTGACCCGGAGCCGATGCCGCAAGGATCGTGACGAGGGTTTTTCCGACATCTCACCACCGCCGAGTGACAAGTCTCATCTCTAATCCAGGCTTTACATCGCAAATCTGACGTAAGTCCTTTCGCGACGTCCCAGAATTCGTTGATGCGATGGCGATATTCACCGTTGACACATTGGCCACTCGCAAGTCACCTCTCTGATGGTCGGCGGACGTTCACGTGTCGAACGATGGCCAACCTCAAGGATACCGGATCGCACGGTTCGTTGCAGCAGAAAGGAGCCACTATGACTGACGAGACCGAGGACATCCGCCGCCAAATGCTCGCTGAGATCAACGCCCAGTCTGGGAGCCGCGAATACTTGGAAGCCAAGCATGGACAGGTCTGGGACACCCAGCAGTTGGCCGATGACTTCGAGGTGCTGGGGATCGCCGCCCCTCTGATTGTCGTCCGCAGGAAGAGCGACGGCATGAAGGGCAGCCTGATGTTCCAGCACCATCCCCGGTTCTACTTCGGGTGGCAAGAGCACCGCCCCTGACAACGCAGGCGAGGGTGGGCCCTCAGAGGAAGACCAGTCCGGTCGCCATGAGGATGACCGCACGGAATACCGGATTGCCCGAGCGCAGGGCGACGGTGAGAACCAGCGTCGTCATGACCCCCATCAAGAGGCCCAGACCCGTGATCAGCAGCCTCGCGGTCCTCGGAGCCGGGGGCGGCGTCTTGGTGTCTTGCATGGTGACCCAATCTTCGTGTCGCATCGGACGGGAAACTGGCGCTCTTTCAGCCCGTGCCGGCAACGCGAAGTCGACTCGTCGCTCCCGGTTCACGGCCAGAGCGAAGTTGAAAACAAGGACGGGTGTCGCGTGATGCCTGACAAAGCTGTCACAACCCGGACAATCTCTCGGAGGAACCGAGCCCCAGCGATGAATCGATCCGCGCAATGGTCGCCAAGACCAAAACAAGAACGTCACAACTTACTACTCAATATAATGTTCTGATCTTATATACCCAATTTTACATTTCCATTTCTGCAAAACGGCCGCATAATTAAGGTAGTTGAACGAGTCGAAGGTGCGCGCCCGCGGGTCAATCATTTGATCACAGAAAACCAAGCTCCGCACACTTGAAACCGGATTGCGACGACTTACTCGACGGAGATATTGGGTCCCAAATCATTTATGGCAAGAAGACGGACCCTCGACGTCGGCGATTTTGCACAATGATGGGCGGACGTCTGTGGACTTTTGACGGGCGAAGGCCGTTCGTCAACGTCACCTTGAATCCAACCTCTTCGACCTGCTCACCACGCTCGCGGGTCAAAAGGTTGCCGCCTCGCCCCGCTGGCCGAAGTCACCATCGTGCCTCATCGTCGAGCTGCGCCGCATTGCCCCTCAACTCCGCTTACATGGCATACTCGTCAAACTCTCCCGATGCCACAAGGGTCGCGTCGTGTCACTACTCTCACGAGAGCCAGGACTTGCACAAAAAAATGTCGACACGCATCGCCTCTCGGCAGACGAGGAGTTCGGTCCTGAGCCGTGGACGCCTGAAAACCTTCGAATCGCGCAAGTCTAATGCTACCAAGGCCGTGTCGACGTGTCGACGTCTTGGGCGTAAAAACGCGTTTGTGTGCGCTCCGCCCTCGCTGGGACATTCACGCCTCCTCAAACTGACCACCCGCCACCCGCCACGACCCCCAATCATAATCCGATCTCGTCGAGGCGCTGCTCCATCATGGATTCGATCATCTGGGCGGTTCGAAGGTAGGTTTCATGGCCGCAGCCGACCGGGTCGGCCACGTCGCCGCCGGCGGGGTCGAGCAGAAAGGCGCGGGGCTCGACTTCGGGTACGGCTCGCAGCAGGTCGTCCAGGTGGTCGATGGTCATGGCGAAGATGAAGTCGGCCTGCCGGGCAGAGCCGGCGGCGATCTTGCGGCTGCGATGGTTCTCGAGCGATCCGCCCATGGTCCGGACGATGTCGATGGCGTGCGACGCGGCGGGATCGCCGGTGGCGGCCGCCACGCCGGCCGATCGTACGACGAAGCCGCGCTGTTCGAGCTGGTCGATCGGGCAATGCAGCCGGCGCGCCAGCAGCACCTTGCAGATGGCCTCGGCCATGGGGCTGCGGCACGTGTTCCCCGTACAGACGAACAAAATGATCAGACAAGAGGTCTCGGCGAGGGTCGCGGCGTCGATCACCCCCTCGCGCTCGATGCTCCACCGATCCTCGTCAATCTTGACCACCGTCGCAAGCTTCTGGTAATGCGTTGGCCCGGCGTCGACCACCATGTCGAGCCCGGCAAGGCCGCGAAGGGCCTCGGCCGTCGAGGGGATCGGGCGCTCGGGAGTGGCCACCATCGAGATGACCAGGGGAGCGGGGAGGAGCCGCAGTACGTCTCTGATGATCGGCTGGGCCGGGCTCCGCAGCGCGAGTGCGCCATCGGGGGACACCAGTGACTTGACCTGCTCGGGCAGACGGCTGAACAGTCCGTCGGACGTGTCGCGGGAAAAGACGAGCGTGGCGGGGCCGGGCCAGAGCCGCCAGGCCATCCGCCGGCCCACTTGCGAGATCCGGGGCACCCAGTCAGTGACCTCGTCGGGGCCTTTCAAAAGCAGGGTCAAGGGGCGTGAGGGCTCCGACCTCCGCAGCGCCCGCACCCGCGCCACCGCGTCGGCCCAGAGCGCGCAGGCCGCCAGGCCGTAAACCGTTTCGGTCGCCAGCCCGACCACCCCGCCCTGCGCCAGACACGCGACCGCACGATGAACGACGTCGCGCAGGTCGTCGACCTGCGAAACGTCAATCCATTGCGGCGAAGCAGGCGAGTCAGACATCGGACCCCCGTCTCAGAACAAGAGCGTCAATCCCTCGACTTCGCGAATTTCCGCGTAGATCGCCCGGACCTGCTCCGCGGTTTGCACGGAGATGTCGAGCGTCAAGGCGACGTGGCGGCCGCCCGGCGTGGTCCGGACCGAGTAGTCCAGGTCCGACCGCGCGGCCAGGTGAGAGCAGACGGCTTCAACCACCCTCGACTCGAAAGCATCATCGGCCCGACCGATGGCCTTGATCTTGTACACGCCGGGAAAGAAATGGATCGATTCCAAGAGCTCGATCGAAGGACGGTGATCCATGGCCCGCTCCGGGGTCAGTTCAAAAGGAGAGGAAGGGGTCGGTCATGCTTCCATCATACGGCCTCTTCGTTCATTCGCCAATCTAACGGGTGCCGGGCACGCCAAGGTTGAAGCCGGGCTCGCGATCAGGGCGGGGGTGAGGCTGGTTTGGAGCCATGGGCTCGCTCACGAGCCGCACTCAAGTCCACCTGCAGCCGCGCGAGGTGGGGCGACCTGGCCGCGAGCCGGCCGTCGACGTAGAGGTCGAGCCCCTTGCGACCATCGCCGAACCGATCCGGCGATCCGGGCGTTGGCGCATCCCAGACGATCGTCAGGTCGCGACCGTGGTACCGCTGGCCGTCGAGGATGAAAAAGCTCATGGCATCGGCCGGCAGCAGCGGATCGATCTCGACCACCTCGTCATCGCGCGGCACCAGTCCCAGCAGGTCCGGGATCAGGATGTCCAGCCATGTCGAATGGTTGTAGTCGCGCTCCGCCGTCTTCCACTGGCCGGTGTCGCCGTTGTAGAACTCGCCCGTCCAGGGGTGATCGAGGTCCTGGTTGTGGAATTGGGCCCTGGTCAATGAAGAGAAGAGCGCCCACAGGTGTTCACGCGCGAGCGGAGAGCCGGACACCTTCTGGTCGCGGGTTGCCCGCAGGGTCCGCGCCATCGCGCTACAGACCAGCGAGTTGGCGTGCGGCCAGGTCGGGCCGTTCCACATGCAGCCCATCGACCGGCCGTCCCGCGGCCAGTTCGTCTGAGAGTAGGCCGGGCACTCGCGCGACGCCGAGGCGACCGGCCACTTCGTCCAGAATTGGCCGGGGTCCAGGATCGACGCCCAGGCCGACTCGTAGCCCTTTCCCCAGGGAACCATGCCGAAGTAGAAGGGATAAACACCGATCACCTCCTTCACGTCGGCGACCCGGTCGTCAAGGGCGCGCAGCGAGTAAAAATACTGCTTCTCGGGCCGCCACATCTTGGCCAAGACGGCGCCGGCGATCTTGGCGGCCAGGTCGTCGAACTCCTTGGCCTTCGCCGGCTGGCCGAGCCGGCGGTAGATCCGCGCCACGGCCACGGCGTTGCCGTAGTTGTACGCCGTCAGATCGACGCGTTCGAGGCTGACCTGCAGGGCGGGCTGGTCGAAATCCTTCGAGACCTTGTAGTCCGAGAAGAAGAAGAAAGACGGCTGATACTCCATGCCGGTCCACCAGTGCGAGTCGACTTCCAGCAGTCCGTCGCCGTCGCTGTCGTATTGCCGCTGCCAGCCCCGGACGTTGGCTGCGAGCTTGTCCACGACCTGCGACAGGAATGCAAGGTCGGGATGGACGAGGTGGCCTTCCCAGGCGGTCGAGGTGATCCAGTCCGTATACTGGCCGCCGGCCGGCCCCTTGGGCGTGACGTGGCTGGGATAGACGCCGTTCGATTTCTCGTTCTCCGCCCAGGTCCTCTGATGCCCCTGCCAGTACTTCGGGTCACGCAGCCACCGCGCTTCGCGGACCTGATGGGCCGCCCCGTAGCTGATGACGTTCGGATACCAGTTGCTCCGCCACCGCCCTTCGCTCTGCGTTGGCCACCTCATCCGGCCTAGCTTCGGGTCGAGCATGTTCTTGCGCAAGACGTACGCCCGGTGGTAATACATCTTGCGGATCCAGGCGTCGGAGCAGTCGAAATGGGCGAGGTTGGCGTCGAACCAGGACTGGTATGACTCGACCTGGGCAGCGACGAGATCGCGCGTGTCCTGGTCCCCGGGCGCAATGATCAGCCTGCGGTCGGTCGCGGGCTTGACGACGGAATCGAGATTCGACGGCTCCGTCCCCGTGCGAAGCTCGAGGGCCGCCTTGAAGACCTTGGTCCTCCCGGGCTGAATGTGATGGCCGAAGACCCTGTAGATCTCGGAAGGGCGATCGAGCCAGGGCTTCGCGAATCCGTCGAACGGCACACCTCGCCCCTGCCCGACACCGGCAACCTTGAGCACGCGTGGGGGATCGTCCACGACCGCGTACCGGAAACGGGTGGCGATCGGATATCCCTGGACTTCCTGCCGCCCGTCGATCGAAAGCGATCTCGGTTCCCGCCCGGAGACCTCGCCTTCCTGCACGGAAATGAGGCCCGATGCGCTCCGGAGGTCCCAGAACTCAAAGGTTTTCTCGAGGCCGACGATCGGGTCCACGTAG
The DNA here is from genome assembly GCA_044450785.1 of Isosphaerales bacterium. GTDB lineage: Bacteria > Planctomycetota > Planctomycetia > Isosphaerales > Isosphaeraceae > JBIOJM01. The sequence goes on from JBIOJM010000327.1 coordinate 7,261, forward strand.
ATCGTCTGGACCTGGTCGGTGGGGTTGTGCACGCGCACGACCGTGACCAGCGTGTCAGAGGGGTTGATGAACTTATCGCAGCGAAATTCGAGCGGACTTGCGGGCGGGGTCGGTGCACCCGGGCCCGCGACGATGGGCACGACGCCGTAGAGGCCCGTGTAGAACCCGCCGCCCGCATGGTGGAAGACGAACCGAAAGCGACGGGAGGACACCGCGTTGAACCGGAGCCGGTTCTCACCTGATTTCGGCCGCTCGGGAAAGACCCTGTCGAGTTCAACGCGCGTCCATGTACGGTCGTTTCCATTAAGAAACTGAACCTCGAACGTTTCGGGCGGCCGGCAACCGCCCGAGGGGGCATCATCGAAGAAGAAGATGTCGAACCCCCTCAGGGTGCGCGGCATGCCGAACTCGACTTCATACCAATCCTCGCGGTGGCCGCTCGACCAGCACGTCCAGCGCTTCTTCGGCTCGAACGGCCGGCTCAATGGGTCCTCGACGTTGTCGAGCGCGAACGTAAACGACGCCGAGGCCGTCATCTCCTTCCGCACCGTCTCCTCGTAGTGGATGTGGCTGGGGTAATACGTCGCCCTGGCGGGTGCGAGGAGGCCGTGCTCGTCGCGGATCTCGAAGTCGAACGCCGCGACACGGGACGCGTCCAGCCAGTGGACGTCGTCGCGGAAGGCCCAACCCTGGGGGCTGGATGCCCAGACGCGGTCACCCGTGCAGCCCATCGGGACGTCGCGGTCGAACGGACGGGCCAAGATCTCATCGATCAAGCACCGGCTGGAGGCGAACACGCGCGGCGGCCGCGGCCTCCGGGGTGGATCGGGATCACCCGCCCGGACCAGCCCCGCGAGCCCCAGCCAGATCGCTCCATGAAGGATCAACGATGACGGACGAAGGATGAATCAGGGCTCCCACTCGTGAAGGATGAAGGAATGGGAAGGCAGGCTAAACAAGCAGCGGTCGATCGGGTTGCGTCACTTCTTGCGATGTCGGATCCGGCTGCGCATCCGGCGCTTCTTGCGCCCGACTTTGCGACGTCCTTTACCTCGGCGGCGACTGGCCATGCGTTCTCCTCGGGGGGTCGGGAAAGCAACAATCCACGTGGAACGAAACTCGGGAAAACCCGTTCGGCCTCGACGAAAGGGTAGATTCTATACGGAAATCGGGCACTGGCTCAAGGGCTATGTACCTGCACGCAGATCGGAGAACAGCGGGCACCGAGGCCCGCCCCACTCGAGATGGTTGGTCCAGGGCACAGCGGGGCGGGCGTCCGTGCCCGCCGAGATTGCCGATCCGGTCGTCATTTCGGCCGCGCGGACCAGTCGACCGCCGACAGGTTGGCCAGCGCGAGCATCAAGGCGTGAGTACCCTTGCGTGCGTAGCCCTGAGCCGCCACGGCGCGATAGAGCTGTTCGGCAAGCGCCAATCCCGGCAGGCTGAGCCCCATCCGGCGGGCTTCGGCGAGGGCGATACCCATATCCTTGAGGAAGTGCTCGACGAAGAACCCCGGCTCGAAATTGCCGGCGATGATTCGGGGACCGAGGTTGTTCAAGCTCCACGAACCCGCGGCGCCGCTGCCGACGCTCTCGAGCACGACGTTCAGGTCGAGCCCGGCCTTGAAGGCGTAGAGCAGGGCCTCGCACACGCCGATCATGTTGGTGGCGATCAGGACCTGGTTGACCATCTTGGTGTGCTGCCCGGCGCCGGCCGGCCCTTGATGGATGATGGTCTTGCCCATCGTTGCGAACAGAGGCCGGAGCGCGTCGACCACCTCCCGTTCGCCGCCGATCATGATCGAGAGCCTCGCCTCGCGCGCGCCGACGTCGCCCCCGGAAACCGGCGCATCGACCGCGTGCACGTTCCTGGCCCTGGCGGCGTGGTCGATCTCGAGCGCGAGTGCCGGCTCGCTCGTCGTCATGTCCACCAGCACGGTCCCCGGTCGCGCGCCCGCGAGCGTGCCGCTTTCCCCCAGGGTCACTTCGCGCACATCCCGAGGGTAGCCGACGATCGTGAAAACGACGTCGGAAGCGTCGGCGACGGCTTGGGGTGAATCGGCGAGCCTGGCGCCCTTCTCCACCAGCGGCCTGGCCTTCTCGGCGGTGCGGTTGAAGACCGTGGCCCGGTAGCCGGCTGCGATCAGGTGGCCGCACATCGACGAGCCCATGACTCCCGTCCCGATCCAGCCGATCCGCGTCTTCGCCGGCGTCAATTCGATTGACATCGCATGCTCCTCGCGGCTTCACTTGAGCCGGGTCGGTCCCGGCCGTTACAATCGCGACGTTGGTGAGCCACATTATAACCGGGCATCGCGCGCTGCCTAGCAACCTCGAGTAAAACCATGCCGAATTCCCTGGTCGAAACCTACCTGAAAACCAAGGATCCCGCGACGGTCGCGCCCGGATTCGTGGCTTACCTCGCCAACCTGGAGTGCGTATCCCGGGTGGCGCCCGAGGTGGCGCGGTCGATCGTTCAGGAGCTGGCTGACCAGCGGCGGAACATCAAGATGATCGCCAGCGAGAATTTCTCGTCGCTGGCGACCCAGTGCGCCATGGCCAACCTCTTGACCGACAAGTACGCCGAGGGGATCCCGCATCACCGGTTCTATGCCGGGTGCGACAACGTCGACTCGATCGAGGACCTGGCCAATCTCCGGGCGCGGGAGCTCTTCAGGGCGGCGCACGCATATGCCCAGCCGCACAGCGGCGCCGACGCCAATCTCGTTGCTTTCTGGGCCGTCCTGCGCGCCAGGGTCGAGCTCCCCCAGATGGTCAAGGCGTTGGGAGCGGAGAGCGAGGACGCGCTCACGCCCGCGTCCTGGTACAAGCTGACCCTCGATCAGTGGCGCGGCGTCCGGCAAGCGCTCGGCAACCAGCGTTTGCTGGGCATGGATCTCTCGTCCGGGGGCCACCTCACCCATGGCTACCGGCTCAACGCGTCCGGAAAAATGTTCGAGGCGTACGGCTACACCGTCGATCGGGCCACCTTCCTGCTCGACTACGACGCCATCGAGCGCCAGGCCATCGAGGTCAAGCCCCTGATTTTGCTCGCCGGTTTCAGCGCCTATTCCCGCAACATCAACTACGCTCGGATGCGCTCCATCGCCGACCGCGTCGGCGCGGTCTTGATGGTCGACATGGCCCACTTCGCGGGATTGGTGGCCGGCAAAGTGCTCGAGGGTGAATTCAACCCGATTCCGTATGCTCACATCGTGACGACGACAACCCATAAGACCTTGCGCGGGCCGCGGGGAGGGCTGGTCCTGTGCGATCTCGACCTGAAGGACCACGTCGACAGGGGCTGTCCGCTCGTCCTGGGCGGCCCGCTCCCCCACGTCATGGCGGCCAAGGCCGTCGCCTTCACCGAGGCGCTCGGGCCCGAGTTTTCAACCTACGCGCACCGGATCGTGGACAACGCCCGCGCCCTGGGCGAAGCCTTCGTCCGCCTGGGCCTGAACGTCCTCACGGGCGGGACCGACAACCACCTGCTCGTCCTCGACGTGGCCTCGACCCACGGCGTCACCGGCCGCCAGGCCGAGGATGCCGTCCGCCGGTGCGGCATCACCTTGAACCGCAACCCGATCCCGTTCGACGTCAACGGCCCCTGGTACACCAGCGGCCTCCGGTTCGGGGCCGCCGCCGTCACGACCCTCGGCATGGGGAAGCCCGAAATGGACGAGATCGCCTCCGTGGTCGCCCTCGTGCTCGAGAACGTGAAGCCCGCGCAGACCAAATCAGGCGCAACCGACAAGACCAAGTACACCCTCGACGAAACCGTTCGCAGCCAGGCCCATGCACGAGTCAACGACCTGCTCGACTCCTTCCCGGTCTACCCCGAGATCGATCTGCCGTTCCTGATGGATAGCTTGGGCATGAAGTCAATGTGAGACGGCGGTCGAAGTCTCCTCGATCGTCTCATTGCCCATGGGGAGTCCGACCACGTCACGGGCCAGTTTCGGTGGACCTCACGGCGACGAACGCCGTGAGGCCCACCCTGGGGTGATGAAAAGTTCGTGTTGACTGCACTGGAACGGCGGTTGGGAGACGGGTGTTTTTGTTGCGCGCGATCGAAAGACGGCGCGGCCGAGCGATCCCTTTCCCCCCCTTGCGAAGGGGAGGCCAGGGGGGGTGGGGGCGGACGCCTCGGACATCGTGAATGGCTTTCCCATCCTTGGCAACGGGGCTTAAGAGGCGCGACGGGGCGGGTAAAAAGCCCCTTCGAAGACTCTGTGATTGCTTCTGCCGGGGCCACCCCCCCTGGCCCCCCCTTCGCAAGGGGGGGAAAGGAAACGCGGTGCTCGCCGGGTAAAGCGCGCA
>JBIOJM010000328.1:0-11544 GCA_044450785.1 Isosphaerales bacterium
CTGCGGCCACGTTCCGCGCTCAATGTAACTGGTCCCATCGCGGTCTCATTCGCTCCGTTTGGGGTTCGGCGAGGGGTTACCGGCGACCGCCGCCGAGATGTGTGTAACGACGAGGGCGTTGCCCTGGGCTGATATGTTACTGCCCCATCGGGGCGAAATCGAAAAAGGGCGCCTTCGAAAACGCGCCAGCCAAGGCGCCTTCTTTCTCCAGGATTGATCAAGGCAGGATGCCGGCGGCGGCGATGCGGCCGGCTTCGACGCCGTCGATCACCACTGGGACCTCCTGGCCAGGCTTGAAGATCTGCACGGACCGATATCCCTCCGGGGCCGGATCGGAATACAACTCGACCTGTCCGTCGATCAGGTTGACGATCCAGTACACCGGGATGACGCCCTTCGCATAGGCCGACAGCTTCGGGCCTCGATCGCGTTCGAGGGTTGTTTCGGCGGCTTCGACCAGGAGCGCCAGATCCTTGGACTCTGGAATCCGGCCTCGGTACGCTTCGCGCGGGCCCCGAACCACCGCGATGTCCGGCTCCGGCTCGTCGAAGTCGGGGATTCGCACAGGATCTTCCTTGCGGCAGAACCAGCCGGGTGGAAGCACGGTAGTCAATGCCGTGAGGAGACTCTCCACGGCCCAGATGTGCGGCGGTTTCTTGCCCATCTTCTTCACCAGGTAACCGTCGATGAGTTCCACCCGGGGATCGTCCAGTACTCCCGCCATCCGCTCGTATTCGTCGACCCTCAGACGGTAAAGGTCCGGCGACGCCCAGGGCGCCGGCGTTGGCATGAGTTGCGCAGGTGTGATCGTGGACATGGACAAGCCCTTTATTATACGTCCTCGTCAAAATCCTCGTCCTCCGCGTCCGGGTGGAGCGGATCATCGGGGCTGAAGAAGAGGTCGCCCAGGCCGAGCGGGGCGTGCTGGCCGCCCATGGCCCGGCGCTTGCGGCGGGCGAGATCCTCGAGGTCGGCGGCCTCTTCGCCCAGGACGCAGAAAAGAGCCTCGCGCCAGGCGGCGTCGCGGCCCAGCGGGTGGGTGGGGTCCTGCGCCATTCGCTTGATGGCGAACCGCAACAGGTTGATGCCGTCACGCGGCGAGAAGTCCAGCTTGAGACGATGCGCTTGCTGGAGGAACTCGACCGTCAGGGCCAGCAGCGCATTCTCGGCGAACGGCAGGTGGTACTTGAGGATCGCCATCTCGTCGTCGCGGCTGGGGAAGCCCAGCAGCAAGGTCGGCTGGAGGCGGGAGAGGATGTAGTCGGGCACCTCATAGGTCGACTCGTCCTCGTTCATCGTCACACAGGCGCGGAAATCCGGATGAGCGGGGATCGTGATGCCGGCCACGATGCTCTCCACATAGCGGCGGTGGTCAAGGAGCGGGGCCAGGCTGGCCCACGACTTCTCGTTCATCCGGTTCCCCTCGTCGAGCACGCACACGCCCCCCACCAGCATCGCCGATACCAGAGGCGAGGCGTGGTAGGCGATCTTCCCGCTCTCGGCCAGGACAGGTGTGACGATCAGGTCTTCGGGCCGCGTGTCGGCTGTACACTGGTTGATGAAGAGCGGCTGCTTCCGCAGCCGGGCGCCCGCCATGGCCAGCGTCGTCTTGCCGATGCCGGGCGCGCCCGTGAGCCGAGGAGCAAGCGGGAGGTCCCGCGGGTCGACCACGAGCCAGCAAGCCAGAAGCTGCCGCAGGATCACGTCCTGGCCGATCCAGCTCTGTTCGGTCATGTCCGGGTTGCCGAGACGGAGCGTCACTCCACCCACGTCGATTTTCTTGGTTACACTGGGCTCAGGCACGGGTTGGCGTCCGATCATGGGGAATTCAAAATGGCTACTGGCGACTGGATAGTGGACCGTCACAAGCTGCAAGTGGCTGGCGGCGAATGGCGATTCGTGAGAGGCGAACCGTCCTGAACGCCTACCGGCGGCCGGCAAGCGGCAACCTTCAACTAGTGTAACGATTCGGCCCCGCGCGGGCGAGCACTGCACCCATATCGCCGCCTGACGACTGTCTCGACCTTCGGTGTTCGGGCGCCGGGAATTGCCTGATTGCCCCAGGCTGGCTAACCTCTAGGACCATGTGCGGCCCGCGAACGGCCGGCCTGTTCTTCGGTTTCGTCTCGATCTGGAGCAAGTGTCATGGCTCGTCTCCCCTCGTCCTCCGCGCGCGAACCAACCTCTCAATCCGCAGGAGCGACAACTCGTTTGCCCGCCGCCTGGGGCTTGGGGTCGTTCATCAGCTCGATGCGGGCGCGATTGATCAGCGGACTGATCTTCAGCCTGCCGATCGTCATCACCTTCTGGATCGTTTACTGGATCTTCCTGACCATCGAGCGGTTTCTGCTCACTCCGCTGGCCGGGCTGGTCAATCGGATTCACGCCTTGATGCTCGATAATCCCGCTCTGGACGAGCTCCCCAAATGGTGGTTCAACATCGCCTCCCCGATCCTGGCGATCGTGCTGGCGCTGGGAATCCTGTACATCCTTGGTTTGGTCTTCCGGTCGTGGCTCTATCGCACTCTCGACTGGTTCCTGCTCCACGTGCCGATCGTCGCCACGATCTACAAGGCGGTGCGCAACGTGGTCGAGTCGCTGGGGAGCCAGTTGCAGGGGGGCGGAGAGTTCAAGCGAGTGGTCCTGGTCGAGTTCCCACATCCCGGGACAAGATCGCTCGGGCTCGTCACCAATTCCCTGAGGGACGTCACCACCGGCAGGAACATCCTCACGGTCTGCGTGCTGACCGGATTGATGCCGCCGGCCGGATTCACGTTGTTCGTGCCCGAGGAATCGGTGACCAACATTGCCTGGAGCGTCAACGAGACGCTTCAATCGATCATCTCGGGCGGCATCACCGCACCACCGACGATCCATTTCTTCGAGGGACTGAGCAAACCCCTGCACCAAGGCGGCGGGCCGATCGTCGACGCCCACGGGCACGTGCTGCGATCGGTTTCGGCTGAGGATGACGTCACTCGACCCGATGGCGGAACAGCAACGTCGCCGCGGTCAGGCTCGTGAGCGCGATCAAGGCCAGGGGCCAGAGTAGCCGCACGACCATCGCCACGGGCATGCCCTTCAAGAACAAGCCCTTCACGATCGTCACATCGTACCACAGCGGGTTCAAGAGCGTCGCGGTTTGAAGCCAGTCGGGCATGTTCTCGATCGGGCTGGCAAAGCCCGAGAGCAGGACGGCCGGCACCATGAAGACGAAGGTGCCGAGGTAGGCCTGCTGCTGCGTTCGGGCCAGGGAGGAGATGAACAGGCCGACGCCGATGACGGCGACCAGGTACACCACCATGCTGGCGTAGAGCAGCGGGATCGACCCCTGGAACGGGATCCGGAAGGCGAACACTCCGACCGAGAGCATGACCGTCCCCTCGGCCAGGCCGATCAGGAGCGCCGGGATCGTGTTGCCGGCGACGATCTCGATCGGCGCCTCGGCTCCTGGCCGCACGGCCAGCCCGGCCTTGGAAGCGGCCTCTTGCCCCAGCCAGTTGGCCCAGACCCCCTGCACGTAGCCCTGAACCAAGGCGGCGGTATTGGGATCGCTGCCATCGACGATCACCTGCACGGGGGCCTGCTCGCCGCGGCCCAGGCGGTCGGCGAAGTCGGAGGCAAGCACGATCACACCGCGGACCCGGCCGAATACCAGCTCGTCCTCCACCTCCTTGCGATGCCGCGCCAGCCGGACGTCGAAATAGCGCGAGTTACGGAAGGAAGCGACCAGGCTGTCGGATTCCGGGGTCGCCTGCTCGACGACCAGTGCCACCGGCACTTTCCTCAGGTCGAGCGAGACGGCGTAGGCAAACAGGAACAGCAGCAAGAGCGGCAGGACGCCCGCGATCAGGTAGCTGCTCGGGTCGCGGATGATCTCGAGGCTCTCCTTGCGCACCAGCCCCGCGACCCGCCGCAGCCGCGCGGAAATCCCGCGGGACCGGTCGCTCATGGCCCTTCTCCTTCCCGGTCGTACGCCTCGACCAGCGCGATGAAAGCATCCTCGAGTGCGGGCCAAGCCCGAACGCCTCGGTCATCCGCCCAACCTGTTCGCGCCGGCGCGCTCGTGCAAGGCCGTACACCCCCGCGAAGAAGTTGAGGTTCTGCCGCCGCGGTCCGATCTCTGCCAACCGCAGCGCCTCCTTTCCCGCCCGCAGCCGTGCCTCGGCCTCCCGCACCGCCGTCCGCGCATTGTCGTACTCCTCGCGCGTGACCGACCCCTTCTTCACCAGGGCTTCCCTTCGCTCCAGGACAAGTCGCACGTTGTCCAGCTCGGCCTGTCGCTCGGCGACCGAGTCTCTCGCCTCGGCGATCTCCTCGGGACGCGAGCCGTGCTCGAGCCGCGCGACGACGGCCTTCTGATTGTCGCGTCGGGCGCGAAGCAGTCTCAGATCATCCTCGAAATACCGCTTGTCGAGCGCGGCGAGCACTTACCCCGGCTTCACCAGATCACCCTCGTCGACCGTCAAGGTCTCGATCCGCCCCTCGACCTTGAAGGCGAGATTGACCTGGCGGACGTCGATGTCCCCTTGCAAGACCAGCCGCTTGTCGGCAGTTGGGCTCGTTCCGAGGAAGTACCACGCGGCCACCCCCGCCACGCCCACGACCAGAGCCACGACCAAAAATCGCCGCAACCTGTTTCGAGGGCGCGACTCAGGGTCGAGCCTCGTGCCGTGCGCATCAGCCAGCAAGGGGAACTCCTCGGGGTTTGCCCGCAAACTCTTACTCCGCGCACGCAGTTTAACAGGATAGGGAACGGAAAAGACTCTGGCAACGATTACCCGGGCTGGCGAATCGTGTTACAACCCTCTCAGGCCGATAAAGATTTCATGAGGACCCCGCGGTTTGTCGTGGTGTGCGCATCGGCAATCGGCCTGCTTGCAAGTCTCTCGCCGGTGAGGGGCGAGAATCTCCAGCAGGCGTGGTCGATCGCGCTGGGAGTCAATCAGCAAGTGCAGTCGCAGCAGGCGGAGTCGGTGGCGGCCGGGCTGAACCTGGCGGCGGCCAGGTCCGCGCGGCTTCCGAGCCTGCGCAGTTACACGTTCAATGCGTTTCTGACGGCGTCGCCCGAAGTGAGCACCCGATCGTTCTTCGGCACGTCCGCGACGGGCGGGGCCGCGGCTGGACTGGCCGGTACCACCATCACGAATAGCCTGCCCGCGGCCGTGCCGGTGCTGGGGCCCGGGCAGCGGGACCTGCCGATCTCGATCGCTTACGCGAGCTTACCGCTCTACACCGGCGGGCGAATCCTGCGCAACATCGACGCGGCCGGGGCTCAGGTCGGCGTCCAGCGGAGCGAGGAGTTCCGCACGGTACTCGATCTCAAGCTCACCGTCGCCGAATCGTACATCGGCGTGCTGCGGGCTCGAAAAAACCTGGAAGTCGCCCGGAGCAACGTCGCGCAGCTCGATTCCTTCGCCCGAGACGTGCGAAACCGCCGTGAGCAGGGCCTGGCAATCCGGAGCGACGAGCTCGCGGCCCTGGTCTCGCTCGCCAACGCCCGCCTTTCCCTGATCCAGGCGCGAACCTCGCTGGAAGCCGCCTGGGCGACTTTGAACCGCTACCTCTGCCGTCCCCCGGCCCAGGTCGTGGAACTGGACGAGCTGACGGTCTTTCCCGCGACGACCGACTGGAAAAAGCTGGCCGAGCAGGCACTCGAGGACACCAGCGCGCCCGAGGCGGGAAATGAAGACGAGGTCCGTGAGCTGACCCAGCGCGCGTTTCGCGCGCGTCCAGAGCTGGTCGGCCTGGCCGAACAAGCTCGATCGCTCGCCGCGCAAGCCGACGCGACCCGCGCGGGGGTCCTGCCCCAGGCCGGGTTCACGATGGCCTATGCGTTCATCGGCAACAACAACCTGACGCCGCAAGGCATCGGCGCAGCCAGCTTCTACCTGGACTGGACGATCACCGACGGCGGCGCCAGCCGGCGGCGGGCGGCGGCGCTGCGCCAGCAGGAATTCGCCGCGCACAAGCACCGGGCCGACACCGCGGCCGACGTCGCGCTCCAGGTCCGCACCCGCTGGCTCGACCTGAAGCAAGCCCGCCGCCGCCTCCCGGTCGCACACCTGACGATCGACCAGGCCGAGGAGAACGTCAAGGTCGTCACCGACCGCTATCGCCAGCAACTGAGCACTTACACGGAGGTCCTCGACGCCGAGAGCCGCCGGGTCCAGTCCTTGACCAACTACTACAACGCGGTCTACGACGAGAGCCTCGCTCTCTTTCGCCTTCGCCGCGCCGTCGGCGACCTCTAGATTGCGGAAAAGGGTCATAGACTGCGGAAAAGGGTCAGGAGCCGATTCTGCGATCATTCAGCGATATCGGCTCCTGGCCCCTTTTCGTCGCGCCAAATCATTGAACGGCTTTCGCTCTGGTCATCGCGGTCAAATGGCACTCGTGGTCATCACTCGTCGCCTTGGTTGGGGATTGTCTTCACCTGGAAAGCGCCATAGCGCGTTGTCGTCACCCCATCGAAAATGCCGGTCGTGGCGGGATCCGCTCGCCAAACCTCCTTGCCCTGGTACTGGAGCCACGCTTCGCAGTTGGTAAACCTCGCGGGGGCGTAATGCCACCGGACTCCCATGTCCGTGCTACGGGCTTCGATCACAATGAGCACCTCCGGGTCGGTCCCGGCTGTCCACACGAAGGCAAACACGGCCCCATCGACGACCGGCGAATTCGCGTCCGAAATCTCGTAGCGGTAGATGGGCTGGGTCAGAAGGCGCATTTTCCACTTCGAGTTCTCCCGGTGCACCTGCGAGGTGAAGCGTCGCGCCAGGTCTCGCATCTGCGCCAGCCGACGTGCCTGATTCTTGGCCGGTTCCGGTGCGTCGGGGACCGGCTCGAGCCTGATGCCGGGTTCCTGAGGAAGCCAGCCGGATCCGCCCCGCTCTCCCGCATAGAGGGGATTCGGAGCGAGGGAATGGAACTCGTGCATGATGTGGCGTGCATTCTGGCCTTGCGGCCCCGAGAAGATGCACCCGACGATCGCCGCCGCCCCCTGATGAGTCCAGACGTAGACCTCGCCGTTATAGTCGGCATCGCTCGTCCAGCGCATGACCGGCTCGCGTCGCAACTTCAGTTCTTGCCGCTTCTGATCGTCGAGGAAGAACTTGTACGCGGACGCTTCCCGCTGATAGACTTCATGCAGCCAGGCGGTTCTCTTGTTCTTCGACTGATCCTTGGGCGTCTCTGGTTGCTGAGACCATGCCGGACCGCCGAAGCTGGAAACAAGGCATACGCACACAACCCGTACGGACAAGCTGAGACGTGCCATCGTGTCCTCCTGGGGCTCGGGCGATCGGATTGGCCAGGGTCGGTACCGAGGAGCATAGTTGACCGGCCGGCCAGGTGACAAGGCCCGGGCAACTGCGAACATGGGAGAAGCGCGGCGCTGGGGAATGCCCGACCGCCCTGGCGGGGCCGGTCGTGTTTGCCCTCTCGCCGGTCCTCGGGGCCTTCTTCGCCATTGCCGCCGGCGCCAACTGGGCCGGGTGGGTCTACATGACCCTGATCATGCTGCTGTATCCCCCCGCCTCGGCTCATCGACACGCGCCGAGACTTTGCGCCGCCGATCAGGTGCGCTATCGGCACAGGAAGGCCAAATTCGGTGAGCTGGTGATTGGTCGCGACTGGTTGCGAGGTGAACCATGAGCACGATCGGCGAAAGGCTCCGAGCGCACTGGTTGACTCAGGGCATAAAACCGGCGCCGGGTGTCGCTGAGGACCGGCTGAGGGAGTTCGAGACGCGCTTCGGCGTCTCCCTGCCCTTTGACTTCCGCACTTACTTTCTCGAGATAGACGGGATGGGCTCACGTGACGAGTCCGACGATGACTGGTTCTCTTTCTGGCCTCTCAAGGAAGTCGTACAGTGCAGCGACGAGTACCCGGAACCGTTTCGATTCATCGAGGAACAGTCCGCGTATTTCGTCTTCGCAGATCACTCGATTTGCCTACCTGCCTACGCGATTCGACTGACCCCCTCCGGAACCGACTCCCATAAGGTGATCGCCATCGAATCGGACTCGAGAGAATACTCGACTTCGGTCGTTGCCCTCTCGTTCAGCGAGTTCGTGGAGCGTTATCTGACCGACGAGACCTCGCGCTTTTGCCTCAGCTTGGGCACGCCCATAACGACTGAACCGGGGCCTGATCAGACCGAAAGCAGGGCTGCTACCCTAAAATGGTTTGTTGAGGAAATCGATCGGACTCTTTCGACACTTACTCGCTTCGAGAGCCTCCCGGGCGGAGACATCCTTAATGCGCAGCTTGGGATCACGCGGGAGCGGATAAGTGAGATCAAGAAGAAAGCGGTCGAAGAACTCCGTTCGCCCAAACCACATACCTTCCGAAAGGAGCCCCGCGATGATTAAGCTATACGAGCAGACAAATCGGTCCCGGCAGGCCATACTTTCTCTATCATCCACCCTCTGTTCCGAGGACCGTTTCGTGTCGGAGTACTGTCAAATGGCGGTTTTGAAGCAGGTGACCGGAGACCTTGCCGTTAGGCTGGTTGATTTGAAAAGCGACGTGACGGTGATCGGTCGCTTGCCGGAGTGCGACATCATTCTGACTGCTAACGGAGTGAGCCGGCGGCATGCCGAGATCCGCAAAGTCGGGCCCGCCTTCTTCTTGGTCGATCTCGATTCGCGGAACAAGACGCTTGTCAACGACACCGAGTTGAAGGGTGGTGTCGAGCATCTTCTGAAGGAGAACGACCGGATCAACATCTGCGGCGTCGAGTTCGTCTACCACGCCGTTGAGCCGCCCAAGACGAAGGATCCAGAACCCGCCGCCGACGTCATGGTGGTCACCGAGAGCGACGGCAGGGAAAATCCGGACTTCCGCACACTCGAAGCCTCGCGCTCGAGCACGATGGCCAGCGTGGTTCGTCCCGAGGTGAAGCTCAAAGCGATCCTGGACATCACCCGAAGTCTCTCCAGCGAGTTGCGGATCGACGCCGTCGCCCCCAAGATCCTCGACTCCCTGATGGAAATCTTTCCCGGTGCCGAGCGGCTCTTCCTGCTGCTGCAAGATCCCTCGAGCAAGCGACTGGTGCGTAAGGCTTTCAAGTACCGCCCCCAGAAGCGTACGTCTTTCCTTCGTACCGTACCCGAGGACGAGGTCCCAACGAGCATCAGCCGGTCAATCGTTGACTACGTGCTCGGCCAGAAGAAGGCGGTGCTGAGCCAGGACGCTGGCGACGACAAGAACCTCCCGAGCAGCGCCTCGATTTCCGACTTGAAAATCCGCTCGGTCATGTGCGTTCCGCTGTTGACGCCGGACGACAAGGCGCTCGGTATTATCCAACTCGACACCAGCGACCGCCGCCAGTTCAACGAGGACGACCTCGACGTATTAACGGCCGTCGCGAGCCAGGCGGCGATCTCCATCCAGAACGCTTCGTTGCTCGAGTCGCTCCTGGAGCGCGAGCGACTGAACCGCGATCTGAAACTCGCGGAGCAGGTGCAGAAGAAGTTCTTACCGCAAGTCGTGCCTACCGTCCCAGGCTATGAGTTCTTCGCTCATTACCAGCCGACCTACGAAGTCGGGGGTGACTATTATGACTTTGTGCCGCTCCCTGCCGACCGCATGGCCTTGGCACTAGGCGACGTCTCAGGCAAAGGTGTGGCGGCGGCATTGATGATGGCCAAGTTCTCCGGTGACACGCGGTACTGCATTCTGACCGAGAACGCCCCCGCGCCGACCGCCACTCGTCTGAACAGCCTGCTCTGCGCCGCCGGAATCGAGGATAAGTTCATCACTCTCAGCCTGTGCGTGCTCGATGCTCCCAAACGCAAGCTGACCTTGACATCAGCCGGCCACACGCCAGTGCTGATCCGTCGCGCCGACGGCCGAGTGGAGGAAGTCGGCCAAGAGGTCTCCGGGGTACCGCTCGGTATCATGGAGGATTCGGTTTACCAGCAGACCGAGGTCCAGTTGAACCAGGGCGACGTCGTCGTGATCTACTCCGACGGTGTGACCGACGCGCGTAGCCCTGGCGATGAGCTCTACGACTCCCAGAACAACCACCGGCTTCTCAAACGAGTGGCCCAGTCGTCTGGCGGACCGGTCGCCGTCGGCCGGGCGATCCTCCAGGATATCCGTGAGTTCTCCGCCGGACACTCACAGGCCGACGACATCACCCTGGTGTGCTTGGGGCCGACTTAAACTGACCCCGCATCCCGCTCCACGCACCCCGTTCCACGCTCCACGACGTCCGCCCGGTGGGGAGTTGTTTCGATCAAACCGTTTGCATAGTCTGAAGTTGTCCTGCATATTCAGTATATCTCGTAAGATCCCCGCCGATTGACAGACCAACGTGACGGCTCTGAGGTCGTTTCTACGAGATCGACGGCATTTCCGATACAGGGCCAGCGCGCACTTTGGGTAGGCGTGGCAATCTAGGTAGTTGCGCTTTGTTTCGTTTATTGGTACACCATTCTTCGTGTTGCTTTATTGCCAGGGGCGCGCGGAGAGTCAACCATGGCGCACATTCAGCGTGTCGAATTGGATGAGGTTGTCCTTCATTTTGCGGAGTTAGAGGATCCTCGCTCCGCCGTCAATCGGCAGCACCCTTTGGTCAGTGTGATTGTCATCGCTATGATGGCGGTCTTGGCCGGTGCGAGCGGGCCGACTGCGATTGCCAGGTGGGCTGATTTGAAAGAAGAGTTCCTTTTGAACACACTGAACTTGCCCAACGGGATTCCGCGTAAGGACGTCTTTCGTCGTGTGTTGATGGCACTGCGTCCGGGTGCCTTTCAAGCCTGTTTTGTGAACTGGTTGAATTCGTTGCGTGCGACAGCGGCCGCGGCGACCGGTGTGGAGCAACCCGTTCTGGCGGTGGATGGCAAGACGGCACGGCGGAGCCACGATCGCAAGAAGGGCTTGGGCGCCTTGCACTCGGTCAGCATCTGGGCCAGCGAGTTCGGCCTGTCGCTCGGACAGGTGGCATGCGCTGAGAAGTCGAACGAAATCACGGCAATTCCCGAGCTTCTGAAGCTGGTGGACATCAAAGGAGCGATCATCACTATCGATGCGATGGGGACCCAAAAGGCGATCGCGGCGGAGATCATCGAAGGCAAGGGGGACTATGTCCTGGCGTTGAAGGGGAACCAGGAGACGTTGCATCAAGCGATCATCGAGCATATTGACGAACAGCTCGAGGGAGACTTGGCGGGGGCTCGTGAGCATGTGACGACTGAGAAAGGTCATGGACGTGAGGAGATGCGACCTTATCTCCAAGTCCCGGCCCCCAAGAGCCTGCCAGGGTTCACGCTGTGGAAGGGGCTGAAGACGATCGGGGTGGTGACGTCCCGGTGCCTTCGTGACGGCAAGGAGACCATCGAGGTCCGCTACTACATCAGCAGTCTGGCCATGGGCGTGAAGCGGTTCGCCCGAGCCGTCCGGGGTCACTGGGGTATCGAGAATGCCTGCCATTGGGTTCTCGATGTGACGTATCGCGAGGACGAGTCGCGGATCCGAGAAGAGTCGCTGCGGGAGAACTTTGCTTGGCTCAATCGCTTTACCTTGTCCCTCCTGAAG
>JBIOJM010000329.1:0-11519 GCA_044450785.1 Isosphaerales bacterium
CTGAACTGGCATGAGATGTTCTACAAGGAAGGCGCGGACGGACTCCTCTTCTTCCTAGAACTGAAGGAGCGAATCCGAGCCGAGTTCTCACCCGATTTTCTTCTCATAGACGCTCGCACCGGGATCACAGAGATTGGAGGCGTAGCAACCACTTTGCTTCCAGATCAGGTAGTCTGTCTTCTTCTCAACAATCGAGAGAACCTTGAAGGAGCAAGGGAAGTCCTCCGTGGAATCACTCGAGCGTCCCAGCAGAGAAACAAATCCATAGGAATTGTGCCGGTTCTGGCGAGACTGCCGGGATTACCGCGCCGAGTCGATTCAGACCTTGAGAGGCGAATCACAGAGGGTGTTCGTGCGTTCTTGTGTGCAGGCACGGACGATCAGACGCCAGCAATTGACCTTCCCGCCGTCTCTGTTCTCCACGCGGAGGAGTCGCTGGCGTTTCAAGAGTCCCTTCGTATCGGCAGTACGAAGACGGTCGATGAATCTCCTCTTCTGCGTGATTACCACCGGTTATTAGCCCAGATCATTACGAAAGAGCGGGTAGAGCCGCACCTTGATCGTTTAGTGGGGAGTGCGATGAAAGAACTGCTTGAAAAACCCGACCGAGTTCAGAGCGACTTGGAAGCACTCGCGACCTACTGTCCGCATCCGACATCATATCTCGCACTTCTCAAGTTCTACCGCTTGCGGAATGCTCCTTCGGGCAAGATGCTACAGACAGCTGTTCGCTATTGGGAACTGTCTCGTCGCTCTGACCAGCCGTTGTTGCGGGATATTGTTTCGGAGCATTTCAAGCCGGAACGTAGACCACGGGAGGATTCCATCCCCATGTTGGCAGAGTTCGTTGAAGCTGTTTGGGACGCTCAGGGGGGAAACGATCCAGATGTGGGTCTGCGTTTGGTCGATCAGTTCCTCATGCAAAGAAGCAAGGACAGGGCTGTTCGTGTAGTTGAGCAGCTTTTGCGAGCGCCTGACGGAAATCCGCAGATTGTGATTGGCTGCATAAGCCGTTTAATCGAGGCAGAGGAGTATCAACAGGCTCAGGCAGCAGTCGATCAGTGGGTGACGACTCTTGCGGATAACCCGGAATTCCAGTCGGTCTGGGCTTCCCTCGTTGTTAAGCAGAGGGACAGCTCCGCGGCGAAGAGACTCTTCGAGAGCAAGGACTTCCGTCCTGCGAGCATACTCGCGAAAAGACCGCAAGTCTACGTCCATCTGCTTATGCTCGCAGGACGAAAGGAGGAACTGGAGGCAGCACTTCAGAATTCTCTCGATCAATCAATCGCTTCAGGTGACGTTGACCAAATGATGCAGACGGCGAGGCTGTTCGATGACTTAGGCAGGTTGGACGTTCTAAAAAGCAGAATCAAGGAGTCGTTGCCGCGGCAACGAGCCGAGAGAATCCTTGACATGCTGCCCCACCAGCGTGGGCGGATCATGCGCCACGTTATACCCGG
Source organism: Isosphaerales bacterium (assembly GCA_044450785.1). Lineage (GTDB taxonomy): Bacteria > Planctomycetota > Planctomycetia > Isosphaerales > Isosphaeraceae > JBIOJM01. Next base: position 1,461 of record JBIOJM010000329.1, read on the forward strand.
GGATGAGATGATGTTCTGATCGGTTACTTGCTCGTATTTGTGTGGAAAGATGGAGGACAATCTACTTATCGACGAACCTCAGAGGAACCACGGTCTCTCGCTCTTCGTTTCCTTGTCTTAAGGCATTTGCATCGAGAGCGCGGGGCTTGTGGGTCGGGAACCCGCCGCCCCGATGACCGGGCCGGCTGAAGGCATCAGCCCGGGACATCCCGTCCCGTTATCCCCCCGTATCGCTGCCGCGCAGGCTTTCCTCGGCCATGCGGCGGATCGCCCGCAGGTCGAGCTTGCCGGTGCCCAGGATCGGGATCGCGTCCACCTTGATGAAGTGATCGCGCCGCGGGATGAACAGGTTTGGCAGGCCCTGCGCGCTCAAGCTCTCGAACGCCCGTTGCACCTGGTCGTCGGCCAGGGTGTGCAGGACCACCAGTTTTTCCCCCTTGCGCTCGTCGCCCACGGCCGTGACGGCGAAGACCTGGGTGGTCGCCCGGGCAGCCTCCTGGAGCGCTTCCTCGACCAGGCCGTGAGGCACCATCTCACCGCCGATCTTCGAGAACCGGGAGAGCCGTCCGGTGATCTTGAGGAAGCCGTCCTCGCTCAAGAATCCCTGGTCGCCCGTCATGTACCAGCCGTCGCGGAAGGCGGCTTGCGTCAGGTCGTCGCGGCCCAGATAGCCGCGCATCACGTTCGGCCCTTTGACGAGGACCAGGCCCGGCGCGTCGGGACCGAGGGGCTCGTAGGATTCGCTCGAGACGATGCGCACCGAGACGCCCGGCAGCGGTTGCCCCACGAAGCCCCGCCGCGAGCCAGGCTGGAAATACCCCGGCTCCCGCCAGTCGAAGGTATTGACGGCCACGACCGGGGCGCATTCGGTGAGACCATAGCCTTCCATGGGCCGGATGCCGAAGGCGTCCTCGAACGCCAGCGCCAGCGACTCGGCCAGTTTCTCGGCGCCGGCGAGCACCAGCCGCAACGAGCCGAATTGCGACGGCGTGCAGCGGCGGAGGTAGAGCTGAAGGAAGGTGGGCGTGGCCAGCAGAATGGTGACCCGATACTGCTCGATGAGCGACCCGATCAGGGCGGCGTCCAGCGGGCTGGGGTGGAAGACCGTCCCCATCCCCGAATTGGCCGCGAACCAGAACATCGTGTACCCGAACGAGTGGAAGAGCGGCAGGATCCCGATCAATCGATCGTTGCGCTGCACGCGATACACCTGGCCGATGGCCTCGACGTTGGAATCAATGTTGAAGTGAGAGAGGACCACGCCCTTGGGGTCGCCCGTGCTGCCGCTGCTGAAGATGACGGTCGCGGTGTCGTCCATCGCCGGCCTGCGCGCTGCGCCGGCCACGCGTTGCAGGAGCCGAACCGGCGCGATCAAGGCGAGCGCCAGGGCGCTCCAGCGGGCCGTGGTGGTGATTCCGGTCATCACGTCCTCGAGAACGATCGTTTCGGTGCCCAGGGGCGCCTCGAGCTTCGCTTTCTCCAGAAACGCCCGGCTGGTGACCACGGTCCGGAGTCCCGCCTGCGCGGCCGCTGATTCCATGCCTGTGCGGCCGGCCGTGAAGTTGAGGTTGACCACGGCCTTGCCGGCCAGGGTCGCGGCCAGGTTCACGAGCGCTCCCCCCACGCTGGCGGGTAGGAGGATCCCCACGCTCTCCTGCCCTTGCCAGCGCGGTCGCAGGGCGCGTGCGATCGCCACCGAACCCGCCAGGGCCTTGAGGTACGAGACGTGCGGTCTTTGAAAGTCGGCGAATGCCAGCCGGAACGGGTGCCGTCGCGCCTGGTGGATGAACCCGTGATGCAAGGGGCGGCGGTCGTCCTTACGGTAGGTCCACGCCTCCTGGTCGAGCTCGCGAATCGCCTGGCGCATCTCGAACAACGACGCGTCGGCCGGCAGCGGTCTACCGAACGAAATCGTCACGGGGTACGGAATTCGCTCGGGCAGGTGCCTGGGGTTCGCCGGGCTGAAGATGCTGCCGCCCAGGCGATCGAGATGGACCGGGATGATCGGAGTGGCGCGGCCCTTGACGATCCGTTGCAGCCCCCGCTGGAACGGAGCCATCATCCCCGTCCGCGTGAGCTGGCCCTCCGGGAACACGCAGACCAGATTCCCTTCGTCAAGCGCGCGGCCGGCCTCGCGAAACGCTTCCAAAATCATCTTCGGGCCGCCGCTGGGGGAGATCGGTATCGCCCTCATCGACCGCAGGACCCAGCCGATGAACGGCTTGTCGAAGTAAGCGGAGTAGACCACGAAACGCACCGGGCGGTCCGTGCTGGCGATCACGAAGAGGCCGTCGGCGAACGACACGTGGTTGGGCACCAGGAGAGCTCCCCCCTCGCTCGGCACGTTCGACCGTCCGACGATTCGCACACGGTAGATCGTGTGCGCCAGGCCGATCAGGATGAAGCGCAGGAAGGCGTCCGGGACGAGCGATAGGGCCCAGAGGAAACTGGCGCCCAACACGATCGACGCGCCCAGAAACGTCTCCCGTGCCGAATAACCCGCCCGAGCCAGTACCAGCGCCAGCGCCGTGCCGCTGAGCATTCCCGCATAAACGAGCACGTTCGCCATGGCGATAATGGCACCCCGCCGGTCCGGGGGTGATCGCCATTGCAAGAGCGCATTGAGTGGAACGAACAAGAGCCCGCTGAAGACGCCCAGGACCGCCATCACGACGATCGTGCCGCCGACGCGGGGCCCAATCACGGCGAAAGCCAGCGCGCCGACGGTCAGACCCAGCGCACCCAACGGCAGCAGGCCATATTCCACCTTCGACCCCGACAGCTTGCCCGCCAACATGCAACCGACGCCGATACCGATTCCCAGCGCGGCCAGCGGAATACCCGTTTGCCAGTCCTCCAGTCCTAACTGGGTCGCATCGTAAGCATAGATCGGCGGCGGTACGAGCGACGCGATCGTCCAGACGAGGACCTGACCAATCATGGCGAGCCGGAGCACGCGATCGGCCTTGATCGACTCCCAGGCCATGCGCACGGTCGTACCGAGCCCCCCCTCGGCCCGCGCGGCCGGTACCCGCGGGATCGTCAAGGCTGCCAGCAGGCCGCAGGCAGCGAGCCCGGACAGGATCAACCCGCCCAACCACACGTGTCCGCGGACAAAATAGAGGATGACGCCCCCCGCGACGATGCCGGCGATGATCGCCAGATTCGAAGTCATTTCCAGCAGGCCGTTTCCCGCCGAGAGCCGTTCATGAGGTAAGATCTCGGGCAGGATCCCGTACTTGGCCGGGACGAAGAACGCAGTCTGAACTCCGAGCAGACCCAGCACACCCATCGACAGCAGCCCCCCATCGGGTTGGTTGAAGAGCGCGGCCGTGCCCGCCAGCATCAGCGCCAGCTCGAAGACCTTCATCGCGAGGATGACCGTTCGCTTGCTCACGCGGTCCGCCAGCACGCCCGCGGGCAGAGAGATCAGCATGAGCGGGCTCAAGAGAATCATGGTGACGATCGCGGTTCGCTCCTGCTTCTCGGCCTCGCTGACCACCGCCGCCATCGCCAGCAAGATCACGAGCTGCTTCCAGGCTTGATCGTTGAACTGCCCGAGGAACTGCGCGACGAGCAGCCCACGCAGACCGAGCCATTTCCCGCCGCTTCGCGGTGGTTCCGACGCATGATTGACGCCTTGGTCCATCTCTTCAAGCCCCTTAGAAGGCCCCGATCCCGGCCTTCTTGTTGCAGCTCGCACGTTTCATCCGCACCGACGTCCACCAGGAATCTCATGTCCGATCCACCAGGAACCAGGACAGGGCCCCCGGCATTTTCCTGGAGAGGCCTCGATCGTCGCCACGCTGATCCACTTTCGTGGCATGATGATACCACGCGTCACTCCGTGAGGAACGGACCGGTAATATATTCCGGTCTTCCCGTCGGATCATGGGTGGGAGTCGAGAGATGGCGGGCACGGAGGCCCCGCCTGGCGCGGTGAGACGTTGGTCTTTCCGCGGGGGGGGGCGTTCATCCCGGCTTCGCTGACGACGAACGCGACGTGTTTTTCGCCAACGAACGGGGCGCCATCACGTGGCCCGGCTTACCGGCCCGGTGGAGCAGCCGGCGCTGGAGCCTGGGGCGCGGTCTTGGTGACCCGCGGTTTGGGCGGGACCGTCGGGACTGCTTTGGCGGCGACAGGCCCAGCCGAGAGATCTGCGTAGAAGGAATTCCAATCGTTGTGCGGCAGCACGCCGAGGTCACGATAGAGCGCCAGCCGCTCCGTCCGGAATGAGGTCCAGAGCGCGGCCAGCCGGTCTTCGACCGTGAGGACCCGGGTGACCTGTTCGATCAGCCCCTCGAGCAGCGGTGAACGGGAGGTCGTGACCCCCACGGACGGCGCGAGCAGACGCTCGAACGCCTGGTCTCTCATGCGGATGGCCAGCTCGTAGCTCCGCTTTTCCCTTACATACGCACGCCCCATCTCGAATGAATTCCGGATCCGGCGGCGGACGCTCAGCTCGAGTCGGGCGCCGGAATCCCCAGGCGCCCGACCAATGTCCCGGTCGGCCCGGTGCTTGATCGCCAGTCGCGCCGCGGCCGTCAACACGTCTTCCCATTGGTCCGGGCTGTTTTCGATCTTGGCGAGGATTGGCTGGCCGTCGAGGACGACCTCACCCAGTGCCGGCAAGCGCTCGACGAGCCGGTGAAGTTCTTCAAGGTTCCGCTGCGAGTTTCTGTTCCAGGCATCCACAGAGTCAAACACCGCGCGGAACGCCGCGAGGCTTTGCCGGTCCAGGATGACCGCCGCGCGCGGCGAGAGGCCCAGCGCGACCTTGAGCTCATCAAGCCCATCGCGGAATTGCCTGATCTCATCCGCCTGCCTCTGGCGAGCCCGCGCCAGCGAGGCACCGACCATGTCGACGTCGAGACGGTTCAGGCCTGAGGATTCACCCTGGGCTCGTTCGTGAAGCAGCTTGTCGAGGCCCTCGTGGACCGGGACATTCCGGCGCGCGTTGTCGATCGCCTGGAGCCGGCCGAGGAGCTCGAGGACGGCGGCGCTGGGGTCGCGAAAGGGCCTGCCGCCGGCTCCGAGCCCGCCGGCGAGGAAATCACTGCGGAACCGCTCGAAGTTGGCGACTCCCTGGCGAGCGGCCTCTCCGGCGAGGGCCGCCGGGTCGAGCGATTCCGAGAATGCTCCGCGGCGAGAGCGGGCACGCACCAGGGCCAGTGCGTAGACCCGGTCCCAGGTGAGCACCTCCGGCCGGCTCCCCTTGGACAGGCCGGCGATCTCCTTGTCGGAATCCTGCGACGGTGGAACGTGCGGCACCAGGAGATGACCTGGAAGAGCGTCCTCAAAGTGGGGAAGCTCCTGCGCGCCCGCACGCCAGCTCGCAACAGCGCTGAACAAGGCGCAAGCCAGGAAGCCAATCAAGATGATTCGCATGGGAGAACCTCCGATCCGCCAATGGTTTTTCATTTCGAGACTCCTCGCTGAACACCGCCGCCCGGACCCCCTCACCCGGCCTTCGGCCGACCTCTCCCCGTGGGGGCGAGGTGGCAAACATGAGAGGCCCACGGCGTACTGACCTTACGGCGCGAAGCAGTTAACCGGTCGCCCTCGCCCCTTTTGTGGGGAGAGGGATGGGGTGAGGGGGCGAACAACCTGGTGATCGCGGTTTCGTTCCGCCAAACCAGGTGTTGATCAGTGAGACGTCTCCTCATTTCGCCCTGGTACTCGCCGTGCCGTCCGGGACGACCCGGAACAGCAATTGCCCGTCGTGCACGACTGCCCCCGCCCCGATCGGCGCGGCGTACTCGATGCGACCGCCGGCGGGAGCCGTGACCTTACAGCGGCGGATCTGATCGGTCAGACTCTTCCGGGCCGACCGCTCGCGTTCGAGCCCGGCCTGCTTGGCCAGCTCGCGCGCCCTGGCTGTCTCGACCGCGCCCGTCAGCGCCTTGATCGTCCTGGCCTTGGAGTAATCGACCAGGATCTTCTTCTTGCTCTGAGCCTGCTCGAGGGCGAACCGGTTCTTCTTCAACGTCAGTTCATCCGTGACCTTTTCCGCCAGCGAGGTGTAGCCCTTCTCGTACATCCGCCTCGTCCAATCAAGCCGATCCTCGGCACGCGACAATTCGGACTCGGCCAGTTTGATCTCGCCCTCAGTCGTGGCGAAGTCCTGGATGAAGGTACCCTGCTGGTACTCAATCACGGCCAAAACCGCGACCTCCCGGGCGATCCTGGCGCCGTGGACGTTGGCCTCGGCCCCCCGGACGATGATCTCCTGCGTGGCCAGCCGATCCTGCAGCCCGGCAGGGTCGAGCTCGCAGACGATGTCCCCCTTCGCGACCCGTGCCCCATCGGGCCTGCTGGTGATGACGACCGCGCGGCCCTCGACCGGGTTGAAGACGTCGACCCTGGGTCGCCCGGCGGGTTCGCCCCCCTTCCGCTCCTGGGCCAAGGCGATCGCGCCGGCCAGCAGAGTCGCAAAGCCCGCCAGGAGCCCCAGCCGCACCAAGTTGGATGACATGGTCCCTCCCTCCTTCGCTGATGTGTCGAGGCCGGACGATGACAACCCTTCACATTGGACCGGCCTCGGTCCCTATCAGTATAAGAGCGACGTCGCCCCGCGATCTGTACCCAACCGTCTCGGCTTGGGGTCCGTCAATCTCGGATTGACGGGTAAACATGACCGACGCGACAAAGGCGACGACGAATCTCCAAGGAAGAGCAAGATTAGGAGGAAGATTACGAGTAGGAAGAGGATGAAGAGCACGATCAAGATTAAGAGTAGGATCTCAGGCACACGCCTGTCCTGCTCTTGCTCGTGCTCTTGCTCTTGGTCCTCTTCCAAATCTTAGTCTTCATCTTACTGTTTCTCTCATGTGCGAGCCGCTCGTCAACCCGTCAATGGAACATTGACAGGCAACTCGGACTCGTCTCTCGCCTTCGCGGGTTGTTCCATGGAGGTCGCGCCCGTATGATGAAGTGGAGGTTCGTGGCGGGCGCGATGATCGCCGCGGCGCTTCGACTCGAGCTGCAGTGCCGGGCGACCGGCCCAGCGGCTCGGGTCGAGGGACGTGCCGCGGAGGAAAGTCCGGACTCCATAGGGCGCGATGGTGGGTAACACCCACCGTCCGGGTTCGCGGTTCGCGGCCCGGATAGGGACAGTGCCACAGAAAATAAACCGCCTCGGCCGTTGCGCTCGGCGCTCCGGCCGCGGTAAGGGTGAAACGGCGAGGTAAGAGCTCACCAGCAGGCCGGGTGACCGGCCTGGCTCGGCAAACCCCATCGGGAGCAAGACCAAATAGGGGAGCAGAGCGGCCCGGATGAACGAGGCAAGACGGTCTGACCGTTGCGTTTCGTGCAAAAGGCGGCTCACGGATCGGCCCGATCCGTTACGACTTCCGGGTAGGTCGCTCGAGGCGCCAGGCAACTGGCGTCCCAGAAAAATGATCATCCGAGGCCCGGGCGGGACGCGCAAGCGTCTCGTCGGAGACTCGACAGAATCCGGCTTAGGTTGCCCGCCACGACCCTCTTAGAACGCGCTGCCGGCCACGATGCGCACGCTGGCGTATGGGCTGAATTCGGCCGAGCGAATGATCCCCTTGACGTCGAGCGCCTGCTCCTTGAACTCGTGGAACGGGACCTCGTCGACGTCGGTCTCACCGACGATCTTGAGGATCTCCTGGTAGATGCGCGGGCTGAATTCCTTGATCTCGGCGGGCACGGCGATGGCATCGATGACGAGCTCTTCGGTGACGGCCCGCAAGACATCGAGTAAGCGAGGGATCCCCGGGGTCAGCGTCAGGTCGATCACGTGGCCATCGGTCGGCAGCGGGTAGGCGGCATCGACGATCAGCAGTTCGTCGGATTGTCCGAGCTCGGCCAGGAGAGAGCAGATCGCCGGGTTGAGGATGCCGCCCTTTTTCATGGCACTTGATCCTTTGCGAGCCAGGCAACATGCCCGCCAACTCCAGGCCAGACCCCGGAGACAACGCGTTTGGTCGGGTCGGGAGAGTCGACAACGCGTCTTGGCGGCGTTGCCTGGAGATCGGAAGTTGTGGTTTCCTCGACCTTTCCAAGTATAGCGATTATCGTGGGACGACTCTACCCAAAGATGGGCGGGTTCAGGGAACAGGCGAACAGATAACGAGTTTGGACGAGTTCGGGTCTTGGGCCGGATGCGACGGGGTGATCAGAGGGGGCCAGTCGGACGGCGGTGGCGAGGAGTCAAGATGAGCAGTCGCGGGTCGCGTGCCGGATGGATGATCGTGATTCCGGCCCTGATACTGGGGGTCTGGCTGCTGGGCGTGGCCATCGTCGTCTTGCGGGGGCGAGGCTTCGGCAAGAGCTGGCTGGGCGGTCATCATGCCCAATCTGCGATGCTCGACGTCGTGCGAGCCGCGCCGGTGGGGCTGGACGATCCCCGGCTGAGCTCAATCCGCCAGGCCGCGGATTCCTGGCGGCAAGTGCTCGAGCCACGGCGGCTGGTCATCGATCAGGTCTGCCTGGTGCCCGATGTCCCGTCCTTCCTCGAAGCGATCGCGGCGTGGGACGAGCGGCACTTCTTCCCGATCCTGATCGACGAACCGAGCTGGGTTTTGCCCTTCCTGCGGGCATTCCGCCCGGCTCGGGTCATCCGTTACAAGGGCCGGTCCCAGCCCCTTGCGGCGCGATCGCTGCCTGTCAGCTCGGTGCCGCTGGCCGCCAGTCGGGCGGCGGAGTGGTCGCGGGCGCTCGAGGCGGTGGCTCTGGCCGGCTCGGGCCCCGCTAGATCGGATGCGGGGCCTTCATCCGGTGCCGCGTCGCTGCCGGGATTCGGGCGAGCGCCGCCGGGCCTGGTCCTGGCCGCGCCGGGCAGCCCGATGCTCGCCGGTGCCGTCGCGCTGGCCGCCGGCCACTCGCAGCCGCTGGTGCTTCTGGAGCCCTACACCGGAGCGTCGAGCGCTCAGGGTGGTCCGGGCGGTCCCCGCCATTTCGGCGACGTGCTGACGCTGGCGGAGGCATTGAGTTTTGCGCGCCGGGTCGAAGACCGCGTTGCCGCCCTGGTCGCTCGTTACGGCCAGCTTGGCGACGATTGTGATTTCCTGACGCTCGCCGGCGATTGGCCCTATCGATACGCCCGCCAGACGGAGGTTGGTCCTGCTGGTGGTGTTTACGCGCTTGACGATCTGATCGGCCGCGGGCTGAAGGGAGGTCCGGCCGGGTCAGGGCCCGGTCGAATACTGCGGCGGTGGGCCTATACCGGCCGGCTTCTGGGTGATCCGGCCGCCAGCGTTGCTCGCGCCATGGGGGCGCTGTTTCTCCAGCCCAGCTCGGCGCTCTTATGGGATACCTACGGTGGAGGAGATCCCTGGTCCGCCTACACGCTGGATCCAGCCGCTGATCTCCTCACCCGAGCCATGCCCGGCCCGGGTGCGGTCGTACACCGGGCCGGCCGTCAGGCCGGCTTGACGATCTGGCACCGTACGGTCGATCCGGTCAATCGGTTCGGCCTGGTGCTGATCAATTCTTCGGGGGGCCCGGAGTTCTTCACGATTCCCGGCGGGCCGGGCCGGCCGGCGGATGTGCCTTGGGGGGGTCCCTCGGCGGTGGCGATGATTCACAGCTTCTCGGCGGCCGACCCGACCAATCCCCAAACGATCGCCGGCCGGTGGCTGGCTCACGGGGCGTTCGTCTACTTCGGATCCGTGAACGAGCCGTTCTTGCCGGCGTTCCGGACGCCTCGGCTGGTCGCCGCGATGCTGGCCGCGGGGGTCCCCTTGGTCGCTGCCTTGCGACAAGGCGAGTCCGAAGCATTTGGCTTCCCGTGGCGGCTGGTTTACCTGGGCGACCCGCTTTACCGAATCGAGGCCGCGGCGAAGGTTGAGTCGAGCGGCTCGGACAGCTCACCGAGAAGGAGTGCGCGCCCGAGCTGGCTGGGTAACTGGTCGAAGGGGGAGAACCGGGTGCGAGCCCGGGAGCGCGATCGCCTCAGCCCGAGCGACTGGCAGGCGATCGCATCGGATTACGCCCATTGGCCCGTTGTTGAGATCGCCCCGCCGGTCGCGGGCCCGATTCCGCCGGAGCGCCGTGAGTTCGACACCGAAGACGAGCGGCTTTCTTCACCC
>JBIOJM010000330.1:0-11496 GCA_044450785.1 Isosphaerales bacterium
CCCCTGGCCCCCCCTTCGCAAGGGGGGGAAAGGGATCGATCGCTCGCGCCCTGGTTCGATCGCGCGCAACAAAAACACGCGTCTCGAAACCGTCCCTCCAGTTCGGTCAGCACCAACTTTTCTCCAACCCACGGCGGGGCCATCGTCTGTTGCCGTTTGTCGCGATCATCGGGCTGATGGGCGGGATCGGCACGACCGGTGCCTGGGGGCAGGATGGGCCCAAGCCCGCGGGACCGGCCCCACTGGCCCGGTACTTTCCGCGCCAGGACCTGGTCGTCTATGCCGAGTTCGACGGGCTCGACGCGCATCGGGATGCCTGGACCAAGACAGCCGCGTACCGTCTCTTGACCGAGACGACCACGGGCGCGATGTACGAGCAATCGATCAGCCGGATCCTCGACCTCCTTCTGGCGAACCAATCGGACGTGCCGGTGAACGGGCGGGAGCTGACCGCGCTGGCCATGCACCTGCTCCGGTCGGGATTCGCGGTGGGAATCAACCGGGCGGGGGGCGCCGGACCGCCCCGCTGTTTCGCGCTGGTCATCCGGGCGGCGGCCAAGGGAGAGGCCCGGGCGATCCTCGACCGGATCCTGCGAGCCGGCGCGCCTCCCCGCGCACGCGTCGAGCAGGCCGACCGGCCCGACGGGAGGAAGCTCCAGGTCCTGTCCGGTCCTCCCGCGGGCAACCTGGCATGGTGGGCCGAGGGCGACGACCTCGTCGTGAGCCTGGTCTCGCCGAGCGGGCCCGACGCGATCATCGCGGCCGTCGAGGGCCGCGAGCCGAATGCGGTCGAGCATCCCAACCGTGTTGCCCTGGTTCGCAGCGATCTTGCGCCAGGATTCGTGCCGGTCGGACTTGCCTTTTTCGACATGGCCGCGCTCCCGTCCCTGCCCAGGGATGCTGTCGGGCTCGGGCTCGACGGCATCAAGCGGTTCGAATATCGATGGGGCTTTCACGACCAGGCTCTCGAAAGCATGGTCGGTGTCGTCGTGCCGTCCCCGCGCAGGGGCATCCCCGCTCTGTTCGATCAGCCGGTCTTCGATGCGCGGGACCTGCCACCGCTGCCCGGTGCGTTGGCGGGATTCACCGTGCTCTCGCTGGACCCGGCCCGGTTCTGGAACGTCTCGAGCACGATCATGAAGGCTCAGGCCGCGGGGCCCGGCCGCGCGGAACCGTTCGGCCCGGATCAGATCGAGCAGACCGTTCTGCAGGCGACCGGGCTGCGGCTGCGCGAGGATATCCTGGTCCATCTCGGGCCCAGAATGACGTTTTACAACGTTGGAACCAAAATCAACGCTCCATCGCACATTCTGGAGGGCCTTGCACAGGGTTTCTTTCGCGTTCCGAAGATGGCGATCTTGATCGAGGTCAAGGATCGCGAGGCCATCGCCAAGGCCCTCGCTACCTTGGTTGAGAGCGCCAATCAAACTCTTCTTACACCACCCGGGCGATCCATCCGGATCTCTGTGGGGAAGATCCAGCGGCTAAAGAGTCAAGACGCGGGTTATGTCTTCTCCCTGAACGGTCCCGACCTTCCCCTCACGGCGGGAATGCGACCGACACTGCTGCTGGGTCGGAAGACGCTGGTGATCGCGACCTCGCCGGCCATGGCGATCCAGGCCCGGGACCTCAGCGAACGCGTGTTGCCCGGCGGCCTCCCGGCCGGTGACCCGCTCGCTCATGGACTCGAGTCACTCCCGAGCGGCCTGACTCTGCTCAGCGTCGACGACACGCGGCAATCGCTTCTTCCCGAGCTCGTCGTGGGATTGCCCGGCCTGGTCGAGTCTCTGATGAAGGGACAACTCTTCCGCGGCGTGCCGTTCCTGCGCTCGACGCCGTTCCAGGTCGAGGAAGCGGAAGGAGAGGTTTTCCCCGGAGGACGGAAAGTCCCCACGAGGGCGGCGGCCATCGATCCCGAGCTCATCCCCGATCCCGACGCATTGCGACCGTTCTTGTTTCCCTCGATCCACGCGCTGGTCGTCTATGACCAGGGGATCCGGTTTGTCTCGCGCGAGGCGATTCCGACGATCAATCCGGCCACGGCCGTTCCGGTCGCCATCGCCATCATGGTGCCCGCGGTGCGGTCGGCGCAAATCGCGGCGCGGCGCGCCCAATCGGTCAACAACCTCAAGCAGATCGGACTCGCCCTGCACAACTTTCACTCCGCCAACAACCATTTTCCCGCCGATATCCGGGGCAAGGACGGCAAGCCGCTCTTGAGCTGGCGCGTGCAGCTTTTGCCGTTCCTTGAGCAGGGGCAGTTATTCAACGAAATCCACCTCGACGAGCCATGGGACAGCGGCCATAACAAGGCCTTGCTGGAACGGATGCCGGCGGCGTTCGTCGTCGCCGGCACTCCTGGCGAGCCAGGTATGACTTTCTATCGCGGCTTCAGCGGCAAAGGCACCATCTTCGATCCCAAGGTCCCCAAGGGGATCGGTCTGCAAAACATCACCGACGGGACGTCGAATACAATCGCCGTCGTCGAGGCCAAGGACGCCGTTCCGTGGACCAAGCCTGACAGCGACCTTCCCTTTGACGACGACCCGAAGCTCGAACGAACCCGTGCTCTCCGGAAGGAACTGGGCGGCCACCTTGGCGGCGGATTCAATGCACTCTTCTGCGACGGCTCAGTTCGTTTCATCCGGGAGACCGTCAACCCGCAAGTGTTGCGTGCATTGCTCACCCGCAATGGGGGTGAGGTGATCTCGAGCGATTCGTTCTAGGCTCAGCCGGCTCGGCCGCGTCCTTTAGCTGAAATGGCACGGGGGTCTTCCATGTCGTCTTCGTCTACTCCGGCGTCGAATTCGCATCCCGGCCCGGGCGCGATCGAGCGGGTGGCGATCCTGTTTGCGGGCGGTCCCGCGCCGGCGGCCAACGCGGTGATCTCGACGGCCGCGGCCTCATTTCGCCGGCACGGCATCGAGGTGCTGGGGCTCTTGCATGGTTATGCCCATCTCGTCGAGTACGGTGACGACCATCCGATGCAGGAGGGGCGCGACTACGTCGTTCTCGACCAGACCAACCTGAGGCGCACCCGGAATACTCGCGGCATCTTGATCGGCACGTCGCGGACCAATCCCGCCAAGGATGTTTCGCAGCCCGATCACCTGGCCGATCCGGAGCGGACCGCCCAGCTCCGCACGGTCCATCGAGCCCTCTCGTCCCTGGGCGTCAATGCCCTGATCTCGATCGGCGGCGACGACACGCTCAAGACCGCCAACAAGTTCAAGCGGTTCCAGGACTACCTGCCGCCCGAGGAAAAGCGGATCGCCGTGGTCCACGTGCCCAAGACGATCGACAACGACTACCGCGGGATCGACTTCACGTTCGGCTACTTCACGGCGGTCGAGACCCTGGCGGGCGAAATCCGCAATCTCCTCGCGGACGCGGAGGCGGGCCGGATGTACTTCATGGTCGAGACGATGGGCCGCAGCGCCGGCTGGCTGGCCTACGGCGCCGCCATCGCCAGCGAGGCGAGCCTGGTGCTCAGCGTCGAGGACCTGGTCGACGAGCTCTTGACGCGGGAGACCGTGACCGACCCGAAAACCGGAACGGCGACAGCACGTAAAATTCTGAACATAGAAAAGATCGTAGACATGATCGTCCACGTGATGATCGGTCGTGAACAGGAAGGCAAGGAGTTTGGCGCCATCGTGCTGGCGGAGGGGCTGGCCCAGTATATGCCCGCGCAATACCTCGAAGGAGTCAAGTTCGACGATCACGGCAACATCTCGCTGTCGCAGACCAACCTGGCCCGCAACATGACGAAGCTGGTCGAGGCCGAATTCGAGAAACGACAAGGCAAGAAGCGGCGCGTGATCGGATTGCAGCTCGGCTACGAGGCCCGCTGCGCCTTGCCCCATGCCTTCGACGTCATCCTGGGCAGCCAGCTCGGCGTCGGCGCCTACCGCGCCTTGGTCGAAAACCGCGCGGACGGCGTTTTGATCTCGGTCTCCGGCCAGCTCAACCTCAACTATGTCCCCTTTGACACGCTGATCGACCCCGATTCGCTCGTGACCGTGGTGCGCTTCATTCAGCCGGGCTCCGACTTCCAGCGGCTGGCCCGATTCCTGGAGAACTATCCGCACGAGTGAGAGGCATTTACCTTGCCATCACCCACCGCGCGAGCTCACGGTAGCCGGGGGTCTTGCCCTGCATGAGCAAGCCGGTCCGGAAGATCTTGCCGGCGCCCCAGACGCAGAAGAGCGCGGTCAGGATCGTCAGGATAAAGGACAGTCCAACTTGCCAGACCGGCGGCGCGGGGCGCAGGGCCAGCCGCATCAACATCAGGAACGGAGTGGCCGGCGGGAACAGCGAAAAGCCCACCGAGAGCGCGCTCGACGGGTCCCGCAACACCGCCATCCAGACGAAGGCCGGGAACATGGAGAGGAGCATGACCGGCATCATCAGCGATTGGGCATCCTTCAGCTCGTTGCAGGCCGCGCCGACCGCCATGTAGAGCGATCCATACAGGAGGATGGCCAGCAAGAGGAACACGGCGAGGCCGATCAAGAGCCCGGCCGAGATGACGTCGGCGTAGCCGTAATAAGCGGCGCACGAGTATCCCGCCCCGAGATAAAGTGAGGCCAGCACCATCGCGACCCCGGCATTTCCCAGCAGCTTGCCCAGCATCAGCTCGAACGGCGAGATCGAGCCGAGCAACACCTCGCTGATCTTGCTCATCTTTTCTTCGATCACGCTGTTTAAAAGTTGGGGCGCACTGGTCATGATCACGAAGAACATGGAGAACATGAGGATGCCTGGAACGACGAACGTGCGGATCGGATCGACTTTTTGTGCCGCCTTGATCGCGAGCCGGCCACCAGCGGCCGAGCGATCGAGCTCGACCAAGCCGAGATTGTCGATTGGGACCGGCTGGCTGATCCGATCGGCGACCGCCTGGTCGATCCCGGTCGAACGGAACCGCCGCGCTCGGATTTCGCCGTTGACGGCGGCCACCAGCCAGTTGCGGATCACGTCGTCGTTGGGGTTGTCGGAGTGATACTCCATCGTCGGAGGAGGCGCGGCGCTCGTTCGTGGCACCTCGATCGCCTGGGGTGGAATGACCACGAAGGCATCGAGCTCGCCGCGGCGAATGCGGTCGGAAAGCTCCAGAACCACGGAGGGATCGACTTCCTCCTGGCTCACCGTCGTGATCCGCGAGGCCCGGATCCGCGGGCGGATCGCCTTCTTGGCTTCTAGATCGAGCGTCTGAGAGTTATTGGTCTCGGCTGCGCGATCGAGGGCGGCATAGAGCTCTCCGGTGCGGTCGATGACGGCGATCGTTCGCGTCCTGGTGTCCGCGCGCTTGGCGAGGAACAGTTGTAAGAGGACCGACGCCCCCGGTGATCACCGGCAACAGCAAGATCCCGATGATGAACGACTTGGTGCGGACGAACGAGCCGAACTCGGTCGTCGCCACGATGCGGATCTTGGATGGATCAGGATGCATGGGACGTGACCTCCGGGCCATTCTCGTTTTCGGTTTCGGGCGCCGCGATCCGGACGAAGATATCGTGGAGCGACGGGCGGGCGACCTCGAAGTGTTGGATCCGGGTCCGGGCCATCAGGGCCTCGAGCAGGGTCTGCGGGTCGCCGCGCCACGCGACTTCCTGGAAGTTCCCCTGGTCGTTGACCTCCTCGATCCCGGGCAGTCCCTCGAGCGCGGATGCGCCATCCTCGGTCCGGAGGCGGATCGTGTCGTAACCATATTCCGACTGGATCTCGTCGAGCGTGCCGTCCAAGACCTTTCGCCCCTTGAAGATCATGAAGATCCGGTCGCACAACCGCTCGGCGACGCCCATGTCGTGGGTGGAGAAGACGATCGTGGTACCCGCCTTCTTGAGGTCGAGCACGGCGTCCTTGAGGACCTCGGAGTTGACCGGGTCGAGGCCCGTGAACGGCTCGTCCAGGATCAACAGCTCGGGCCCGTTCAGCACCGCCGCGATGAACTGAACCTTCTGGGCCATTCCCTTGGAGAGGGCGTCGATCCGCTTATCGATCCAGTCGGAGAGTCCCATGCGGTCGAGCCAATGGGAGATCGAGCGATCGAGCTCCGGCTGCTTCGCCCCTTTCAGAGAGCCGTAGTACCTCAGCAAGCGCCGCACCGTCATCCGCTTGTAGAGCCCGCGCTCCTCGGGCAAGTAGCTGACCCGGTCGCGCGCCGCCCGCGTGCCACGCTCGCCCAGGACCTCGATCTCTCCCTCGTCGGGAAGCAGGATGTGCATGATCATCCGCAACGTGGTCGTCTTGCCCGACCCATTGGGACCGATGAACCCGTAGAGCGAACCAACGGGCACGGTCAGGTCGAGGTCGTTGACGGCGACCACACCGTTGAATTTCTTTGTGACAGCGCGGATTGTGATGGCAGGGTTCATGACGAGTCAAACCGCCAGGTCCAGGGAATGAATCCATAGGACACCGAGCGCCAGGGAATTCGTTCCGGACGGACGAATATTCCGTTTGTCGGCCATCGCGCCTGGTTGATTTCGGACAACGGCCCGTGAGTAGTAATGCTGCTTTGCTTCTGGTTCCGCTGCACGGTTAACCGCCGCGGCATCACGGAAGCGTTTTTCCAGAAGCTGGAGCGGCATTGGGACCTGGTCATGGAGCATGTCAACGCTAGATGGACGAGCAAGCCGCCGCCGACCGGAGGCAGGGATAACGCGGCATGGCCTACGACAAGGATCAGGCGGGTGACGGGGTGGTGCCCAACGCCGTTAAGCGTTTTTTTGCATGAAGATAGGGGGTTTTGGCGATTCGGTGTACCGTTTTTGTGAACGGGGTTGTCGCTGGGAATGCAGCGATATCAGAAAACTCTGGAAAAGCAGGCAATTTCGGGAGGCGCTTGGACACCTGCCTCTGCAAAATGCTTAACGGCGTTGGGTGGTGCCCCTGCACTTTTTGACCATGTGGGGGAGCCGCCGCGACATGCGGGCATGGAAAGGGCACGATTGGGGTACGCTCGACCGCCTGCATGCGAGTTGCGCTCGAAGAACATGCCACTCATTTTGTTTTCAGCGTCCGACGTTTCCGATCTCTCTGCCTAGGTACTCGTTCATACCAGCGATAAAATGCCCGTCGTCATGGCCGACCTGACGTCTTTCACCACCACGACTGTCGGACAGCCGATTGTTCCCGCAGGTTGCGCGCGATAACCTGGCTGATACGCTCTGGCAATCGTCGAGAGAAATGCGTAGATGAGGAGAGCATCCGTCGGTACGGGCAGTAGGTGATCGTGCACCGCCACCGGGTTCCGGTTTTTGAAGCCCAGCGACGAATTCTTTCAGGCAAGAAGTAAGTGTGGAGGTCTCCGCAGCCATGGACACATCGATGGATCGCGATTCCTCGATCAGGAAGCTCGCCGAGTTGATCGGTGAAATCCGGATCGCGATGCTCACGACGACGACCGAGGACGGCTCGATTCGAAGCCGTCCGATGACAACCCAGCTTGCCAAGGTCGACGGTGAACTTTGGTTCTTCACCAAACGGGAGTCACCAAAGGCCGACGAGATCAGGCGCCACCGCCGCGTGAGTCTCAGTTACGCGAAACCCGAGGACAATAGCTACGTCTCCATCTCGGGTACGGCCGAGTTGATCACCGACCAGAAGAAGGCTCAGGAGCTCTGGGACCCAAGCTACGAACAATGGTTCCCCCAAGGGGCCAGTGACCCATCGCTGATCCTGATCCGAGTGACGGTCGAGCAGGCGGAGTACTGGCATGCGCCTTCGTCGGCGTTCACCCTGCAGGCGGGGTTCGTCGTGCTGGCCCCGGAGCGGCGGGCGAACCCGGAGTTCCACGCGAAGATCGCGATGCTGAGCGAGTACGGCCCGGTCATCACCACAAGAGCCCCGTGTTCCTCGTGCGGGACGTTCCATACGACGCTCTATCACCGGGCATTCCCTCATCTGTGCGGACAGGGGGAAACGCCGCAAGAGAGAGCGGAGGACCTGATCCGGCGCCTGGCCCACGAGAAGGAGATTCACGCAGACACTGCGCATTGCGAGAGCGTGGATCGGGCCGTTGCCGAGGTCCAAACCTTCCTCGAAAAGAGTCCGTGAGTGGAGCCTCTGGCCCGCAGCCGTTTCTGGGGCGAGACCGGTTACGTTGTCACCGATCTCTACGAGCGGGCTTTTGGCGGTTGAGCGGAAGCCCCCGCCTGAGCGGAGGAAAGCGGGGGCTTGTGTGTCCGCACCGGACGCTCCGGTCAGCATACTGTCAGCATCATCGGAAAAACAGCATCGAAAGCCGAGGAACCCTATGATTAACCACAAGCTACTCCGAATGGAAGGGATTCTCATCCTCACGCCTGAGGCCCCTCTCGAATCAGCCGATTTCGAGAGGCTGGCCCAAGAAATCGACCCCTACATCGAAGCAAACGGCAAGTTGCATGGGGTCATGATCGATGCAGAATCGTTCCCAGGCTGGAAAGACTTCGCGGGCCTGATCGCTCACCTGCGATTCGTCAGGAATCATCATCAGAAGGTCCAGAAGATCGCGGTTGTGAGCGATAGCAGCTTTCTGTCCTTTGCGCCAAAGTTTGCCAGCCATTTTGTTCAGGCTGAGGTCAAGCACTTCTCTCATTCGCAGAGGGAAGATGCTCTGCACTGGCTTACGGCGGAGAACCATCAACGGTCCTGAAGTCAGCGTTCGGGCGCGCGCTTCCAGCATGAGTCTGGCCGCGGTCGAGCAATGTCATCAAACCGGGGAAGCGGAGAACGAGCGATGATCGAGTTGCTGAGCCGTCGTTCCGGCAAGGTGTTCGGCATGAGGGTCAGCGGCAAGATCCTACATCAGGACTACCAGCAATTCGTGCCCAGGCTCGAGAAACTCATCAAGGAGCACGGCAGCATCCGGTGCCTGGTCGAGATGATCGACCTGCATGGGATAGAGCTCCGCGCCCTCTGGGACGAGATCAAGTTCGACGTCCGTCACGCCCGGCAGATCGAGCGTTGTGCCGTCGTCGGCGACCGAGCTTGGGAAGCCTGGATGACCAAGCTGTCCCGGCCGATCTTTGTCAACGCGGAGATCCGGTTCTTCGAACAATCCGAGCGCGAAAAGGCGTGGGAGTGGATCGAGGATGGGCTTTGAGGGTCTGGTCGCCGTATGGACGTTGTCGTGGCGGCAGTCGGCTCCCCCCGCGCGCGAGGTCGGCGCGATAAGGGCAGGATGAACGACCCAAGAGGCTTGAGCGCGGTCAGCGGCTAATACACGCTCGACTCGACGGCTCGGTCAATCGCGCGGAGGGGCGTCTGATGCAAAGCAGGATCGATGGCCAAGATCATCGTCCAGAAGAGAACACCGCCCGCGCCGCCGACAGGGGGAGGACACCGATTCCGATCAGCGTCCCAGCGCCTGGATCACCCGCCGTGACGATCGCTGCTGGGACAGATGTGCTGCGTTCGGACGAAACGAACGCCCTGCTCAGAGTCCGCCTTCGAGCGGCCATCCTTTTCTTCGCGGCCTGCCTGGCCTTGGTCCAGGTTCGCGACGCCCTGATCGGCGGCGACGTCCCGTGGCAACTGCAAGTCATCGCGATCCTGGCCTTGGCATTCGTCTTCAGCTTGCTCTCCTTCCCCCGACCTCTCTCCGCCCGCCGGTTGAAGGAGGCCGAGGTCGCGATCTTCGGCATCACGGCTGCCGTCCTGGCGATCCGGCAATACCACGTGATGCTCTCCTGGGCTGCACGCGGCGACGCGGCAGCGTTCGTCGCGGCCTCCAAGGACACGATGATCGGGTCGATCATCCTGATGATCGCCTATGCGATGCTGATCCCCACATCGGATGCTGAAACGCCCCTGTGCCATCAAGCTGATCCGGGCCGAGCAAGCCGGCCACCCGCGGCGGCTCGAGCAATTCGAACACGAGGTCCGGGCCACGGCCCGGCTCACGCACCCGAATACGGTGGAGATCTTCGACTACGGCCACACCGTGGACGGTACGTTCTATTACGTGATGGAATACCTGCCCGGGCTCAGCCTCGAAGGGCTGGTCGCAGCCGACGGCCCGCTGGTGCCGGGTCGTGTCATCTTCCTCCTGCGTCAAGCCTGCGATGCCCTGGCGGAAGCCCATGCCGCGGGCTTGATCCATCGCGACCTCAAGCCGGCGAACATCTTCGCCACCCAGCGGGGCGGTCTATACGACTTCGTCAAGCTGCTCGACTTCGGCTTGGTCCAGGAGGTGATTGGTCCCGCGCCGGCCAGTCGGGGCCGCGAGCGGGCCGTCTGCGGAACTCCCGCATTCATGGCGCCCGAGCAGGTCCGGAACGATCGGCCGCTCGATCACCGCTGCGACCTGTACGCGATCGGGGCCGTCGCTTACAACCTGCTGACCGGCCGTCCCCCGTTCGAGCGTGAGAGTCAGTCCCGGGTGTTGGACGCGCAGGTCCGGGACCCCGTGGTCCCGCCGTCGCGACTCCGCCCCGATGTAGGAGACGACCTGGAGCGGGTTGTCCTCCGCTGCTTGGCGAAGGCCCCCGAGGATCGATTCCCGAGCGCCGAGGACCTCCGGGAGGCTTTGGCCGCCCGTGCGGCTTCCTCCCAATGGGACTACCGGAAGGCGGCCTCCTGGTGGGAGGAATTCGACCGGCGGGCGAAGGCCAACGCGGCGGGCTGAAGAACGGAAGCTCGACCCGCACTAACAGCCGGGAGACATCATCGAGCCCCATGACCTCGATTACATGGGCACCCCCGTCCGAGGTTCTCGGGCCGCTCTCGGAGCTCGGTGGACAGGATCGCAATCATCGCGCTGGCCGGGCCTCATCGGATGGGGACCGTCCCGCCCTGGTCAGCCGGAGGCGGATCAACAGTCCGGTGGTCAGGTCCTGCACGAGGATCGAGAAGACCACGACGAAGGGTAGCAGCCCCAAGTCTTCGAAAACCTTCGGTAGCTTGTTGGGCGCAATGTTGAGCGGTCCGGTCCACCTAACCGGCGACGTCCGTCTCACCCCCTCAGTAGCCCCTTAGTCGCGGTAGTTGGCGCAATGCTGACCCCCGGGATCAGCCCCCGTTTCATCGCGCAAAATACGCCGGCTCGGCGGCGAACATTGCGCCCACTGCGGCATGAGCACGATAATGTTGCGCAGTATCTCGGGGTGTCGCTCGGACTCCGCTCCTCTTGTTGAGGTCGTTATCCCAAGATTCACAAACGCAGGGGTTCCTAACCCGCTGATCCGCTCGGCCGGTGCAATTGGCTGACGCGGAAGCGTGCTCGACGCGACCCAAGCCGCCGGAGCGCCCGGCGATCGCGCCAGACTTCGATCCCATGCCGAAGGAGCGCGATCTGGTGTCAAAAATACCGGCCGGAACACCAGGGACTTGTTTCCTCTCGCCGCAGCGCGTATCCTCATGAGCGTTCTGCGGGAGTCGGCATGGGACAGCCGTCCGTCGGCCCCCGGAAATGTCTTGGATTTGTCGGACGACTAGACGAAGGGCAGCCCGGCTATTCCGGGTGGCCCGTCGAAGCGTAAGCCGGGGGGGGGGGGGGGGGGAGGG
>JBIOJM010000331.1:0-11404 GCA_044450785.1 Isosphaerales bacterium
CTTCACAAGGGGGGGAAAAACACCACCGCCCGGCCGGCTCGGCGCAACAGAAAGGTCTGTCTACCTGCGCCCGTTCCGGCCCGGAAAACACCAACTTTTCATCAGCCCAGGCGTGCCCTCTCTTGCTGATCCTGTCCACTTTGGCCTCCCGGGTTCGACAAAAGCGCACCAGGACCCGTCCAGCCTGGTCACTCACTTGCTGTAGATCGTCATCGGAGTTGCGCGAACTTAACGGTAAAGCTGAAGACTCCGGCAAAGCGATGGTTGACAGCGGTGTTATGTGGGATACCATTAAGCGATCGATGCACCGGTTCTTCGCGCGGGCTGGGTATTTCTCGACCAATGGCTTCGCGATCCTCACGAACGCTGATTTCGGCTCTTCTGGGGCTTTCTTTTCTGATCCTCCCGGTCAGACCTCAGAACGCCGCGGCTTCTCGCAGCGATTCTTCCAGCGGTTCCCTCACCGACCTGCAACAGAGACTGCGGCGAGTGCGAATCTTCACCGCGCGGGTCGACCCGGTGCCGCGCGGCCGTACCTGCCGTCGTAGAGCGCAGCGGCCGGTGTCTCCGTCCGCGCGCCGAGCGATCACCCTCTCGTCGAGATCAAGAGCACCGGCCCATTGCGTTGTCCGAGTGAGCTTGCAGCGCCTGGTCCACCCCCTTCGTTGCTAAATGGCTTCGCGTTAGTTTGGGAGGTCGAGGCTCCGTCCCCGCCGCCTTGGGAATTGGCGCGCCCGGAGGCTCGCCGTGGGCCGGTGGAAAGTTGGCGTTGACCGTAGAGGCCGGTCACATCCGTCCGCCTCGGTCCACCGGGACGAGTCTCAGGCCGAGTTTCGCGCTCGGAATGGAAACCATCATCGATCGAAGGGGCCTATCGAATGAATGGGCTGATTCGTGCATCACTCGGCAATCCCTATGCCGTCACGGTCATGTCGTTGACGATGATCATCTTGGGCGCCCTGAGCCTGACGGTGATCCCGATCGACATTCTCCCCGTGTTCAAGAGTCCGGCGGTTCAAACGCTCACGTTCTACGGCGGGATGTCTGCCGATAGCATCGCCAATGACATCACGAACCGGATGGAGCGCTGGACCGGCCAGGCCAACGGCACGTTGCGGCAGGAGTCGCGGTCGATCATCGGCGCCAGCATCGTCCGCAACTATTTTCAAGGGGATGTTGATCCCAATGGGGCGCTCACCCAGGTCAACTCACTGTCGCTCGCGGTGATCCCCAACCTACCCCCGGGGACGCTCCCCCCCGTGGTGCTCCCGTTCGATCCGACGGCGATGACGCCCGTCTGCGTGGTGGCGCTCGACAGCGCGGATCCGACGAACAATGAGTCGGTCCTTTATGACGTGGGCCGCTATGAAGTTCGTAACATGATCATGTCCATTCCCGGTGCCGTCGCGCCGGTCGTGTACGGCGGCAAGATCCGCGCGGTCATGGCCTACATGGACCGCCAGCAGATGCAGGCGCGCGGCTTTTCCCCCCTGGATGTGATGAATGCGCTCGACGCATCCAACGTGTTCTTGCCCAGCGGCGACGGCAAGTTCGGCCCTTACGACTACGTTCTCGACTCGAACTCGATGTACGAGAAAATCGCGGACATGGCCGAGATCCCCTTGCGGTACGAGAACGGCCGCACCGTCTATCTGGGCGACGTCGCCACCCCCACGGACGCCAACTATATCCAGACCAACGTCGTCCGCGTCAACGGCAAGCGCGAGGTCTACATCCCCGTTTACCGCCAACTGGGCGCCAGCACCTTGAGTGTGGTCAGGACGCTGGCCGGTCAGCTCGAGGACATGAAAGAGAGAATACTGGGAGGAAAGAACATCGATTTGAAGCTCGTCATGGACCAATCAGTTTATGTGCGCAAGTCGATCGATGCGCTGGTGCAGGAAGGGGTCTTGGGCGCGATCCTCTGCTCGCTGGTCATCTTGGTGTTCCTGGGTGAAATCCGGATGACGGCCATCGCAATCATGACGTTGCCGATCTCGATCATGGCAGCCTCGGCGGCCCTCTATTTCACGGGGCAGACGATCAACGTGATGGTGCTGGCCGGAATGACACTCGCGATCGGTCCCATGATCGACAGCGCCATCATCTGCCTGGAGAACACCCACCGGCACCTCGGTCTGGGGGCGACGACCCACGACGCGGCGTTCCTGGGCGCCAGCGAGGTCGCCATGCCCGAGCTCGTCTCGACGCTTTGCACGTTTTTGGTCCTCTCGCCGCTGGTGTTCACTCCCGGCCTGGGCCCGTTCCTTTTCAAGCCGATGGCGATGGCGGTCGCGTTCTCGATGATCGCCGCTTATTTCTTGTCGCGGACGCTGGTGCCCGCGTGCAGCGCCTTCTGGCTCAAGCCGCACGCCGCCGCGGCTCACTCGGGCGGCGGCCGCGGCCGTGGACCCGAAGCACCTGGACAAGGGAATACGGAGCAAGAGACCTTTCAGATCAACGGGAATGGCAAGGGCCAGACCAGGCGGCCCGGCAGGTTGCGGCGGGCTTTTGCTCGCTGGGAGCAAATGATCGACTCCGGAATCGAGTACTACGTCAGGGGTCTGGACGCCGTGCTCCGCCACCGCATCCTCACCGTCTGCATCGGCTACGGCCTGCTCGTGGTGACGATTACCGTTCTCTGGCCTTTCATGCGCCGTGATTTTTTCCCCGAGGTCGACGCGGGCGCGTTCGAGATGTATGTCCGGGCGCATAGCGGTCTGCGCATCGAGGAGACCGAGAAACGGATCAAGGCGGTCGAGGATTTCGTCCACAAGACGATCGACCCGGACGATCTTCAACTCGTCCTCTCCGAGCTCGGTGTCAACTCCGACTGGTCGGCTGCGTACACTCCCAATGCCGGTCCGATGGATAGCGTGGTCAAGATCCAGTTATCTTCCGAAAGAAAGAAATCGGCACAGGAGTACGTCCATGTGCTGCGCACTGCGTTCAACCAGAGTCGGGAATTCGCCGACCTGGAGTTCGCGTTCGATGCCGGCGGCATGGTCCGCTCGGCGATGAACGAAGGCAAGTCCACTCCCATGAGTATCCGGGTCACCGGTAAGGATCAGAAAACAGCCCACCAGATCGCGACCTCGATCAAGAGCGAAGTCGAGAAGATCGACGGAGTCGTCGACGCACGGATCATCCAGCGCCTGGATTACCCCCAATATGTGATCAAGATCGACCGGACCAAGGCGGCCGACCTCGGACTGAGCCAGGAAGCCGTGATGCGCAATGTCGTGGCGGCGTTCAACTCGAGCATCCAGTTCAACAAACATAATTTCTGGATCGATACCAAGAACAAGAACCAGTACTTCGTGGGGGTCCAGTATTTCGAGAAGGATATCCAGTCGATCGAAACCTTGTATAACATCCCGATCACGACCGATCGCCCGGATCGTCCCAAGGTGGTGATTCCCTTGCGGAATATCGCCACGATCCAGCGGAACAGCGTCGCCACGGAGGTCACCCATTACAAAATCCAGCCCACGATCGAGCTGACGATGGGCGTGTATGGACGCGACCTGGGCCACGTGTCCGACGACGTCATGAGCGTCTTGAACAAGTTCGGGGAGTTGGAAGAGCCCGGGAAATGGGCGCCTTTTGACCCGACCAGCAACGACAAGCGGAGGTTGCCCGGCTCGAAAATTGTCCTCTCCGGTGAGTACCTCCGAATGAGGGATACGTTCAGCAGTCTGGGGTTCGGCCTGACCCTGGCCTCGCTCTTGATCTACTTCCTGATGGTCGGGCTCGACAAGTCGTTCGTGGTCCCGCTCTCCGTGATGTCGATCGTGCCGCTCTGCCTGATCGGCATCCTGCCGATGCTGTACGTGACGGGATCGGCGGTCAATGTCCAATCGCTGCTGGGTTTCATCTTCATCGTGGGAATCAAGGTGGCCAACTCGGTGCTGATGACCGACTATGCGCAGGAGCTGCGCCGGCATGAAGGGCTGTCGCCGATCGAGGCGATCCGCAAGGCGGCGGGGGTACGCGTCCGGCCGATCACGATGACCGCCCTGGCGGCGTTCTTCGCCTTGGTACCCGGGGCGCTCGCCCTCGAGCGCGGCAGCGAGTCCAATGCCCCGTTAGCCCGCGCGATCCTGGGTGGGCTGTTGGCGGGTGAGCCCGCCACGCTCTTCGTCTTGCCGGTGATTTACTCGCTGATCGTCCGAGAAACGCCCAAGCAGCGAGCCGAGCGGGCGGCCCGGCACGAATCCGCCCCCGAGCCCGCGGCGGATCCCGCACCCGACGCCCGCGGGGATGAGGAAGACGAAAACGAGACCGATCATCCTCACTGACACGAACCGGATCGTGTTATCAATCATGCCGCCAATTGTCGACGCTCGTTCACAATCGACACCGACTCCGGATCGAAAGAAGCCCGACCTGTCTAGGCAGGCGGCACCGTCATCGGGCCGAATCCGCAGAACAGTTCCAGTTGCGGGTTACAAACTCGCTGGATATCCTGCGGGAAGCCGATGATATTCGATAAATGCAAATTGTCATCACTTCGTTGAGATTGTTCAGTTCGACTCACATCGGCGACTCAAGGTTCTGCTGCCAAACCGACTTTTCATCGCTTTGGAGGCGATCCCAATGCGCCGCTTATTCGGACTGCAACGATACCGCAATCGACCACAGTCCAAATCCTGCCGGCCTCGAATCGAGCGGATGGAGTCGAGGTTGCAGATGTCGGCCGTCTCCTGGACGGGCGCCGGCGGTGACAACAACTGGAACGACGCCTTGAACTGGAACACGGGCAAGCTGCCGGGACCGGCGGACGACGTCACGATCACCATCTCCGCGGACGTCGTGCACTCCGATGCGGTCACGGACTCGATCAACAGCCTGACCTCGACCCAACCGCTGACGCTCTCCGGCGGTACGCTCTCGATCGCGGCGGCCTCCTCGACGAGTGGTCCCCTTGTGGTCGACGGCGGATCGCTGACGGGAACCGGTGACATCACGGTCAACGGGCTCTTGACGCTGACGGCAGGGACGATCTCGGGCTCCGGCGTGTTGAGCGCGAACGGGGGGATCTTGATCAACCCGACCGGAACCGCCTTCGCACTGGACGGCCGGACGCTCACCAACGCGGCGGGACAGACGGCAACCTGGACCGGCACCGGAAGTAACATCCAGGCGTCGGGCGGGGCGGTCTTCAACAACCTGGGCACGTTCGTGGCGCAGAATCAGGGCGCGTTCAGTCAGGGCACCGGTGCTGCTTCGTCGTTCGTCGACAAGGGGAGCTTCACGAAGTCGACCAGCAGCGGGGAGCTGGACTTCACGGGGGTGGCATTCAACGTGACGGGTGGGACGGTCGACGTGCAGACCGGAACGCTCGGTTTGCAGGGAGGTGGGACGGAAACGGGCGCGTCCTTCTCGATCGAAACGGCGGCCACACTGGACTTCGCCGGCTCCTCGGCGTTCAGCCTGGATACCGGCACGACTTTCAGCGGCGCGGGGAACCTGACCAAGGATGGCCCCACCACGCTGACGCTTCCGGGAAACAGCGCCTCGCTCACTGGCCCAACGACCCTGAATTCAGGGACCTTACTGGTCAATGGCTCGCAGCCCGGCAGCGCGGTGTCCGTCGAGACTGGATCCACCTTGGGCGGAACGGGAACGGTCGGCGCCGTCGCCACAACCGGCGGCACGGTCAGTCCGGGCGATGGCACCGGTATCCTGAACGTCGACGGTAACGTCACTCTCGACCCGTCCTCGACGTTCACCGTTGAACTGAACGGCCCGGCGCCGGGCACAGGTTACGATCAGCTCAACGTGACCGGGACAGTCAATCTCGCCGGCAGCACGCTCAGTCCCTCGGCCGGCTTCAAGCCGAGCGGAGAGAGTTTCACGATCATCCGGAGCACCGGGCCGATCGTCGGGACGTTCAAGGGTCTGTCCGAGGGAGCCCTGGTGTTGATCAACAACTTACCATTCAAGATCAGTTATGCGGGCGGGAATGGCGACGATGTCGTCTTGACCGTGGTCGGCCCCGTGATGCCCCCGCAAATCTTGAGCAACGACAGTACGACGTTCACTGTGGGCATGCCGGGCGCGTTCACCGTTTCGGCTATCGGAGCGCCGCTCCCGGCCATGAGCGAGACCGGGGCGCTGCCCTCGGGCGTGCTCTTCGTGAACAACGGCGACGGTAACCCCGTAATCGCCGGCACACCCAAGGCGGGCGCCGGCGGCACCTACCACCTGAAGATCACCGCCTCCAACGGGCAGGTCCCGAGCGCCACCCAGAACTTCACGCTGACCGTCAACGAGGCACCGGCGATCACCAGCGCGGCCGCCATGCCGTTCGTCGTCGGCATCGCCAATTCGTTCACGGTAACGACCACCGGCTTTCCGACGTCGACATTGAGCGGAACCGGCGCACTGCCTTCCGGCTTGACCTTCGTGGATCAACGCGATGGCACCGCCACTCTCGCCGGCATGCCGGCGGCCGGCACCGGGGGTACGTACGACCTGAAAATCACCGCCGCCAACGGTGTGGGCGGTGGCGTGAGCCAGAACTTCAGACTGACGGTCAACCCGGCCCCCCAATCCCCGATGATCACCAGCGCCGCCAGCACGACGTTCATGGCGGGTCAGACGGGCACCTTCCTGGTGACGGCCACCGGGTCACCCACCGCGGTGATCAGCGCCACAGGGGCGTTGCCGCCGGGCGTGACGTTGGTGAACAACGGCGATGGCACCGCCACACTCACTGCCGCTCCGGCCGCTAACCTGGCTGGCACGTTCCAACTGTCGATCATGGCCGCTAACGGCGTCGGCACCGCGGCGACCCAGGACTTCACTTTTCATGTCGTGATCGCGACCCCTCCCAAGGTGCTTCGCCTCCAGAGGCTCAGGGGCCGCACGCCGACGCGGATCGTCCTGTCGTTCGACCAACCGATGAACGCGGCCCTTGCGCAACTGACGAGTAACTACGTCTTCCGGCGGGTCGTCCGAGGCCGCGCGCTCTTAGGGCCGCGTCATGCGATCCGAGTTAAGTCGGCCGTCTACGATCCAGCGAAACAGACCGTCACGCTCACGACCGCGAGGCGGCTCAGCCTCAAACTGGTCTACCAGATCAGCGTGAACGGCGGCACCCCGCGCGGGCTCACCAACGTGTCCGGGGTTCCGCTCGACGGCAATGGCAACGGTCTGCCCGGCAGCAGCTTCATCATGTCCTTCACCGGGCGGGCAAGTCTTTGATGATCTAGCCTCTTGCTTGAATTGAATCGTTTGAATAGGATCAAATCCCGACAAGGTTTAGCCGTATCTTGGGTTGATTCTGCTTCTCCACCCGACATCCGGCGCCAGCAAGCTGGTACCGGACCGCCTGTCTGCAACAAGGAGTGCCCATGCCGGCGAGTCCTCAACCACACAGGCATCGCGGATTCACATTGATCGAGTTGCTCGTCGTCATTGCGATCATCGGCGTGTTGGTCGCCCTTTTGTTACCGGCCGTGCAGGCGGGCCGCGAGGCGGCCAGGCGGGCGCAGTGCACCAACAACCTCAAGCAGATCGGACTGGCGATCCACAATTACTCCCAGATCCACGGAGTTCTTCCTCCGGGGTATGTTTCCACGTGGGACCCGGTGTTCTTGCGGGAGAAGGGGCCGGGCTGGGGCTGGGCGAGCATGATCCTGCCTCAGTTCGACCAGAATCCGATCTACAACGAGATCGATTTTCGCCAGAAGATTCAAGATCCCACGCAGGCTACGGTGCGTACCCTGCTGATCGCGAGCTATCTTTGCCCGTCGGACAACATGCCGTCGACCTGGACGGCCTCGGTCGGTCTCGTCAAAGTGGTCGGCGGCACCATCTTTGAACTGGTGATTCCGATCTGTGACGTGCCCGGCTCAAACTACGTCGGAGTGTTCGGAGTGGGCGAGCCCGGGGTCGACGGTGACGGCGTGTTCTTCCGCAATACCTCCGTCCGTTTCTCCCAGATCACTGACGGGCTCAGCCAAACACTCATGGTTGGGGAACGGTCGATCCAATCGCTGAAAGGACGCGGGCAGGCGACCTGGGTCGGCGCCGTCCCGGGTGCGCAGTTCTGGTCGTGTGACGCGGCGGCGATCGGCGACCCCGACGCGACCGGTCCGTGTGTCAAGGAAGACGGTTCGGGGATGACCCTTGGCCACACCGGCGAAGGACACGGGCCTGGCGATCCCTACAGCGATGTCAACCAATTTACCAGCCGCCATGGCCGCGGCGCGAATTTCCTGTTCGGCGACGGTCACGTCAAGTTCCTGAACAACTCGATGAACTACGCGACCTACAAGGCGCTCAGTACCCGATCATCATCCGAGGTCGTCTCTGACGGTTTTTGACTGTTGACCGCTGGCCCGGTCCCGGCTCCGCGCTCCACCGGTGTACCTCGGGGGACGGACCCCACGTTTACCGTTGAGACGTCTCAGGGCGATCTTGCTGGCTTGACCTTCCTGATCAGTGCAAGCACGCGTGTGCGCTCGATATCCCGGACTTGCGGACGGCGTTACTCTTCCGCCGTCAAGCGCTTCGCTCCAGTCACGAAATCCGTGTTTACGCGACGCTACATCGCGAGATCGATTATTCGGTGCCCTCTTGACCGGCGCTTTAGGATCACTTCGAATACTAACCGCGCGCAGGGTTCGTTCGAAAGGGTCGCCTCGGTCGGATATCGTAAACAAGGTGTCGCTAGCTCGAGTTTTCGGGTCATAGGATTCTTCAGCGCCAAGATTCGTGCGGGTGACCCTGCTCCACCATACTCCCTTCAGCGCAATACTCGGCTCGACAACCATTTGAATTCGCACTTTCGCGAACAGGGTCAATGACGAGGACCTCTGGCACCGTTGTGCTTGCAAACCGAGCGATCTGAGCCGATGAGCCTCGGTGGGCAGTCCGAATGCAGCGTTTCGCAGATTCCTGAGGGATAACGAAGACACCGAAGGAGTAACGCCGATGCAACGCCGCTCGAACCCGGTAAGCTGGACCTGGCGATCCCGGAACCGCGCGCGGCTGAATTCCGCCCGAACGGCGCGGCGGCGGGTTATTCCGGCTGTCGAGCAGTTCGAGGACCGCACCCTTCTCTCGTTGAGCGTCGGCACGAACTTTACGGGCTCGGGGCTCAACCGGAGCGGGTATATCCCGCCCGATACCCAGGGCGCGGCCGGGCCCACTCAACTGGTTGAAACGCTCAACGGAACGGTTTCCGTCTTCTCCAAGATCGGCTCGCTGCTCTCCCAGACCACGCTCGATTCGTTCTTCAACACCGCGCTGACCGCCGGTGGCGGGGGCAGCGTGACGAGCAACTCGTTTGATCCGCGCATTGCCTACGACGAGCAGAGCCAGCGGTTCTTCGTCGCGGGCGATGACAACGGAGGGGCGGCGAACAGCTTCCTCATCGCTGTTTCCAACTCGTCCGACGCGACGGCAGGCTGGAAGGCATGGAAGGTCAACTCCGACCCGTCCGGCGCAGATTGGATGGACTTTCCGACGCTCGGGTTCAACCACGATGGGGTTTACCTGGGTGGCAACATGTTCCCGATCAGCGGGGCGGGGAACGCGGCCACCGACATTCTGGTGATCCCGAAAGCCGACCTGGTCTCGGGCGTGGGCGTGACGCACGCGACGCTGTTCGCCGACCAAGACCCCAGCGGCACGGGTTTTCCGTCCAGCCCGTGGTCGACCTGAATAGCAGTGAGGGACAGCCCGAGACCCTGCTCTCCGATTACGACACCCCGGCCGGGTACGCCAAGATCTCGCTGATCACGGGAAGCGTGACTGCCCCAGTGCTCAACACGGCCCCCTCGGAAGGAGACATGGGTGGTGGTTTCTTATCCGTCCCGGCTCTCCCCAACCCGCCTCCGGCCCCGCAGCTCGGTGACTCCCGCACGATTGAATCCGGCGATACGCGGTTCAGCGCTCACGTCATCGAGCAGGGTACCAATATTTGGGCCGTACAGACGGTCGACATCAACAGTAATGACGCCATTGCCTGGTACCGGATCGACGCTGCTTCAGGCACCGTGGTCGAGCACGGCACCATCGCCGACAGCTCGCTGAGCTATTATTACCCCTCGATCGCCGTCAACGAGTTTGGTGACGTCGTCATCGGGTTCAGCGGCAGCAGCACCTCGACTTACATCGGCGCGTACGCGGTGACCGGCACGTTTGACGGGACAACGACGACGCTCGGCAGTCCCCAGCTCGTCCAGGCAGGCACGGGCCCATACTACATCGACTACGGCGCTGGGCGCAACCGCTGGGGCGACTATAGCGCGGTTGTGATCGACCCGGCCGATCATCACACCTTCTGGTCGGTCCAGGAGTGGGCCAGCACCGTGGGCGGCGTGGGCAACAGCGACTGGTCGACCCAGTTCACCGCGTTCGGCGTCCAGCAGACGGTTACGGGCGTGAGCTCGACGACCGCGAACGGCACTTACGGCGTCGGCGCGACCATCGCGGTCACGGTCGGCTTCAGCAACCCCGTGGTCGTCACCGGCACCCCGCAATTGGCGCTCAACTCCGGCGGGGTC
Source organism: Isosphaerales bacterium (assembly GCA_044450785.1). Taxonomy (GTDB): domain Bacteria; phylum Planctomycetota; class Planctomycetia; order Isosphaerales; family Isosphaeraceae; genus JBIOJM01. The sequence continues at coordinate 10,524 of JBIOJM010000331.1, forward strand.
GCCAGCTATTCCAGCGGCAGCGGCACCAACACACTGACCTTCAACTACACGGTCGCCGCCGGAGAGTCCGCCAACCCGCTCGATGAAGCATCGAGCTCGGCCCTGACCCTGAGCGGCGGCACGATCAACGACATTAACAGCGGCGTACCAGCCGCGCTCACCCTGCCGGCGCCAGGTACGGCCAACTCGCTCGGCGTCAACAAGTCGATCGTGATTGCGACCTCTTCGACCGCGTTGGTGACCGGGGTCAGCTCGACGACCGCCGCCGGTGCCTACGGCATCGGCTCGTCCATCACGATCACCGTCAGCTTCAACAACTCAGTCGCCGTCACCGGCACTCCGCAACTGGCGCTCAACTCCGGCGGCACGGCCAGCTACAGCAGCGGCAGCGGCACCAGCACCTTGGCCTTTACCTACATCATCGCCGCCGGACAGTCCGCCAACCCACTCGATGAAGCATCGACCTCGGCCCTGACCCTCAACGGCGGCACGATCAACGGCTCTCACGGCGTGCCCGCCGTGCTCACCTTACCGGCCCCGGGCTCGGCCAGCTCGCTCTCGAAGAGCAACATCGTCATCGACACCACGGCTCCCACGGTCAGCGCCGTCACCTCGACCACCGCCAACGGGACGTACGGGGTCAGCTCGGTCATCACCATCACCGTCGGCTGGACCAAGACCGTCGTGGTCACCGGCACCCCGAAACTGGCGCTCAACTCGGGTGGCACGGCCAGCTACAGCAGCGGCAGCGGCACCGGCACGCTCACATTCATCTACACCGTCGCCGCCGGACAGAACAGCTCCAAGCTCGACTACACCAGCACGGGCGCCCTCAGCCTCAACGGCGGCACGATGTTCGACACGGTGACCAACCCCAACGC
>JBIOJM010000332.1:0-11397 GCA_044450785.1 Isosphaerales bacterium
CCGGTGACTATCCGCTGAAGGAGGGTTACCCAGATGAATACCCCGAGACGATGAAAATCCGGTTCGATGAGGAACTCCCCCTATGGAATTACCGTGCCATTCCGGACAAATGCGACAATTAATAAATCTCGTATCCTTAGCGTGCTCGTCTGGTTCGCGCTGCTCATCCTGGTGCCCGCGGCGGCCTTGGCGTGGCGAGCGCTGAGCGGAGGGCTCGGGTCGTTCCTGTCAGCCCTGAACACGCCCGAGGCCATTCGCTCCTTTGCACTGACGCTCCAGATCACGGTTCTTACGACGGTGGTCAATACCATTTTTGGGGTGGCATTCGCCCTGGTGCTGGTGCGGCATCGATTCTGGGGTCAGTGGTTAGCCGATGGCCTGGTGGACTTGCCGTTCGCCGTCTCGCCGGTGATCGCCGGGTTGGTGTTGATCGTGCTTTACGGGCCCGAAGGCTTGCTCGGCCGCTGGATCGACCCGCTCGGGATCCGGGTCGTCTACGCCTTGCCGGGCATGGTGCTCGCCTGCCTTTTCGTCACCTTGCCGTTCGTCGTCCGCGAGGTGGTTCCTTTGCTTCGCGAACTCGGTGAGGAGCAGGAACAGGCGGCCTACACTTTGGGTGCCGGACGCTGGACCACGTTCCGGCGCGTCACGCTTCCCTCGATCCGCTGGGGTGTGGCGTACGGGGTGACTCTTACGGTCGCGCGCTCAGCGGGCGAATTCGGCGCCCTGCTGGTCGTCTCGGGCAATATCCTGGGCCGCACGCAAACCGCGACTCTCTACGTCCACGACACGATCGAGAGCTTTCACCCGGAAGGCGCCTACGCCGCGAGCGTCGTGCTGGCCGGCCTCTCGTTCGTCGTCTTGATCGCGATGGAAGCCGCCCGCCGACACATGGCGGCGCGGGAAGAGAGGGCGTAGACATGTCGTTCATCCGTCCGTCCGCTCGCCACGTCGTCTCCTTGCCGAGGATCGCGGCGTTTGGTGTGCGGGTCGCGGCCCCCAAAAACCTTCTGAACCAGAAAGATCACAGCCGATGAGCATTCTCATAAAGAACCTGATGAAGCGGTTCGGTTCTTTCCAGGCTGTGGACGATGTCTCGTTCGAGGTGCCGGCGGGGCAGCTCGTCGCGCTTCTAGGCCCCTCGGGCTCGGGCAAGAGCACGATCCTGAGGATCATCGCCGGGCTGGAGGCGGCCGAGTCGGGCGAGGTCCAACTGACCGGAGAGGATGCAACCCATCTGCCGGCCCAGGATCGAGGCGTCGGATTCGTCTTTCAGCATTATGCCCTGTTTCGCCACATGACGGTCCGGCAAAACATCGCGTTCGGTCTCGAAGTGCGGAGGCTCTCCCGCCCGGAGATTCGAAGCCGAGTCGACGAGTTGCTCGAACTGGTACAGATGACGGGCTACCGAGACCGATACCCGTCGCAGCTCTCCGGGGGTCAGCGGCAACGGATTGCCCTGGCCCGTGCGCTGGCCCCGCGCCCGAAGGTGCTGCTCCTCGACGAGCCCTTCGGTGCCCTCGACGCGCGGGTGCGGGACGAGCTGCGTACCTGGCTTCGCCGGCTGCACGACGAGGTCCACGTGACCAGTCTGTTCGTCACCCACGACCAGCAGGAGGCGTTCGAGGTCGCCGACCAGGTGATCGTTCTGAACCGGGGCCGCATCGAGCAGATGGGACCGCCGCAGGAGTTGTATGAGCGGCCGTTAACCCCGTTCGTCACCGAGTTCCTGGGCTCGGTCAACGTGCTGCGGGGGCAGAGCGCCGCCGTCATGGGCGTGATCGGCGATGGCATCCACCGGCCGACCCAGATCGACGGCCACGACGTCCCGGTCTCGGTCTACGTCCGCCCGCATGACCTGGACTTGACACACGAGTGCAATGGCCGACCCTCCTGGCCAGGGCAGGTCGTGCGCGTAACTCCCTTGGGCGCGATCGTCCGCCTTGACGTCAAGCTTACGGACGGGACCGGCGTGCGGGTCGAGCTCAGCCGGGAGCGCTATGCCGCCATTGACGAGCCGCGAGTCGGCGCGCCGCTTCACGTTGCTCCCAGGGATTTCAGGGTCTTTCTCGATCCGTCACAGCCTGGTTGATCGCAATGCGGTTCTGCGAGCCGGGATTCCTCGACGACGGGAGCTCCGATTCAACACGGCTTTGGTGGGAATTGTCGCTCACCAAGCACTTTGCTCTGGTTCGATACGGTTCGCCCGTTTCTTACCTGCGACGATCCGCGCCGCGACGCGAACGGCTTCGATCAAGCTCGAGGGATCGGCGAGGCCTTTCCAGGCAATATCGAAAGCGGTTCCATGCGCCACGCTGGTGCGGACGATCGGCAATCCAAGCGTCACATTGACGGCTCGCTCGAAACCTGCGGTCTTGAGCGCAATGTGGCCCTGGTCGTGGTACATGGCCACCACGGCGTCGTACGCACCACCCAGAGCGCTGTGAAAGAGCGTGTCATTGGGGAACGGGCCGGAAGCGTCAATGCCTTCAAGGCTGGCAGCGGCGACGGCCGGACCGATCAACGCTCGTTCCTCATCGCCAAAGAGACCGTCCTCGCCGGCGTGCGGATTGAGCGATGCGACGGCGATCCGCGGAGGCAAGCCGCCGGTCAATGGGCGCATGGCCCGGTCGGCGAGGCGGATCTTGGAGAGGATGGCTTCGATCGTCAGGAGCTCGAAGACCCGCTTGAGCGCGACGTGCAGCGTGACGTGGACCACGCCCAGTCCGGTACCGCGACGCGCGGGCGGGGAAAAACTCCCGCCGGCCGGGCTCGCCTCCAGGTAAAGCATCATCGCATGATCGGCCACGCCGTAGTATTCGGCCAAGATTTCGGTGTGACCGGGATGGCTGACGCCGCTTTGCCGGAGGGCCAGCTTGTTGAGCGGTAAGGTCGTGATGGCATCGATACGACCCGCCTTGGCCAGACCGGCGGCCGTCGTGAGGAACTCGAAGGCGGCGCGGCCGGCTCGTGCGTCGACCGTACCCGGTGCAATCCCGGAAAGGTCGCCGTGTTTGCCGGCGACGGCCAGGCACGGGATGACGAGCGCGGCGGGAGCCGCCTCCTCGGGCGCGTGAACAACCTGGATCTTGATTCGGGCGCTGCGGTCGACCAGCGCCAGGGCACGTTCGAGCACGCTCGGGTCGCCGATCACCACCGGCCGGGCCAGGGAGTGCAGCCGCGGGTCCGCCCAGCCGCTGGCGATCACCTCGGGACCGATGCCCGCCACGTCTCCCATCGTCAAGCCAACCAGAGGGCGGTAGAGCGGATCATTCATGGCTTATCGATTGTATCTGGCCCGGCGAGGACCGGCCAGTGCGCCGGCATTGCCGATACACGCCGTGCCGCCGTGCCTGTCCACTTCCAGGCGCCCGAATCTCGTCGGCTCTTCCGAGCAACTATTCAGCAAACCGGCAACCGGTTAAGATGCACCCAAGACGGCCGCGCGCCCCGGGTCGTTCCGCTTCCCATCAAGGCGCCGTCAATCGAATGCGAGCTGGATGAGTCCCGAACGGCTCGAGGTTGGGTCGAGCGTGAGTGGACTCCGGAGTTTGAAAGTCATGCTGAACCAAGATTTGAAGGACGAGGTGGTTTCGCGGATCTTGCCGAACATCCGAACCCCCGGCCAGTACGTGGGGGGCGAGTTGAACAGCGTCGCCAAGGACCACCGGACCACGCGGGGTACCGTTTGCCTGGCGTTTCCCGACACGTATGCACTCGGGATGAGCCACCACGGGCTCCAGGTGCTGTACAGCCTGATGAATGCGGCCGACTGGTCGTGCGAGCGGGCGTTCACGCCATTGCCGGACTTCGAGACCGCGCTGCGAGAGCATGGGTTGCCGCTCTACAGCCTCGAGACCTTCACGCCGCTCTCCGGGTTCGACGTCCTGGGGTTTTCGCTCCAGTACGAGATCTGCTACACGAACGTATTGACGATGCTCGATCTGGGGGGGATTGCGCTCGACGCCCTTGACCGCGGTGCGGACGACACATTGGTGATCGCGGGCGGGCCCGGGGCCCAGAACCCCGAATTGCTCGCGCCATTCATCGATCTGTTCGTGATCGGTGACGGCGAGCCGAGCCTGCCTGTTGTCTGCGACCTGTGGAAGTCCATGAAAGGCTCGGGGATGTCTCGCGCCGACAAGCTGGCCCGGATCGCGGGAAGCGTCGAGTGGGCCTACGTCCCGCGGTTCTACGAACCGATTTACGGCGACGACGGCACGATCCTCGAGATCCGCCGGACGCGCGACGACGTGCCCGAGGAGATCAAGCCGTGCGTGATCCGGGACCTGGATGGGACCCCGCTGCCGACCCGGCCGATCGTCCCGTTCGTCGAGACGACCCACGACCGGATCGCCATCGAGATCATGCGCGGCTGCCCGTGGCAGTGCCGGTTCTGTCAGAGCACGGTCATCAAGCGCCCTCTGCGGTATCGCACCGTCGAGACGATCGTCCGGGCCGCGCTCGAGAGTTACCGTTCCACTGGTTACGAGGAGATCAGCCTGCTCTCGCTCTCCACGAGCGACTACCCCGATTTCGAGGAACTGGTGACGCGCATGAGCGAGGTGTTCACGCCGCTAGGTGTGACGATCTCGCTTCCGAGTCTGCGGATCACTGAGATGCTCAAAAAGATCCCCGCGCTCCTGGCCGAAGGGCGGAGGAGCGGTTTGACACTGGCCCCCGAGGTCGCGCGCGACGACATGCGCGAACAGATTCGCAAGCCGATCAACAACCAGGACCTTTACGACGGCTGCGCCGAGGCGTTCCGACGTGGCTGGCGCAAGGTCAAGCTCTACTTCATGTGCGGCCTGCCCGGCGAGCGAAGAGCCGACCTGGACGGCATCATCGCGATGGCCGAGACCATCGCCAAGATCGGCAAGGATGTCACGGGGCGGTTCGCAGAGGTCACGGCCAGCGTCTCCAACTTCATCCCCAAGCCGCACACTCCCTACCAGTGGAACGGGATGGCGACGCGCGACTACTTCCACTGGGCCCACCGGTATCTCCGGTCGAAGGTCAAGCTTCGGTCGGTCACGGTCAAGTGCCACGACATCGAGCGGAGCATGCTCGAGGGAATCTTGACCCGCGGCGACCGCCGGGTCGCGCCCGCGCTCGAAGCCGCCTGGCGCCGCGGCGCCAGGCTGGACGCCTGGTCCGAGCACTTCAAGCCCCAGCTCTGGTGGGACACCTTCCTGGACCTCGGAATCGACGTGCCGTCATACAGCCATCGGGACCGGCCGATCGAGGAAGTCCTCCCCTGGGACCACATCCGGATCAAGTATGGGCGCGACTACCTGGCCAAGGAGCAAAACCGCTCCGTGGTGCAGCTCGAAGTGATGGCGGGGGCGGTGTGACTTTGCGGATTCCAGATTCGAGGATTCCAGATTCCAGTCGGACTATTCGTGGAGTTGATTCATGGCGACCGTAGCCGAGCCGAAACTGCTGACGGCCGAGGAATTCATGGCGGCTGATCTCGGCGAGGGGAACTTCGAGCTCGTCCGAGGGGAGGTTGTCGAAGTGCCGCCAGCAATGCCGGATCACGGGCGTGTTTGTGTGAAGGCCTGTTTTGTTCTCGAGACCTATGGACGACAGACGGGTTTGGGATACGCGCTGTCCAATGACTCGGCCGTGGTGACCGAGCGCGGCCCTGATACCGTTCGTGGTCCCGATGTCTGTTTCTACAGCCACACGCGCTGGCCCGAGTCTCAGCTTGGCGAAGGTCTGCCGCCGGTGCCGCCCGACCTGGCCGTTGCGGTCGTCTCGCCGAGGAACCGCCCGAGTGAGATGTTCAAGAAAATATCGGAATACCTCGCGGTTGGAGTCTCCCTGGTCTGGGTGATTGATCCACCCCGCCGACGAATTGCGCTGTACCGTCCTGGGGACCCGTTTCCAGTCTTCTTTAACGACGGCGAGATGTTGGAAAACATCCCCGAGCTACCGGGTTTCCGCTGCCCGGTGGCCGACTTTTTCATCCCAGTCGCGCCGCCGAAAGCGCCCGGTTCACCCTAACCAACTTCTGCTCTGATGCGACAGTTTTGAAGAAGGCGAATTCCCTGTGGAGTTGAATCATGGCAACGGTAGCCAAGCCCAAGCTGCTGACCGCCGAGGAATTCATGGCGGCCGATCTCGGCGATGGTTGCTTTGAATTGGTTCGAGGGGAGGTAGTCGAATTGCCGCCAGCGATGCCGGAACACGGAGTCATCTGCAACAACGTCGCGGGAATCTTCTGGAATTATGGCCGCGAGTCTGGTTACGGATACTCGCTTTCGAACGACTCGGCCGTGGTGACCGAGCGCGGCCCCGACACGGTTCGCGGCCCCGACGTCTGTTTCTATAGCCACGCGCGTTGGCCCCGCTCCGAGCTTGGAAACAGCTTACCCCCCGTGCCGCCGGACGTGGCGGTCGAGGTTGTTTCGCCCGGCAATCGTCGGGGGGCGATCCAGCGGAAGGTCTCAGAATACCTGGTGATCGGCACGCTCCTGGTCTGGGTCGTTTATCCGGCAAGTCGGAGTGTCGCCATCCATCGCTCGGATAACGAGCCGCCCCGCGTGTTCCACGATGGTGCCGTCATCGAAGACCTCCCTGAGCTACCGGGATTCCGGTGCCCGGTGGCCGACTTCTTCATCTGAGTCCGCGACGAGATCCCTACCATTCTCCCATGAGCACTCAGCCTCCCGCCGCGATCGATCAAGGTCCCCGCTGGCCCTGGGTGGTGCTGGGCTTGGGGCTCGTCTGGACGGCCTTGATCCGCGTGCCGTTGATTCTCAACGCCGAGGATCATCTCGACAGTGACCTCGCCGTCGATGGGCTGACGCTGCTCGACGCCGTCAACGGGCAGTGGCGATGGCACTATCCGGGAACGCCGTACATGGGCATCCTGCCCTTGCTGAGTTCCTATCCCCAGGCACGGGTCTGGGGGGCCAACGCGGTCACGCTGGTGAGTGGCGGGACGTTGATCTGGATGGCGGTCGTGGCCGCGACGTTCTGGCTGGCATGGAGGGCGTTCGGTCCGGTGGTGGCGGGCTGGGCGATCGTACCGTTGGTTTTTTCCTCGATCGGAACGATCTGGCTGTCGGGGCGCATCACGGGGGGCCACCTCCTGACGCTGGTCTGGCACACCATGGCCTTTGTGGGCATCCATGCCTGCCTGACGCGCGGCGGCGGGCTGCGCTGCGCTGCGCTGGGGCTATGGTGCGGCCTGGGTCTCTATCTGGATGCGATGTTCCTGTTCACCCTGGCGGGGTTCGTGCCCGCGGCGCTGCTCGCCTGGTTTTCCGGCGGGAGATCGCGCTCGGGGTTCGGCCTGGCCACGGTGTTTCTGGTCGCCCTCGGGTTTGGTCTCTTCCCTCGTGAAATTGGCCGGCGCGTCGATCCGTATGATGCATATCCCGCGCAGTTCGCTGTGACTTTCGAACGGTCAGCGGTTCGCGAACACGCCCGGCTGCTGGCGCTGCACTGCCTGCCGCGTTTGATCGCGGGCGCCGAGCTGAGCGTTTTGGAAGAGACGGTTATCGGACGTGAACACCTTGTGGATGGTCCGTTGCACTCCGCCTGGGTCAGGAGGGTTCAGTCGGTTTTGCCGCCGTGGCAGGAGTGGCTGGCGGTGTTGTTGCTGGCGGGTTTGGCTGTTGCGATCATCCGATTGGTGCTCGATCCTGTGTGGACGGGCGAACCCGCCCGGACGGCGGTCAGTCGCGGCGTTGTCCTCTCGGCGCTTCTGATCGGGGCCGCTCACCTCGTAAACAGCAACATCTTCAACTCAGACAACTATCGCTATCTCATCTATCTCTTGACCCCCTGGTCTCTGGGATTTGGGCTCTTGATGAGCGATCTGGCGAGGCGGGGACGACTCGGCTTCCTGGTTGCCGGTCTCTGCGCCGGCTTGCTGGTCGCGGTGATGACCGCGGCCGCGTTCCACTGGTATCTAGAGGAACGTCATTATATTAACGGACAAGGAATTCCTGTTCGACGTCGCGCTGGGCCCTGGCGGGAGCTTGCGGTCGAGACGCCGGCATCTCCGAGATCGGCCAACAATCCCGGGCATTACACGGTTCCCCCCGACGTGACTCACGTCTTCGGAGGCTACTGGGACGTTTACCGAATGGCCTTCCTCTCAGGTGGGCGAATTTCCGGCATCCCATTTCCGATGTATCCCAACCGGTTTCATGGTTGGTCGCGCGGGCTCTCTCCGGGTCAAGGTAAGCTGTTGGCTCTGCGGCCGGATGCCCTATCGAGATCGGGGTCGCCGCAGCTAGCCTGGACGCCGATCTGGAGGAAGAGGCCGAGGCCGATCTCTGCTCCAACCCGGACGGAATGGCTGCCGCCGCTGTTGACGGTCTGGAAAGAGGACGGGCGCGATCCGGCCGAAGTGGAGCGTCTTCAGATCGAGGTCCCGTCACCCGAGCCCGTGAGGCGCTAGACGTGTCCAAGGGGGAGAGTGAACGATTCGACGGTTCGGGCGGGCTATTCGAGCGCCGTCCGTGGGGCTGGGGCGACCTGGTGGCGCTCTTGGTCTGGACGGTGGCGATCGCCGGGTTCTTCTGGGACGTCGTCAGCCTGCGCCGCGCGCTGTTTTACTTCGACATCACCGAGATCAACTACCCTTATCGCGCCTTCTTCGCTGAAGAGCTGCGGGCCGGCCGGTTTTCACGCTGGTGCCCGGGGCTCTATTGCGGCCTGCCGCTCTACAGTGAGAGTCAGGCGGGGTATCTCCATCCTCTCAAGTACTTACTTTATCCTTGGATGGAGACCTGGCGGGCGTTCAACCTCGACACGGTCCTTTCGATCTGGCTGACCGGACTGGGCACGTATCTCTGGCTGCGGCGTCACGTCGGGCCGGCAGGGGCCTTGACCGGTGCGGCCATCTTCGGCGCGAGCGGCTACGTTTGGGGCCACCTGATCCACACCAGCATGATCAATGCCCTGGCCAGCGTGCCGTTCGTGGTCTGGGGACTGGAGTCGTCGTGGGCGTCGGGTCGATGGCGAGGGGTTGTGCTCGGCGGTCTGGCCCTCGCATTCGAGGTCTTCGCCGGCCACCTTCAGGACGCCTTGCTGACCGTTGGCCTGGTCGGCCTGTATTGTCTCTACCGCGCCGCGACCGAGCGCGGCTCGAGGGCGCGAGTCAGGACGGTAGGGATGGCAGTGGCCTTGGTCGGTGTCGGTGTGTTGGTCTCGGCGGTGCAGTGGGTCCCGTCCAAGGAGCTGCTCGATCGCTCGCCGCGCGCGGGGGGCTTGTCGTGGGACGACTTGACCTTTGCGTCATGGCACCCCGAGCTGCTGCCGACCCTGGTCGTCCGCGAAGCCTACGGCACGCGCGCGCGCGACACCGACTGGATGGACGGCTTTTACCCCTACCACGAGATGAACACGTACCTGGGCCTGATCGCCATTGTGTTGGCGGTCGTGGGCGCCGGAGGAGCGGCGGCGCGCGACCGCTGGTCGAGTTTCTGGGTCTTGCTCGTCGGGGTCGGCTTGGTCTTGATGCTGGGCAAATTCACGTGCCTATTCGACTTCGCGCATCGGGTGCCGGTACTGGGCAGCTCGCGAGAGCCGGTGCGGTTCCATCTCTGGGTGGCGCTCGGGGTCGCCGCGCTGGCGGCTGTGGGCGTCGAGCGGCTCGAGCGGCCCGGCGCGGTGTCGCTCCGCGGCGCACTGATCCTGACGGGTGTGCTGGTGGTGCTGTCGATCCCGATCCTCTGCTACTTATATGCCCCGATCTGGATCGGTCCGAATCGCCGGTACACGCCGCGCAACTTCGCCCAATTCCGCTGGCTGGGTCATGAGCTGATTGTCTCCCTGATTCGCACATCACTCCTGGCGGCGCTGGCCTGGTGGGCCGCTCGAAGCGCGGCGCGGACGAAGAGCCCGGCTCGCCGCGCCCTATGGGCCGCGCTCATGCCGGTCTTGATCATGGCTGATCTTCTGGGTGCCCACATTGCCGACGTACCGACGGTTGACCCACGGTACTGGACCGAACCGCCGAAGTCGGTCGGGCGATTGAAGTCCGACCCCAATCTGATTCGCGTCTTCGCCATGGCTGATAAGTCGTCCGGCGAGCCGGGGTACGCCTCGGAAAAGGTCGACTTTTTCGCGGTCCGCGACACGCTGAATTGGAGCCTGCCCCTGGTCTGGCGCATTGCCTCGTCGAGGGGGGAGACTCCGATGATCGCTCGCCGCTTTCTCGATTACACCGACCATGTCTTGATCGGAAGGGGACGGCTGGACATTGAGGGGGTCTCGCACGTCATCACCGGCCGGCTCGGGAAGGGGAAGATCATCCCGGTGCGAAGTGAGCCGGCGGGCGCGGCGTTTATCCATCGGAACACCAAGGTCCTGCCCCGGGCACGGCTGGCCGGCCGGCCGGTCTACGCCCGTGATCAGCGCTCGGCCGTCGCCGCGTTGGATCGCCTGACCTTTGAGTCCAAGCTCCGCGACCATCTGGTCGTCGAGGATCCAACGCATCCGCTGCCGGCTGACGCGACGGTCTCAGGGACGGCCCACATCGTCGAAGACCTCCCTGAGCGGGTTGTGATCGAGGCCGACGCGACGACACCGGCGTACCTCGTCCTGTCCGACACGTTCGACCCCGGATGGTCGGCGACCGTGGACGGTTTGCGAGAACCCATCCGGCCCGCCTATGTCGCTTTCCGCGCCGTCTCTCTTTCGCAGGGAAAGCACACGGTCGTTTTCACTTACCGCCCGGCGGGATTCGAGCTCGGTCTGGGGCTCTCCGGCTGCGGGATTCTGCTGGGGCTCGTGCTCTGGTTCTGGCCCCTGCGCCAGGCGGGGCTCGCCCCGGACCACACAGTCTTGGGCTGGCCGCGTCGCTGGCGGACCTGGTGGTTCATGGCTCTCTTTGGGATCGTGCTCGTCTCGGCGATCGACATCGGACCTGGCGGACGCCCGACGCTGCACAGCCGCTGGAAAGAGAGCATCCATCGCTTCACATGGGGGTCGGGGATCGAGGCCATGCGCGTCAAGGGGCAGTGAAGCAGGGCGATGTGCGCCGGGCGGTGACCACCCACGGCATCCTCGTACGTGACGACCACATGGCTGGGAACGGCTTGGAGCGTGGTGCGTGGTCGGTTCATGGAGGCGTGAAAAGCCCGAGCGAGGAGGAAGAGCCCACACACGCGTTTGGGGCAGAAGAGGACTTCGAAGATCTTTTCCCAATCCACTAATCGACGATTACGTCGAGCTTCCTTGGCAACCCCAAGGAAAGGTGAGGACCGGGTTGAAGCAACGTTGCGCTGTCTTATGCAGTTGGGACCGGGCTCGAAATAAGATCCCGGTTTTCCGACAATGGTTGCGACGGAGTCGGGTTGCTCGCGGGAGTCCTCTCATCTGTGACCAAAGCCCTGCGGGCGCCGACCCCAGCCACTTGGGGCGGCTCGGGGA
>JBIOJM010000333.1:0-11296 GCA_044450785.1 Isosphaerales bacterium
CATGCGTGCGTACACCATGCGGCAGAGCGTCGATGTTTAAAATTATATCGTGATCACTCTTTCAGTTCAATGGGGGTTTCTCGAAAAAATCACAGCCTCTCTGCGTCCGCTCGATGGGCAAAGCCTGGGTCCTGGTCCGACGACGCGGAGCGTCGGGGAGAGCATCCCGACGCGGAGCGTCGGAACGAGAAGTCAGAGCCTTTACTGCCTTCGATTTATCACTAATTCAACGGTATTGGGCTTAACACCAGTGTTGTCCTGATCTTCCAGTGTCGACTAGCCACCATTTGCTTCGCGCTTCGTCATTTCCAGGTCAAATTCCATCGCCGCCAGATCCACCCGGAATCGCTGCAGAGCCTCCCGCGCGATCAGCAGCACCCGACTCCGAAACGCAGCATGTTCGAGTACTTCATCGATCAACGGCTCCAACTCCGCACGGACCTGAGCTGGCTGCTTCTGGATCCGTCCCTTGAGAGCCACGAGCTCCGTGGGAACCTGTCCTGACGGAAGGGTCTTGCTTGTTGCCCGACTTCGTGAATTCATGGATGCACCTCATCGATGTGTTGGTGCTCAACTCTATCATAAAAATAGGAAAGAGAGCGGGGTCAGCAAAAATAATAAGTCTGGGTAATATTTGCGGGTTATAGGGCCTGGCCACGGGATCCCAACACCCTCGGACGCAGTCGTACAGGGCTTCAGTCCTCCGTTCTCCCTTCCCCGTCCTCCGTCCTCCGCCCTCCGCCCTTCATGTTGACCTTCCCCGACTTGCATGATGCCGTTACGATCGGCCGGATCGACAAATCTGACACGGGGTGCCACTGGCTTTGCCAGTGCTTTCGCCCGGTGGCTTCGCGGACAAGGAGGTCTCGAGCCGATGTTCGTGGCGCGCCGCTTCGTCGAGGTCGTCGTTACCGCGGGAATGCTGGTGGGTCTGCTCGTCGTTTCCAGGGGTGGCGAGGAGAAGACGCCGGCTCAATCCGAGGCGCTGCGCGACAGCTTCGAAACACCCGAGCCGAGCTGGCAGCGCGAGTTCACGGACACCACGGTGCGATTGCTCGCCCACGAACGGTCGCAGCGAGCCGCCCGCGAGGGCCGGCTGTCCGAGCGCTTCCAGTTCGAGGCCGGGCCGGGCAGCCAGTTCTTCGTGAGTTACGCCACACCCAAGGTTCCGGTTTCCGACGATTTGAACGTCAGCCTCGCCGTGCGATCGAACCGGGCCGGAGTCCAGATCTTCGCTCGGGTCGTGCTCCCGGCGGATATGGACCCCGAGACCAGGGCTCCGTCGTACGTGTTGGTGCCCGGTACAATCTTTGACGAGGTCGACCGCTGGCAGCGGCTCGAGCTTTTGCACATGATCCCTGCGATCGAGCGTCAAGCCCGGGTCCTGAGGGTATCCACCAGGCGCCCCGTGCGTCTGGAGGGGGCCTACCTCGAGCGGGTGGTCGTCAACCTGCTCGGTGGTCCCGGTGAGTCGGAAGTCTTCCTCGACGATCTCGTGATCAAGCCGGTGCCGACGGACCTGCTGGATGCGAGATCGAAGGCCGAGGCGCCCGGGAAGCCCGCGGCGGGTCCGCAACCCGCCGGCTCCGGCCCAGGGGTTGGAAAGCGGGACCACGGGCTTGTCCGCCTCGAACGGAATCTTCTCGAAAAAAGGGGAAAAGACTCGATCTATCAGCCATGGCTCCCGATCGCGATCGATGCCCCCGGCGCGAACCCGGTGGAGCTGCGCAGAGCGGGCTTCGACGTCTTGGTCGATGGCGGCAAGTCCGATCCCGAACGGCTCAGGGCCGCGGTCGACAACGGGGCCATGCTCATGAAGCGGCTGACCGACGCGACCGCCAGCGACGGACCACAGCGCCTGCTCGATCAGATGACTTCGTATCCCCTCCGCCGTGCGGTCGCGTTCTGGCACATCGGCGAGCACCTGGGGCGGCAGCGCGACATCAAGGCGCGCGAGGACGAGGTGGCGAAAATCCGCGAGGGACTCGCGGCCATACGGGCCCTGGACGGTGAAGACTCACATTGGACGATCGCCAATGTCGACGGGGAGCTCCCGCTGTTCGCCCGCGCGCCCACGGGCCTGGACATGATCGGGATTGCCCCTCGACTCTGGAGTACGGCGCAGGATTTCTTGGAGAGCTACGACTACTTGAATCAGCGCAGGCTCCTGACGGTCCGTTCCAACCTGGGCGCTCTGTTCTGGGCCTGGATTCCGGCGTCCACTCCGCCTGAGGTCATGCGGAACATCTGGGGCGACGACCCCCCTCCCTCGTGGGGAACGCCCCCGGTCCAGCCCGCACAACTGCGTCTCATGACCTACCTCGCGCTCGCGGCCGGATATCGCGGCCTGGGATACCTTGGCGACGCCTCCTTGACACGCCCCGCCGGCGCCGGCCGCCTCCTCTGGATCGAGATGAGCTTGCTCAATCTCGAGATCGACCTCTGCGAGCAGATCCTGGCACAGAACGAGGCGAAGATCCGGGACTACGGGGTTTACGATCCCGAACCCCTGCCCATTCCCAGCAATGCGATCCAGATTCCGCAAGGTAGGAAGCCTCCGGTCCTCAAGGAGCTTTCCCCGCGTGCCGGGATGCGGGCGGCGGCCGTTCCCTTGGTCGACCGTAAAGGCGCGCTCCTGCTCGTGGCTGACTATGGCAGCGGCGCCCAGTTTCAGCCTTCGCAGTTGGCCGCCGCCGAGGTCACGATCACCATGGCCTTGCCCGAGGGCGCCCAGGCCTTCGAGATCACGCCCGGCGGCGTCAAGGTCCTCCCGCGGGAACGAGTGGCCGTCGGCACCCGGATCACCATCAAGGAATTCGACACAACCAGCTTGATTCTCTGCACGGGCGACCTGGCGATGTACGAACAGGTTCGGTCGATGGTCGAGAGCGTCCGTCACAGGGTGGTCCCGCTTGCAATCGAACAGGCTGAGCTCATGCTTCAGGCCGTCACCGAGATCAACGGCCGCCTGGCGGCCGACGGCCACCAGTTCCGCTCCAAGGTCGATCTCAAGCTCCGCCGTCAGGCCGGGATCGAGGGCGAGCCCATGGACGTGCCCGACCTCCTGGTCAAGTCCCAGGAGTCGATCAAGAATGCCCGCGATGCCTGGGAACGGCAGGACTATGCCGCCGCCTGGGCGGATGCCCGCCGCGCCGAGCGTCCGCTCCGGCTCGTCATGTTCGGCCACTGGCAGCAGGCATACGGCGCCCTGGCAAAAGCCACGAACACGCTCTATCCCAAGCGCGCCGGTGAAGTCGAAAACGACGACGAGATACCAAGAGTGAAGAAGAAGGACGACAAGCCCAAGATCCCCAGAAACCCTCCCTTGCTCGTCCAGCCGATCGCCTGTCCGCCCTTGATCTCATTCTATACTCTGCCCGAACACTACATCTGGGTTGATTGGATCAACGGGAGGCCGGGCTATCGCTTCGGTCGTAATCGAGTCCCCTCCGGCGACTTCGACGACCCTCAGATCGTCGCGGAGTCGGGCTGGGTCGAGATGAGCTATCATCTGGACGGGCTCGTCGGCAAGATTTCGACGGTGCCGCGCGATGAGCCAGGGGAGAAACGCACCGACAAGGACACCAAGAAGCCGGACTTCTTGCCCCCGGACGAACCCAGCTCGAACCGCGCGGTCAAGCTGGAAGTGAAGCCGGCCCGTGCCGAAGAGCTCGACACCCTGGCGCCGCAGTTCCTCGATTTCCCCGTGGCCGCGATCCGCTCGCCCCCCATCCGGGTCGAGACCAACAACCTGATCATGATCTCGGTGCTTGTCAAACGAGTCTGGCCGAGCGCTCCGGGGCTGGGCGGCGTCATCGTGCGCGACTCGATCGGTGGCGAACAATTCCAGTTCCGGACCAGCGGCCCCATCCC
This sequence comes from Isosphaerales bacterium, assembly GCA_044450785.1. Classification (GTDB taxonomy): domain Bacteria; phylum Planctomycetota; class Planctomycetia; order Isosphaerales; family Isosphaeraceae; genus JBIOJM01. The sequence continues at coordinate 3,874 of JBIOJM010000333.1, forward strand.
CCAGTATTCCCGTGTCCTCCTCTTCCGCAAGGCGCCGGCGGACGGCACGTTCACCGTCACCCTCGGACTGGCCGGTTACGGGGAAGCGTACTTCGACGATTTCAGCGTGCAAGTGATCGAGCAAGACACCGCTGGAGTCGGCCCGGGTGTCGTCAAGGGGCGTCAGCGCGGGCGAACCGGAACATCGCCCGGGCTCGCCGATCCCACGCTCCCCGCGGCAGCCTCCCGGCCCACGGATTCACGCCGGCAGCAACGTTGAACGCAGAAAAAAGGCGTCACGCTGGAAAGCCTGACCTACATCTCAGCGACGCGACGGCGTCCGACCGCTGTATCGAAGCACGGTGCGCAGCCAATTGAGATTCCGCGTCAGGTCGTGACGTGCCGGTGCGAACCGCCCGCGCCGCGCGGCGGTTCGCACCGCTTTTTCGTCCGTCAACCTTTCACGCTGTGATGTTTCAACTTGACGTGATCGTATACGTGTTTGTGGCGATGCCTGGAGGCCCACTTGGCGAACGGGGCCTCCACGGGCTTCAGCCGGCTGGTGACGTGCACGGGCGGGCTCGCAACCGTACCGACGAGCGTCGAGACTGTCGAGTTTAACCCCGGGCTTGGAGCCGGCGGGCTGAGGTTGCTCGGTGGCACGCTGGGGTTGACTGGGACGACCGGTGCCGGCGAGAAGGCGGTGAAGCTCTCGGTCCAGCCGGTGAGAGTGCCGATCGTGGTGCGAACAGGGAGCGGGAAAACGTTGTTCGAACCGCTGTTCGGATCGATGGGCCCCGGAACGTTGATGCCGTTATTGAGCGAACCGCCTCCCTGATCGGGCTGCTGGGCGACGACCGTGTTGGGAGGCGCGATCGGCGACTGGGTCTGGGAGCCGAAGTTGGCCAGCAAGCCGTAGCCGCCGATCGGTCCCGGTCCGCCCGCCGCCAGGACCTTGAAGTAATACCCCTGGCCGGACAGCACGCTCGCGGTCACGCTGATCGTCGCGCCCATCGAGTTCACGGCCGAAGCCTGCCCGACCAAGCTCAACGACGAGTTGTAAACCACGAGCTTGGGAGAAAGCGAGCTCAGGTTGCTCGACTGCACCGTGACGGTCATCGTCCCGTTGGTGGTGGAAGGCACATTGACGTAGAACCACTCGGAATCGCCGCTCGTTGTGATGTCCAGGCTCGGGATGGCGAGCTGTGCATTGCTGCCGATGTAGGAGTTGATGTTCGTCGCCGTAGAGTAGGTATTGTCGCGCGTGCCGGCGTTGTTGAACTGATCGAACTGGCGCGTGCCGTAAATTGATTGGATGCCGGCGATGTCGTCGCTGTCCAGCGCCTGCTTGATCGCATTGTAAGAGCCGTACATCTCCGCGGAGGAGTCGGTCGACTCGTCACCCAATCCCAGCGCGTGGCCAAACTCGTGAGCCACGACGGTCATCAGGTCGTAACTCGAGTTGATCTGCCAGTTGACGTTGGAATTGAGGACGATGTCGCCGGCATCGGTCCCGCCATTGGCCGGCGGGGGGAGAAAGGTCATGGCGAGAACGCCGGACGCCAGCGGGATGGCGCCGATGCGGATGTCGCCGAACCGCGAGTCGTCTTGCTGGTTGCCGGAAGAGCCGACCGCCTGTCCGCCGTCGGACACCAGCGCCAGGTTGGCGTTGGTGACGTTCTCCCAGAGCGTCGCGGCCTTCTCAATTTGTTGTTCCCAGGTCGCCGTCGGATAGTTTGCGTTCAGAGTCTGGAACAGCGCGCTCGAGACCCCGCCGATGGTGGTCCCGTCGGGCATGAAGCTGTATGTGATCCGGCTGGAGTACGTCCACTTGTCTCCGAGCGACGAGTAGAGCAACAGCCGGTCTTCCAGTACCTCCGGCAGGGGGCGCACAGCACGGCGTCGCGCCGTCCGGGATGCTGATCGTTCGAGAATCCGGCGAGGTGTTGACATGGTTTCGCTCCGTTCCAGAAGAGAAGAGTAATGGGCGCAGAACGACCGGGGACCGAGTGATCCGCTCGGTCTTCCGTCGGGACCTGAAAGCTTTCAACAAACTCAGGTTGAGTTGCCCGTCAACGCGGCATGCATTATTAAACTAAGCTGCGGCGTCGCAGTCGTCGAGGATAGCCTTCGTGCCGGAGTATGCAAGCGAGGACCTTATTTTAGCGGCCGGAGGTGGTATGGTTACCACGACGTGTTGATTCCCGACCGCATCGAGCCGTTGGTTCGGCCAGGTCCCAGTTCGTGTACTATAATGCGATTCTAGGCCAAAATAAACTGCTGGCTGATGACTGCCAGGTGACCCTGTCCCAAAGTGCTTGAATCACGAGCCCCGTGTTCCGCATCAAAGGACCAGGGACTTCGGACCAATAGGAGAAGGCATTATGTTGCTGGACGTGTTTCTCGTATGATCGGGTGGGTTGCTCTGGCTCATCCTCGCCCCAACATCGACTCAGGAGTTACTTCGATGAAGCGACTGATTCTCTCGTTCGCTCTGGCGGCGACGGTCCTGCCGGCTCATGCCGTGTGGCGGCAGGATCAGAAGGCCGCCGGCGGGCCGCAGAACCTGCTGATCCGGGTTTTCGACACCGATCGGGATGGGATCCTTTCCGCCGCCGAGATCGAGGGCGCGGCGGCGAAGCTTCGAGAATTGGACACGAGCAAGGACGGCAAGCTCACTCCGGACGAGCTGCCAAAGGGCGGCGGCGGTCCCGGCGCGCGGCGCGACGGACCTGGTCAAGCGGACGAGTCCGATCTTCAGCAGCCGCTCTTGCCCAAGGACGAGGCCGAGAAGAAGGCCCACGATGCCCTCGTCGTGGCGCGGGGCGGCACGCGTTACGCCAACGTCTCCGCGGCCGACGGCCGCCTCCTGAGACAGCTCACCGAGGCCGTGGGCGCCCGGCGGGTCGTCGAATTCGGGACCTCGACCGGCGAGTCGGGGATCTGGTTCGCCATGGCCCTGCGGAAGACCGGCGGCCACCTCTACACCCATGACATCGACCCCGGGCGCATCGCGGTGGCTCGCGAGAACTTCAAACGGGCCGGCGTCGACGACCTCATCACCATCATTGAGGGCGACGCCCACGTGACCTTGAAGCAGCACAAGGAGCCCATCGATGTCCTTTTCATCGACGCCGACAAGCCAGGGTATGCCGACTACCTCGCCCAGATGCTGCCCCTCGTTCGTCCGGGCGGCCTGATCCTCGCTCATAACATGCGCAGGCCTCCGGTCCACCCCAGTTATCTGAAAGCGATCACGACCAATCCCCTCCTGGACACCTCGTTCGTGCTCATGGATAGCGCCGGCATCGGCATCACGCTCAAGAAGCGTTGAGGGAGGAGATCCGAAAACGGAGACTTCTCGCTGAACACCACCTGGGCAGGGCGGTGCAGAGTGCTCGGAGTCCCGGCGAGTCCCCGTAGGTCGGTCTGCGGGGACGGGCAAGCCACCTCCCCTCCGCTCGGGCCTCGCACGGCCGCCCGCGCGGGGGATATCGGCGTGCGGGGGCCTTCGGGTCGGGCTTGTTTTCCGCACGGCCGCCCGCGCGGGGGATATCGTCATCGGCGAGTGCACCCGAGACCGAGAGCTGCCTCGCGCAAGTGGTTGACCGAGAAGAGATACCGTCATACGATACGGCAATTCCCGTGACGGTATGACGCCATGACGCCATTTTTTGCCCCAAAGTGCGCTTGTCGGGGCTCTTCGTCCTCGGCGTTGGTCCTCCGCGCTCGGTCCTGGGTCCTCAGTCCTCCGTTTGTACGTTCTTCGTCTTCCGGTCCGATTTTTACGCCGGCCGCGGAACTTTTTGGGAAACCGCGCCATCAAAATGAGTAGCGTGGAGGAATAAGATGTTCGAGCCGAGTCCGTTCTTTCACGACCACCAGGCGATCGGGAAGCACATTCGATCCTGACGAAGTGACACGGGCCCGGGGGCGGTTCACCGCCTCGGCTGCCCCAAGGAGTTCGACCGTATGGCTAAGATACAGGCCGTCTGGGCGATCGACATCGGTCAAGCCGCGCTCAAGGCGATCAAGCTCATCCCCGGTGAGACCCCCGAGCAGGTCGTGGCCGAGGCGTTCGACTTCATCGAGTATCCCAAGATCCTCAGCCAGCCCGACGCCGACCCGGACGAGCTGGTGCGGGAAGCACTGGCCACATTCACCGAGCGGAACGAGCTCAAGGGCTGCAAGGTAGCCATCTCGATCCCCGGCCAATCGGGACTGGTCAAGTTCATCAAACTGCCTCCGGTGGAGAAGAAACGGATCCCGGATATCGTCAAGTTCGAGGCCAAACAACAGATTCCGTTCGCGCTGGATGAAGTCGTCTGGGCCTACCAGCAGATCGGCGGCGACGACGAGGTCAACGAGGAAGAGTTCACGATGGCCGAGGTCGGCCTGTTCGCGATGAAACGCGACCAGATCAATCGGGCCATCCTGCCGTTCGCGGTTGCGGGCATCGAGGTCGATCTGGTTCAGATGAGCCCGATCGCCTTGTGTAACTTTGTCACCTTCGACCAGTTGAAGGGGAGCGGCTCCAAGGATTCAGTCGTCCTGCTCGATATCGGCGCCGACAATACCGATCTGATCATCACCGACGGGACCCGGATCTGGCAGCGCAACGTTCCGATCGGCGGCAACCATTTCACGCGGGCCCTGACCAAGGAGCTCAAGCTCACGTTCGCCAAGGCCGAGCACCTCAAGCGGAACGCGACCAAGGCCCCCGATCCGCGCGCGATCTTCACCGCGATGCGGGGGGTCTTCAACGATTTCGCCAGCGAGATCAACCGGTCGATCGGCTTTTACTCGAGTATCAACCGGACCGCCAAGATCCGCAAGTTGATCGGAATGGGTAACGGCTTCAAGCTGCCGGGTTTGCAAAAGTTCCTCCAGCAGAACCTCAACCACGAGGTCAGCCGGCTCGAGGGCTTCGACAAGTTGGTCGGCGACGAGGTCAAGTCGGCCCCTCAGTTTCAGGACAACCTCGCCTCGTTCGCCGTGGCCTACGGGCTGGGAATCCAGGGCCTCAAGCTGGGGTCTCTGAGCACGAATCTGTTGCCCCCGGAGATCGAGCGGGTGCGGCTGGTCCGCGCCAAGAAGCCGTGGGCCCTCGCTGCGTCGGCACTCATCATGCTCGGCCTTACCTTCCTGTTCGCCGCGGGAGATTTCCGCGTGCTGGCGACGGTCTCGACCACCCAGTTCAAGGAGGCCGTCACCCAGGCCGACACCGTCAGCAAGCGCGGCGCGGACCTCAAAACCGCGTTCGACAAGGCCAAGGTAGATTGGGACACCAAGTTCGGCGAGGGCAAGGCCTTGATCATCGATCCCACTGACCGCGCCCTCTGGCCTCAGTTCCTGAAGACCATCAGCAGCTACTTCCCCGATCCCATCAGGGACTACGATCTGGATCCGGACGCCCCGGAATCCCAGGACGATATCGAAAAGCTGCGCGTTCACATCGACGCCATCAAACCAGTCTGGCGGAACGACCTGAAGGCCGAATGGTTCGATCAACTCGACGCCACCTACAAGAAGCTCATGCTCCCCTACGACGTCGCCAACCCCCCAACCGGCGAAGGCTGGGTCATCCAGTTGGTCTGTCATCATTACAACCCCTATCCCAAGACAAAAGAACAGGTCCTACTTTCTCCCAAGGACCCGCGTCGCACGGATTTTGGTCCCTACCAGTTCATCACCGACAAGGTGCTCACCCTCCTCAAGCTCAACAACCCCGAGCTCCGCCTCTTCGGCGTCCATCACGTCGCCTTGGCGTGGATGGCGCGTGACGCCGAGTGGACCAGCCAAAAGGGAAGCCAGAACAACAACCTGTCCGGCAAGTCAATCCCTCTTCTCGCCCGTGCGACGCCTCCGGCAGGCACGGAAGGAGGAGGAGGTGGTGGCGGCAATAGCATGATGGCGAACCAAAGCCTGATGGGCGGGGCCAACGCAACCATGTCCGGCCGGGGCATGATGGACGGCATGAAGGGCGATATGGTGGGCAGGGTACCGCAGATGGGTGGAATGGCTGGGATGGGACAAATGGGTGGGATGTTCGGCTCGAACAAGATGACGGACGCGGAGACCAAGAAGAAGCTCAAGACATTGACGCGGACCGACTTCCTGCTCCAGTTCGTCTGGCAGCCCAAGCCAGATGATCAGCCCAAAACCAAGGAGGACCTCGAGGCCAAGCTCAAAGCCGAGGTCGCCAAGCTGACCGATGCCGAGAAGAACTTCACGGCCGACAGCGCGGCCAAGTTGGAGGAAGCAATCGAAGCGGCCTCGCTTCAAAAGTCGCAGGCGGTCGACTCGGCCCTCACCAAGGCGATGACGGCAGCGAACCCCAGCGGCGTCGCCGCCCCGCCTGGAGCTCCGACCGCACCCGGCCCCCCAGGCTTCGGCCCTCCAGCCGCGGGCGCGGCCCCGGCGCAGGGCACGCAGCCTCGTTCCGATTGACCCGATTACCCGCCCGGACGAAGCTCCCTCCCGAGACCGGGCGGGGCCGGCTTCCCGGGGCGCCGGCCGAGCGAGCCGCGAGGCTCCCGCCGGCCGAAATGAACTCCGCGGCCGACAAGACTCTCGGCAAGACCTCGACTCGATCGCTCCGGCGGTCGACCCTGACGTGGCAACTCGGTCATCACTCCACACCCGACCCTGTAGGTCAGGCTTTCCAGCCTGACTCCATTTGAAGGCGCTGGCGACCATGGCTCAAAAAGACGCGACGGAACAGGCCAAGGAAGTGCTGCGGCAAATCATCAGGTACCGTTTTTGGATCTCCATCAGCGTCGCGGCGCTGTTTGCTCTCATCGCTTATTTCGTGGGGTCCGGCCCCGTCCGCGCCAAGGCGGCCGTCGAGACCGCGAAAATCAAGGGCGCGGAGTCCAAAGTCAAGGAGTACATCTCACCGACGATCCCCACCCGGGCGTACCAGCCCATCGTCCAGGAGAAGACCGAGATCCTCACCAAGGATGTCAACAGCGCGTGGAAAACACTCTTCGACCGCCAGGCCCCTCTCTTGACCTGGCCGGACACGGTTCAGGAACGATTCCGGAAATGGGGCCGGAAATGGCCCGAGGACACAGCCCCTCAAAAGATCGAGCTCGCGATCGTCGACTACATCGAGGCCTACCCCGGCTATGTTACCATGGTCTATAAAACCGCCAATCCATTCGACTACGAGACCGGAGAGGGAGTCGTCGTCGCCCCTCCCGAGGCCGCCTTGCTCCGCCCCGCCCAGTTCACGATCGAACATACTCCCGACCTCGGGAAAGTCTGGGCCGCCCAGGAGCGCCTCTGGATCCAGCGCACGTTGCTGGAGGTCGTCGCGCAGGTCAACAAGAATGCCAAGAACTGGGACACCGCCATTGTCAGGCAGGTCCTCTCGCTAGAGGTCGGCCTTCCCACCGCGCAGGATCAGCGCTCGCTCGCCAAAAATGAGTCGCTCGAGGAG
>JBIOJM010000334.1:0-11289 GCA_044450785.1 Isosphaerales bacterium
GATGGGGGACCGTGTCAATTCGCTGGCTTTGCGAGGTGTGCCATGAGGGTCACGGGCATAGCGCGGGGGTTGGCCTTCTGGGTTTTGTGGGCGGGGTTCGCCCGGGGGCAGCCGCTGCCGACCGCGGCGCGTCTCGAGGCCGTGCCGCTCGAGCTGACGATGCCCGAGCGATACCAGGTGACGGACGTCCTCGAGCCGATCCGGCGCGTCACTCTGATCGCACCGGCCGACGGGTTCATTCGGACCATGGAAACGCGGTTGGGGGCGATGGTGCGAGAGTCACAGGAGGTCGCGCAACTGGATCGGGCCGAGGCGTCCTTACGGCTGAAGCTGGCCACGGCCGAGGTCAAGGAAAAGCAAGCGCTTCTCAAGAACACCAAGCCTGACTTCGCGGCAATATCGCCCGAAGTGTACCAGGCGCAGCTCGATGCTGCCGACGCGCGGGTCGAGCTGGCCCAGCTCGCGCTCGATCGCTGTACACTGCGCGCGCCGTTTGCGGGTCGCGTGTCGGCTCTCCCGGTGTGTGCCGGGCAGTACGTGCTCAAGGGAGACACGATCGCCGAGCTGTCCGATGTCACGAGCCTGAGGGCCTTGCAGCCGGTGGACCGCAGGTCTGTGGCGGTTGGCGCAGCCCTGACGGTTCAAATCGAGGGCAAGGAAGTCTCGGCCAAGGTACAGGCGATCCTTCCCCTGCCCGAGACCTTCATCAAGCTGCGCGAGCTCGCCACGCCGTTCGCCGCCGGGCTCTTGGTCGTTCCCAACCCCAAGGGAGATCTGGAACCGGGCCTCCGGGTCCATCACGAGGCGATCCCGACCATGCCGGTCGCCACGGTCCCCAAGCGCGCGGTGAAACAAGAAGACGCCCGTTCCGGAGAGTCCAACCTGGTCCAGGTGATCCGCAACGAATACGTGGCGAACGTGCCGGTCCGCGTCCTGGGCGACGTCGGTCCGGAACGCGTGCAGATTGCCGGCGCGCTCCGCGCTTCCGATTCGCTGATCGTATCAACGTCGGTCCCCTTGCTGGCCGGGACACTGGTCCGTTTCGGTGATGGCGCGTCGAATCGCGCCGTCGAGGGAACGTCTCCCAATCCGTCTCTGGGGGGTGCCGAGGTCGGGATCACGAATCCGCCGGGTTCACGAGGCCGGACCGGTTCAGGGCCAGGTCCAGGTCCAGGGGCGCAGAAAGAACCCGCCAGGAAGCGAAGGCCCGCCACCCAATCAGCGGGCACGGCGTCGGGCCCGTACTAGGTTTTCCGAGGCATCAAGGTAAAGGTTCAGGCGATGGTCAATTACATATCAGGTCTCGTGTTCGTCGTGCTGGTCCTGCTCGGTCTTGGCGGCATATACGCGATCGGCCAGGATCACGTCGGCTGGGCCGTTTTCTTCGCCCTGGTGTGGCTGCTCCTGGACGTCGTCGTCTCGTCGGCGATCCGGCTGGCCGCCCAGTGGGAAAAGGCAGTCGTGTTTCGCCTGGGCAAGTTTCATTGCATGAAGGGCCCCGGCCTGTTCATGATCGTCCCGCTGGTCGACCAGCTCCGGATGATCGATACCCGCGTCCTGACGGTGAACTTTCCCAAGCAGCAGGTCATCACCCGCGACAACGTGCCGGTCACGATCGACGGCGTGCTGTTCTTCCGCGTCAAAAACGCCTCCGAGGCGATCATCATGGTGCAGGACTATCGTTACATGATCGCCCAGTATTCCCAGACCTCGCTGCGCGACGTCATCGGCCAGATGTCGCTCGACCAGCTCTTGACCGAGCGCGAAGAGATCGCCAAGCAGATCGAGCACCACGTCGAGAACGATACCAAGGGCTGGGGCCTGGAAGTCATCGGGCTGCGGATCCAGGACATCGACATGCCCGAGGAGCTCAAGAAGATGATGTCGCGGCAGGCGTCCGCCGAGCGCGAGAAGCGGGCGACCATCACCAAGGCCGAAGGGGACAAGGAAGCCTCGGTCAACCTGGCGCTGGCGGCCAAGACGATGGCCGCGAGCCCCGGGGCCATGCAGCTTCGTACGCTTCAGACCATCGACGGGCTGGGCCCGACGGCCTCCAACACCGTCGTCCTTGCCGTGCCGATCGAGGTCCTCGAGAATTTCGCCGCATTCAAGAAGGTTTATCCGGGAGCGGGCAGCTCCGATCCCTACACAGGACCGACCGCTTGATGTCGTGGGACATCGGCGATCATCCCGAGCCGGCCCGTTTGTCCCCGGGCCGGCGAGCCGGCGTGCCCGCCAGCGGACGTGAATTGGCGGTCCGCCAGTATTTTGGAGCGCGGTCGGGAGTCGGTGTTTGGAGCCCGACCCGCGTCAACCGGCTGAATGACAGGTCGAAGCTGCCGCGCCAGCCTGGCTGCGCGTAATCGGTCGGGTAGCACAGGAAGATGGCGGCCAGCACGGTCGCGATTCCGAACAGTCGAACGGCGGCCGGTTCGCGAAAGATCAGGCCCGCGCGAAGCAAGGACAATCGTCCCTCCGGCTCGGCCGCTCGAGCCCCTTGCGCGCCCAGGGCCACCAGGGCCATCAGGGCCGGAACGTAGTGAAAGCTCCAGCCGGGAACACCGAACTGGACCAGGAGGTGCGAGCCGAGCGCGGGGACGGCGGCCAGCATCATCAAGCCGCCGAGGAACCGGCCGTTCTCGAGCCGCCGCAGCCGCCACACCCCACCAGGGACGAGCAGCAGGGCCGGACCGAGCGTCCAGGCCAGGGCCATCGCCAGCTTGACCGTGTACCGCACCGGGGCGTCGATGAATCCCAGGTGCCAGACCGAGTTCAGATAGCCGCACTGGTAAGCATATTCCGCGCTCAGTGCCCGGTAGCGATCCCAGCCGCCGACCTCGTTGAGCATCGCCGAGATCCAGACCACGTTGATCACTGTGAAGAGGAGGCCGGCCTCGATCGCCCGTTTCCAGCGATGCTGCCAGAGGATCACGAAGAGCACGGCCAGCCACAACGTTCCGATGTCTGGGCGGTAGCCCGTCCCGATCGCGAGCACAACGGCCGCCGCGAACGGCTGCCACTTCCTCGGGCACGACCGGCCGCGGTAAGCGACCCCCAGCAGGAACGACCCGACCAGCACGATGGCCGTATAGTTGCCCGCAATCGCTCCGTAGCCCCAAAACACCGGGCCGACGCCGAGCAAGAGCGCCGCCGCCAGGGCGGTCGCCGGCCGGACGAGCGCCCTGAGAAACCACCAGACGGAGACCAACGCGCCCGCGCTCGACAGCATGTCCAGCAGGATGAAACCACGATAGGGATCGCCCGCCAGTCGACCCAGCAGCCGGCCGCACGTGAGGAACAGCGTATGGTGCATCGGGAACCAATGCGTTGCGATCTGTTCGAGGAACCCGAATTCGTCGGACTCGAACGGCTCGGAGCGGGCGACTGGCCAGCGCGTCAAAACCACAAAAAGCAGTGCGATCACCAGCGCGACCAGGATGGACCTGGAACTGGGCTCGCTCGAGCCGGCGGTTGCTGGATGAGTTGAAGGCGGGAGTGCCATCCCTGTTGCCATCGGATCGGGACTCCTTCCCGAATGACGAATCGAAGCCGCACTGGAGTCGTGGACGTCCGTTGACCTCGGCGCGACCCAACCCCCCTCTTCGATGGGGCCTCGAGGTCCGGTCGTGCGAGATTCTATGTACCGTGTGGATTTTGGTCAACGGAAATCTGGCTTCTGGCTTCCCCCAGACACGACTTGGCCTTGCGGCTTCGGCAAAGTCAAAGTAGCGTGAGGCATCGTCCCGTCGAGGAACACACCATCCATGGAGGGAGATGCCGTGAATACCTTGTTACTTGGCAAGATCAAGCGAGTCATCAAGAGGAAGACCGGGGCCCTGGTAGGCGGCTCGCTTTACAGTGTGGACAAGACGCTCGCGGCGATGGCGCTGCGACCGTTCGAGCTCCACCTGGAGTTGACGAACATTTGCAATGCTTCGTGCATCTTCTGCCCTTATCAGTATCAGGAGCGCGCGACAGGCTACATGACCGATCGGGTCTTTGAGAAAGCAGTCAATGATTATGTGAAGATCAACGGAGGCTCAGTCGGCTTGACGCCGATCGTGGGAGATGCGTTGATCGATCCCAAGTTTTTGGAGCGTGTTCGCCATCTTCGCGGTCTTCAAGAGATCGATCGTATCTTCCTCACCACGAACGCTATCCTGCTGGATAAGCATGGAATCCGCGAAGTGCTGACGTCGGGGCTGACGAGCGTGATGATCAGTACGTCCGGCTTTGACAAGGAGAGTTACAAGCGGATTTACCGGTCGCCTGCCTACGAGCGAATGAAGGAGAACGTGACGCACCTTGTCGAGGAGAACACGAGGCTGGGTTCCCCGGTGCACATTTCAATCTGTCTGCGCACGGACCGCCCGCTCAACGAGGTGATGCGAGACCCGGATTTTCAACCCATTTTACAACATGACCCGACCATTGATTTTGCCTGGAGCTACCGTTCTGTTGGCGGCCGAATTACTCGTGAGTCGTTGCCGGAACAGATGCAGTTCCGGAAAGCGCCGCCCAAGAAAGAGCCTTGCGGGAGTCTTTACAACGGCGCGATGGTCTTGATTGATGGAACGGTGGTTGCTTGTGCCTGCCTCGCGGCGATGGATGCCGTTCCTGATCTTCGTATCGGCCATGTACTCGAGAATGACCTGCTGGAGATCTACGCCAGCGAGGCAACGCGTCAGTTGCGAGACCAGTTCCGGACCGGGGGTTTGCTGAATCGGACGTGCGCGGCGTGTGATGCGTATCAGGATTGCGAGCTGTATCGAACCAAGGAAGGTCGGATCAGGGCCGAGCTCAACAGAAAACGCTCCGAGGGGCAGGTCTGCAAGCGTACGGACAAGGCCAACGTCCCTTTCGCCGGCGGCTAAATGACGTTGCGTGATTCGGAGAATTGCGAAGACGTTTCCGGGAGGGCGAGGCTGGGCTGATGAAAACTTGGGGTTGCACGGGTTTGTGCTTCATCCGGTTTCCATCGATGAAGGTGTCTGGTATTCGGCGCGGGTCTCACGACCCCGCCGGAGTGCCTGACCGAAGGTCTCCCGCGCTCGGGCATGGACCGAACGCAACGAGTGGTATGACTCGGCAGCCAGGGGGACGAGCCCGACAGTTGCGAGGAAGAAGAGGCCCGCGCAGAGGGCACGGAGCCGAAGCCGAGAATCCCTTTCGCGACGCCACTCAGGGATGGCTGCTGGGCAGCTTGGACTTCGTGTTCGGCCTCGGGGATGCTGACAGCGTTCCAACCTGACTCGCCGCGTCGACCGCGCTCTGCCTGATTCCAGCAAGCTCCGGCAAGACATTGCCGCCATTCGCCAGGAGCTTCTCAAGACCGAACGGATTTGACCCTCGGATCGTCAGGGGGACAGATCCGCTCGACGGTTTTACGCCGGCTCCGTTTCGCTTATGCTTCAACTCAAAAACGTTAACCGAAATTGACCCGATGGAGGATTGGTGTGGATAACCTGCCCGTCACTCCGTAAAACTGTGCGAGCCATGCACGACGTAAGCAGGGAATTCAAGGCTTCTTGCGGCCTGCCCGACCTCGCCAGGGTCTTCGCACGCTCGACTCTGGATCAAGTTGTCTAGGTTCGAATCCTAGATCCCCAGCTTGCAACTAGTTAATATTAAAGAAGTTACGTAAATCGTGCTTGTCGTCGTGGCAACACCTCCGATGTGACGTTGGGGTGACATTGGTTACTTCGAGAATTCCTCTCGCCTGATGACCTCCCACCTTGAATCGCCGCGCGGACCCACCCCTCGGAGAGAGGATGGGAGGGAGTTGCCGCCAATGCTCGGCCCGTTTCGCGCCGTTGACGGTGCCGTTGCGGGTTCGCGGTGCCCGGGCCTGTCCCGCTCGGGCAGGAGCTCGTTTGCAGAATTGACGTGATCGCACCGACGCGACCATGACATAGGTATGATGTACCCGAACGCCATGTCCCCGGAACACGCCGACAATCGCGCCGCGCCTCGGCCATCCGCGTGACAGGTAATTTACCATCGGGGTCGCGGAAGCGATACCGAATCCCTGGGGGGCAGTGACCTGGAGATAGGTATGGTGTACAACCGACGGGGTCGGTGTTTTCCGGGCAACACAGTCACGATCATGGGCCCAGACCGCTACGTCGAGTTCCGCCGCCGCGCCACCTGCATTGGGCCCGACCGACGCCAAAGTTGCAAGACTACTCAGGCCGCCCATACATCTCGAATCCATGGATTTTCCGGACAACACTCGGAGCCAGACGCGCCATATCATGGAGGTGTTCAGAGTGGAACCGGCGTCTGGGGCACATCCGGAGGCGGCGCCCAATTCAAATACCCGTTGGCTTACCGAGGCTAAGATCAAAGGCGTGGGAACCCGCGGCGGCCATCAGGTCAGTTCCACGATGAAGCGGCTGCTTGGGCAGATCTAGCGCGAGTCTTGACCATGGAGCTCAGACGATGGGGGCGGAGACGCCGCGGGCAGGTTTCGACCTGTTCATCAGCTATGCGCATGCCGACGACCGGGACGAGAACCGGGAGAAAGTGTCAGCGCTCGTCGAAGCGATCAGGGACGACTATCTCCGCGTGATCGGCGCTCCGCTCAATGTCTTTTTCGACACCCACGCGATCCACTCGATGGACGACTGGGAGGCGAAGATCCTCACCGGGCTGCGCGACTCGAGGATGATGGCGGCAGTGCTCTCGCCGAACTACTTTCAGAGCGACTTCTGCCGCCGGGAGTGGGAGATTTACGTCGAGACTGAGCTGGCCCAGGCGCTGCCGGGCGACGGGATCACGCCGATTTACGTGGTCAAGCATCCGGCCTTCGAGGCCGACCCGGTTGAGGAACAGCTCCGCCACTGGATTAAAGACCTGCGGCGCCGGCAGTACATCGAGTGGCTGCCCTTTTGGCCCGAGGGTGCCAAGGCGCTCGAGCGCGAGGACGTCCGCCGCCGGCTGGCCAGCCTGCCCGGCCAGATCGCCGAGCGTCTGAAGCGGGCGGCCGTGCGCGACGCCTCGCCCAATACGGTCCCGCTACCGAGCGTCCACTTCGTGGGCCGGCGCGATGAGATGCACACCTTGCTCAACGACCTGATCGTCGGCCAGATCGGCGCCATCACGGCGGTGCACGGCATTCCCGGGATCGGCAAGTCGATGCTGGCGTTCGCCTATGCCTGGGGCTACGGCTACAAGTATCCCGGCGGCCGGTTCCTGATCTCCGCGGCCAACCTGACCGACCTGGCCGGGGGCGTGATCGCCCTGGCCGAGCCAAAGGGAGTCGCGCTCGGCGACGAGGAGCGGAAGAGCCCCGAGACCGCCCTGGCCAAGGTGAAGGCGGCATTCGAGACCGGCCCGCCGGCCTTGATCGTCATCGACAACATCGACAATCCCGCGCTGCTGAGAGCTCCGGCCCGCGAGCGCGCCTTACCCAAGGGCGATCACATCCACGTGCTAGTCACCACTCGTGTCTCGCCCGACGATCTGCCTCGCATCCGTTGCCTGCCGCTGGACGCGCTGCAGACGGATGACGCGATGGCACTCTTGCAGAGCTTCCGCCCGATTGCCGACTCACCCCAGGACGACGAGTGGAAGGCCGCGCTCGAGGCGGTGCGCCGGCTGGGCGGCCACGCCCTGGCCGTCGAGGTCGTCGCGGTGTTCCTCCGCGAGAATCCCGGGATCACGCATCGTGAGTTCGCCAAGTCGCTCGAGCGCGACGGAATCACACTTCTCGAGGAGGAGGTCGGTCCCGAAGCGAGCGGTCGGCTGGCCTGGCACGCTGAAAGCTGCATCGGCCGATTGCTCGAGCCGACACTGGCAGCACTCTCGCCTTCGGAGTTGCGCGCGGTGGAGTTCGCCGCCCTCCTACCTCCAGACAACCTGCCACTCCCCTGGATTCACGATCTCCTCTTGGCCGATTTCCCAGACCTGGCGCGAACTGGCCTGCGCGATCCGCTCCCGACGCTGATGAAGCGGCTGGAACGGCTCCGCCTTGTCGTGCCACAGGTTCAGCAACGCGGAGCCGTGCCCGAGCTCGCATCAGGACTGGGCGGAGAGCGCCTGGCCCGGATGCATCGCCTGGTGCAGGACGTCGTCCGCCAGCGTTTTGATCCTGAGGGCGGAGTCGTTCGGAAACAAATGGTCCACCGATATGCGGACAACCGGGGCGACTGGCTCAAGATTCACTGGGGCCAGCCCGGCCTGGTCTGGGAGCTGCCCTCCCTGCGCGATCTTGCCCTGCAACG
Source organism: Isosphaerales bacterium (assembly GCA_044450785.1). GTDB lineage: Bacteria > Planctomycetota > Planctomycetia > Isosphaerales > Isosphaeraceae > JBIOJM01. The sequence goes on from JBIOJM010000334.1 coordinate 8,226, forward strand.
GATCGACGAGGGGGACCGCGGAGGGTATCTGCTTGCCGACAATATCGCCAAGCCGCTCTTGCATACCGGTCGCATGCTGGACGTTCGCGAACTCTGGCGCAGGAGCGAGGCCATGTTCGTGCGGCTGTATGAGGCCGCACCCGAGAACGCCAAGCGCGCGTGGGACCTAGCGAACAGCTATGAACGGTTGGGCGACCTCGCACTGATCGGTGGTGATTCGGCAGAGGCACGGCGGTACTGCGCGGACGGCCTGGCGATTCTGGAGCGGCTGTCCGCCGCGGCTCCCAACAACGCAGTCTACGCTCGTGCCCTGTCACTCAGCTACATGCGGCTGGGCGACCTGGCATTGATGAGTGCTGGAGATCCGGAGGGAGCGAGGCGGTGCTACGCGGACGGCCTGACGATCTCCGAGCGGTTGTCCGATGGCGCCCCCGGCAACGCCGAATACGCCGGCGACCTCGCGTTCTTCTATCAGCGGCTGGGGGGCTTGGCGCTGTCGGCTGGCGATGAGGCACGGGCGCGGCGGTACTTCGAGGATTCCCTGACGATACGGAAGCGACTGTCCGACGCAGCCTCCGACAACCCCGACTACGCTAGCATCCTGTCCTTCAGCTACATCAGTCTAGGTGACCTGGCTGCGTCCGTTGGCGACCGGATCGGGGCGCGGCGGTTCTACGAGGCTTGCCTGACGATACGGAAGCGGCTGTCCGGCGCCGCACCAGAGAACGCGGACTACGCCTGGAACCTTTCCGGCAGCTATAGCCGGCTGGGCGACCTGGCGCGGTCCGGTGGCGATCCGGCGGGGGCGCGGCGGTACTACGCGGACGGCCTGACGATTCTGGAGCGGCTGTCCCAAGCGGCTCCTGAGAACGCCGACTACGCCAGAGACTTGTCGATCAGCTACGATCGGCTGGGCGACCTGGCGATGTCCAGCGGCGATGCCGCGTCGGCGCATCGGTTCTACGAGAATGGGTTGGAGATCCGAAAGCGGCTTTCCGGCGCGGCGCCCGAGAACGCCGACTACGCCCGGAACCTGTCGGTCAGCTTCGAGAAACTCGGTTACCTGGCGGAGGCCGTTGGCGACACGATCGGGGCGCGACGGTCCTACGAGGATTGCCTGTCGATACGGAAGCGGCTGACGGACGCGGCCCAGGAGAACGCCGGCTACGCGCGTGACCTGTCGGTCATCTACGAGCGACTCGGTTACCTGGCGGCGTCCGGTCGCGATCCGGCTGGGGCTCGGCGGTACTACGAGGCTTGCCTGACGATACAGAAACGGCTGTCCGACGCGGCCCCCGAGAGCCCTGACTATGCCCGCGACCTATCGGCCAAGTACGAGCGACTCGGTGACGTGGCGGTGTCTGGTGGCGATCCGGCTGCGGCTCGGCGGTACTACGAGGATTGCCTGACAATACGGAAGCGGCTGTCCTGCTCGGCCCCCAAGAGCACCGACTATGCCCGCGACCTGTCGATCAGCTACGATCGGCTGGGCGACCTGTCGGTATCGGAAGGCGATCTGGTGCGCGCGCGGCGATACTACGCGAAGGGGCTGAGGATACGGAGGCGGCTGTCCGCCGCGGCCCCTAGGAACGCCGACTACGCCCGCGGCGTGTTGTTGAGCTACTCACGTCTGGGTAGCCTGGCGGTGTCGCGTGGCGATTCAATGGGGGCGCGACGGTACTACGTGGATTGCCTGGCGATCGCCAAGCGGCTCTCCGACGCCGCCCCTGATAACGCCAACTATGCCCGCGACCTCTGGGTCTCGTACTGGAAGCTGGCCGAGCTGGCCGAGGTAGACCCCAACAAGGGTGGTGCCAGGCGCTGGTGGCGCCGCGCTTACGATGTGCTCTCGGGAAGCGATGCCAGGGTGCAAGGAAAACCTGGCTACTCTGAGGACGCCGGTGCCTGGTTGCGCCGCGCCCATGACATACTCGCGGAGATGAAACAGAGGGGTATGTCTGTCTCCACCGAGGACCAAGAGATCCTCCACCACCTCGAGGCGAAACTAGGCCTTAAATAAGTAGAGAGGGAAGGGAACTTCTGTGGAGTACACGGGCCTGTAAGCCCTTTTGTGTCGACGCACGCGTGATTGAGATTTGCGTCGAACAATTTCCGCCTAGGGGCGGTAGCCGATTCTCGAAGATGATTGCGAAGTGGTTCAGCAGTTCTCTCCACTTGGGAATCGGCAGCGTCCACTTCTTGGACGCTTCGTGAATTGCCATGTAGACCAACTTCGGTCCATAGGTTCAGACCATCCAGCCCATAGGTTCAGAGCGAGTTTCAAGTTTATTTCCCCGCGAGCGGGTCTCGCCAGGGCGGAACATAATAAGAACGAAACTTGTTTCTCAACCCAAGAGTTGACAAGGCGATCAGGACAGCGAACAGAACGCGGATCGAAAGATGGACGAGGCTACCGGAACGAACGAGGAGGTGCCGGGGTCAACAACGTTTCCGAAACAACATATTCACCTCGAATGATTGGAGCGGATGATGCGGTTCCGGGGAAATTCGATGACGTCGCCTACTCTGATCGCATCCCCCTTCACGGCGTCTTTCGGAACGATGAATCCGCCAACGAGGCGGCCGACGCCGTCTTGCCGGACCCCACACATCGAAATTGAGGATGAGGAGGAGGGCCCAGTGGTCATCTTCGCGCTGGCGGCTGCGCGGTGGGAAGCCTTCCGCTTCGACCTGTAAATGTGGAAGCGGGCACTCACGATCATCGAGGATAGGGCCGCTCCGCGGCGAATTTGGCAACAAATTGGCAACAGCACTGCCCCTGCGAACGCAACGCGACCGCAATGTGAACAAGTAGAGCATCGCCGTAAATAGTTTCAAATCAATGGTTTTCCAGCGTCAACCCAGTGCCACGCCAATGCCACGCTGAATGTTGGGAACTAGGTTCGAATCCTAGCTCCTGTTTGAAGGGGTGCAATCGCGCCGGTGCCGCGTGATCGAGCCAGATTCCAGCGATTTTCGACCCCAAGGTGGCTTGAGTTGGCCATGCCGGTCGTCTAAATGACTTGAAAAGCGAGGCGCCTTTCCTGTGAGCTGACAGGGTCTA
>JBIOJM010000335.1:0-11278 GCA_044450785.1 Isosphaerales bacterium
CCTCCACCGGCCGAGGGTACTTGGTGATCATCGCGGCCTCCTGCCAAGAGCTGAAAGTCCTTTCCCAAGTTGCTCAGATTACCGACCAAACCGCGTGCCAAAAAGGCCAAATGCGACAGTTAATAAATTTCGTATCCTAAGGGAGCACCACTGCCATGAGCGGTCCAATCGTCCGAAAATACGGGTTCCCGAACTTCGACAAAATCTTCGGCGAACGTCCCCTCGAGCACGGTGTCGACGAGCCGGAGCAATCCAGAGAGCAAGCCGAAGAGGCAAGCCCCGCCAAACCCAAGAAGAAAGTGTCGACCAAGCCCAAGAGCTCAAAGCCGAAGAAGTCGTAGATATCCTGCCGCGCAAGCCGGTGGGATCGCACGCGCGACGCGGCCCGGGCACCCGGCCCGAGTAGGTCTGGATGCCCCTTTGCCTTTTCTACGTCGGCGGGGTTCACTTGAAGATTTCATTGAGCAGGGAGGCGAGCCGGACTCCGGATCGAGCCAGCCGATCGACGGCGAATGGGAGGTTCTCCTTTTCATAAGCGTCGCCCAGGGTGTCGCCCGGCCTCAGGATGACGTGAGTCCCCGGGACCAAGTAGGCGCGGCGTCCCAGTTCCAGGCTCTCATCGGCCCAGTCTTCGACTTGCCCCTTGAGCCAGCGGCGCGACTCCGGTTGCCGGGCCAGGTCCTCGAGCTGACGCAGCAGTGTCGGTTCGTCGCGGTAATTCCGGCTGAGAAGTCCGGAATCCCACACCTGGTGCAGATTGGTGTTGTCGTCGCGTCCATAACGAAGCTGAAGGTCGTTGCCGCCCCGATCGTTTCGATCCGCCACATGCATCGGTTGATGCAGGTCCTGGACCAGATGGACGAAGAAACGAAGCGCCATCCGGCGCCGGGCGCGCGGGGCATGTTGATCGTTCAAGACGGTTCGAAATTCGGCGATCTTGGAGACGACGCATCCTTGGGGTCGGCAGAGACGAGAATCATAGCGCGGCGACGAGACCGGCACGTTGACGTAGTGCCACGCGCCGCTGCCACGGATCTCACGGCCGTGCTCGTCGGCCCAGGTCGAGGCGTCCGCCAGCGATTCTTCCCGGTCGAGCAAGTCACGAATGAGCGCGCGAGCACGCGGGGTGAGAGTGAACGCATCAGCATAGACGGCGCGCGCGGCCTTCTGCTAGTGTGTCGATAAAGCCAGTAAACGCAGAACGTCTTTCTCCAGAAAGTCCCACGATGGCGTTGGTCGAACCCTATGCGTCCTGTCCCTGCGGGAGCGGACAGAAGTATAAATGGTGCTGCCAGAAGGTCGAAGCCTACTCCGACCGCGCCCAGCGGCTCCTGGACAGCGGCCAGTATGAGGCAGCACTCAAACCACTGGAGGAAGGGCTGGCGAAGGTCCCCGAAAATGCCTGGCTCCTGATGCGTAAAGCCATGGTCCACCTCCACCTCCACCAGGTCGAGGCCGCCAGGTTGCCTCTGCGAGTCCTACTCCAAAAAAATCCCTCCCACCTGGGCGCATCGATCCTCTTGACACGGGTCGAGCTCGAGACGGATGGCCCCGTCGCCGCCGTCGCCCAGTTTCAGCAAGCGATGTCGGCCCGCCAGACTGAAGAGCGCAAAGAGCTTGCGTCCCTGGCGTCATTCCTCGGGTCGTCGTTGAGCCAGGCGGGGTACACCGCGGCGGCGATCAAGCACCTGGAGCTCGCCGTCTCGATGGCAAGCGCTGATGACAAGCAGGATGTCGCATCGCTCCAGGCGATCAGAACGAACCCGGCGATTTCGCTCTGGGAGAAGAACCCCTATCGTCTTGGGCCGGCACCTGAGCACGTTTCCGAGCCGTTCCGTGAAGCGTTTGAGCGGGCCCTCGCGTGGGCCGGCGAAGGACTCTGGTCCGCGGCGGCCTCGGCGTTCGAATTACTGGCCACCGGTTCCGGCGCCGGGGTCGTCGCCGAACGCAACCGGGGTCTGTGCTGCCTCTGGCTGGCGGACCACGACGGCGCGGTGATGGCACTGCGGCGCTACATCACCCGCGCGGGGCCCACGAGCGAAGCGGTCGATCTCGAGGCCCTCTGCCAGAGTATCGAAGAGCCTCCCCCCCACGATCTCGTCGAGTTCGTTCAGCTTACCTGGCCGATCCGGAACCGGGACGGGCTGCTGGCCGCCCTGCGAGCCGACAAAACCTGCGAGGAAGGCCGTATTCGACCGGTCGATCCCAGCGATCCGAAGTCGCCCGAGGTCGTGCGATTTTTCATTCTCGATCGGCCCCGGGTCGCGGCCAAGCCTGGACTCACCCGGCAGGAGATTCCCTTGGTCGACGGCCAGGTGCTCGTCGACAAGGATACCGTCATCCTCGAAGCCCATGACGACGGAGGGCTCGATGACTTGGTCGAGCGGTTCACAGCCGCGGCGGGTTTGAATATCCCCCCGGCCCATCCTCGCACCAAGGTGATCGGCCACGAGCAACGATACCTGCTGGCCTTGAGCCACCGCTGGCAGGTCCCCGACGGAGTCTCGGAACAAGACGAAGATCGGCTCAACCTCGAGCAACTTGCTCATCTTGTCGGCGAGATCTGGCCCAAGACGCTCCACCCGTCGCTGCGCTGGCGATCGCCCCTCGAGGCCGCCCGAGCCGGCGATGCCGAAACAGCCCTGCGCGCAGCCGTCCGCCAACTGGAAGCATCCCACGAGGTCCTCGGCGGCCTGGTCGACTGGGACCAGTTCCGATCGAAGCTCCACCTCAAACCAGAGCCCGCCATCGAGCCTGATCGGCTGGACATCGCCCAGCTTCACCTATCTCGGTTGTCGTTGATCCCGGTCGAGCGGCTCGACGACGACGACCAGGTCCTCGCCCTCTTCCATCACTCCCGCCAATGGGGGGTTCGCTCCGTGATGAATCGGGTCGGCCGGCTCATCGATCAGCGACCCTCTCTTCTCATCAAGGGCGGAATCCAACCAATCACCCTCTACGGCGAGCTCGCGCTCGACGCCGCGCAGCGAAACGATCGCGCCCAAGCGGAGAGCTGGCTCGCGCGCGGGCGCCAGTCCGACCCGCCACAGAAGCGTTCCGCACACGCACTCGCCTGGGAGATGATCGACCTTCAGCTCAAGATGGTGCTCGACCTACCCGAGGTCTGGGTGCCCTTCCTCGCCGCCCTCTTCGAGCGGTACAGCGGCAGTCGAGAAGCGACCTCCGCCCTGCTCCTTCGACTCGTCAATCTCGGGCTCGTTCAAGCCGTCGCGGACCCGAATCGCCCGAATCAGATTGTCCTCGACACCCGCATCCTGGAAGACTACCTGACCCGATACGGCCCACGGATCACGACCGTCGCCGGAGAATCGGGCCAGGCCGCGGCGCGTGGCGAAATCTGGACGCCGGACGCCGGCGCCGCACGCACGCCGATCTGGACGCCGGGCTCCGCATCCCCCTCCAACCCAGGCGGTGAGAAGCCGAAGATCATCCTGCCGGGGCGTTGATCGAACAAAGTTCCAACATTGGTTCGCTTGACAGCCAACGGAACTCGGAGTTGTAATGAATACGGCGGGTATGCGTCCGAACCGAAACGGCTTCCCGTCCGTGGTGTGTTTGCGAGCGTGGAGACCACATCGTCCGTTCCACCGGACTTTTTTGATATGCGACGAACCCGAAAGCCGCTGACTCGTTCGGGCATCCCTCATCGTTGACATGGCGCGTTGACAATTTGGCCCAGCCCTCACATCGAGTTGATGAGGGCGCCTCATCCGTGCGCGCCGGAGCCGGCTTGGGGCGAGGTGCGGCCCGATGAGCGGGGCCCTGACTGACCCCTCGTCGTTCTTTACCGCGGCAGCGCCGGAGGGTGCCACCTTCAGGAGGGAAACATCTCATGTCCACCGGATCGGATTTGATCACCCTGATCACCAGTCGCCAGAACCTGGGCGACTACCAAAAAAAACACTGGACCGGCTCGTTCGGCGAGTATCTTGACGTCGTGCAACGAGTCCCCATGGTCACCCGGACGGCCTACCAGCGAATCTACGACATGATCCTGAGCCACGGGACCGAGGAGGTCGAGGTCAACAAGGAGAAGTTGATCCGCTACAAGTTCTTCGAGGATCCGGAAAATGGAGGCCAGGACGCGATCTTCGGTCTGGAACGGACCTTGATCAATTTCGTCAACATCTTGAAGAGCGCCGCGAGCGGTTATGGAACGGAACGGCGCGTCCTGCTGCTGCACGGGCCGGTCGGCAGCTCCAAGAGCACGCTGGCACGCCTGCTGAAGAAGGGGCTGGAGCGCTATTCGCGAATCGACGACGGCTGCCTCTACAGCTTCGCCTGGAAGGAGGAAGGGCCCGAAGGTGAAGAGGTCTACGCCTTGTGCCCCATGCACGAGGAACCGCTGCACTTGATCCCCCAGGAGCATCGCGCCGAGGTGACCGCGATCCTCAATCGCGGCCGCGCTCGCGACGAGACCGAGGTCGCGATCGAAGGAGACCTCTGCCCATTCTGTCGCCAGATGTTCAACGAGCGGATGGAACGGTACGGGGGCGACTGGTCGCGCGTCGCGGACGACGTCCGCGTGCGGCGGGTCATCCTTTCCGAGCAGGATCGCATCGGCATCGGCACCTTCCAGCCCAAGGATGAGAAGAACCAGGACGCCACCGAGCTGACCGGCGACATCAACTATCGCAAGATCGCGGAATACGGCACCGAGAGCGACCCCCGCGCCTTCAACTTCGACGGCGAGTTCAATATCGCCAACCGCGGCATCATCGAGTTCATCGAGGTCCTCAAGCTCGACGTCGCCTTCCTCTACGACTTGCTGGGCGCCAGCCAGGAACACAAGATCAAGCCCAAGAAGTTCGCCCAGACCGACATCGACGAGGTCATCATCGGGCACACCAACGAACCGGAGTACAAGAAACTTCAATCCAACGAGTTCATGGAGGCCCTCCGCGATCGGACGGTCAAGATCGACGTCCCCTACGTGACGCGGCTCCACGACGAGGTCAAGATCTACGAGAAGGACTACAACAGCCGCAAGGTCCGCGGCAAACGTCTGGCGCCCCACACCCTCGAGGTCGCCGCGATGTGGGCCGTCCTCACCCGGCTCGAAGAGCCCAAGAACGCCGGCTTGACCTTGATGCAAAAGCTCAAGCTCTATAATGGCAAGACGTTGCCTGGCTTCACCGAGGATAACATCAAGGAGCTGCGCGAGGAGGCCGAGCGCGAGGGGATGCACGGCATCAGCCCGCGCTACGTCCAGGACAAGATCTCCAACGCCCTGGTCGCTCATCCCAACGAGCGATCGATCAACCCGTTCATGGTCTTGAACGAGCTTGAAGCCGGGCTGAAACATCACTCCCTGATCAACAGCGAGGAGACGCGCAAGCATTACCGGCACCTGCTCTCACTCGTCAAGGAGGAATACGAAGACATCGTGAAAAACGAAGTGCAACGCGCCATCGCCGCCGACGAGGATGCTCTCACCCGCCTCTGCGGAAACTACATCGACAACGTCAAGGCCTACACCCAGCGCGAAAAGATCAGGAACAAGTACACCGGCCAGACCGAGGAGCCCGACGAACGGCTCATGCGGTCGATCGAGGAGAAGATCGACATCCCCGAAAGCCGCAAGGACGACTTCCGCCGCGAGATCATGAACTACATCGGCGCGCTGGCCCTGGACGGCAAGAAGTTCGACTACCGGACCAACGAGCGGCTTCAGAAAGCCCTCGAGCTCAAGCTGTTCCAGGACCAGAAAGACACGATCAAGCTGACCAGCCTCGTCTCCAACGTCGTCGACAAGGACACACAGGAAAAGATCGACATCGTCAAGGCCCGCTTGATCCGCAATTACGGCTACGACGAAGACTCGGCGACCGACGTCCTGAACTACGTCGCCAGCATCTTCGCCCGCGGCGACGTCAAGCGCGCCAGCCACTGAGGTCGATCCCCTTACCTTGGGCAGTTTTCCCCGGCCCAAACACGATCGGGCAAAGCTCGATGGAAACCGCACCCAACACTCAAGACATCCTGACCTACGAGCAGCGCCTCAGGCTCGATCGGAGCTGGAGCATGGACGAGGGCGACCGGCATTTCCAGCACGACAGCCTGGTCTTCAGGACCTTGCGGAAGATCGCCCGTCGACTGGAGGACCTCGGCGTCCCTTATGCCGTCGCCGGCGGCATGGCGCTCGAGGCGCACGGGTTCCGCCGTCTGACCGTCGATGTCGATATCTTGGTAAACCGTGACGGACTCAAGACCATCCATGAAAAACTCGCTGGCCCCGGCTACATCCAGCCCTTCTCCGGCAGCAAACACCTCCGCGACACCGAGCACGGCGTCCGCATCGAGTTCCTGGTCGCGGGCGAATTCCCGGGCGACGGCAAGCCCAAAGCGGTGGCCTTTCCGGAGCCCGAAGCGGTCGGTGTCGGGATCAATGGGGTCCGCTATTTGAGCCTGCCGAGCCTTGTCGAGCTCAAGCTTGCCTCGGGGATGACCAACCTTGGCCGGATGAAGGACCTTGCCGATGTTCAGGAGCTGATCAAGGCGATTGGCCTCTCCGCCGAGTTCGCCGTCGAGCTGAACCCTTACGTCCGTGACAAGTTCCTCGAGCTCTGGCAGGGCATCCGCGACTCCCCCGTCGGGCCGATCGAGCCCTGGCCGGAATGACCCGGTCAACGTACCCCAAAGCGCCCGTTTGCTTGCGAAAATGAAATCCTGCGTGCATTTGGCTTGGACACGGAAGGGCTCAAGGAATACAATTTGCTAGGGGACACACGGGGGCATCGGCACTGGCAACCGGACAGAGAACACGCCGAACCGTCCTCGACCCGCACCTACCCGTCACTCCCAGGCAGATCATCCCCAGACGATCTTTTGTTTTTCGGCTCGGTGGACCGCTGAAGCCGGAGCGCTTTGTGCTGCGCGTCCGGGCAGGCAGTGAACCAACTGGTGGCAGTCGTACCAGGGCCGCGATCTCAAGCGGCGAGGATCGAATAGCGTGGTTCGAAAAATCGATCGTGACGCCAATCGGTTCAAACAGATCGTCCGCGGCAAGATCAAGTCGGACCTGCGTAAGTACATCACGCACGGCGAGATGATCGGCAAGACCGGGGGCGAGTTCGTCTCGATCCCCTTACCGCAGATCGAGATCCCCGAGTTTCGCTACGGTACCAAGAACCGCGGCGGTGTCGGCCAAGGGCCCGGCGACGTCGGTACGCCGATCGGCCGCTCCGGCGACGGCGATGCCGGCACCGGCGCCGGCGACGCCCCCGGCCAGCACATCCTCGAGGTCGAGCTGACCATGGACGACCTCGCCCAGATCTTGGGCGAAGAGCTGGCCTTGCCCCGAATCGCGCCCAAGGGACGGGCCAACATCGTCGAGGAAAAAGACCGCTACACCGGCATCCGCCAGACCGGCCCCGAAAGCCTGCGCCACTTCAAGCGAACCTACAAGAAAGCCCTCAAGCGCCAGATTGCCTCCAACACCTACGACCCGCGCGAGCCGCTCGTCATCCCGATCCGTGAGGATAAACTCTATCGTTCGTGGAACCCGATCTCCCTCCCGCAATTCAATGCGGTCGTCCTTTATCTCATGGACGTCTCCGGCTCGATGACCGACGACCAGAAAGAGATCGTCCGGGCCGAATCGTTCTGGATCGACGCCTGGCTCAAGAGCCAGTACGACGGCGTGACCACTCGCTACATCATCCACGACGCGGTGGCGCGTGAGGTCGACGAGCACACTTTCTACCACACCCGCGAAAGCGGCGGCACCCGCATCAGCTCGGCCTACAACCTCGCGAACAAGATCATCGACGACCAGCACCCCCAGATCGACTGGAACATCTACGTCTTCCATTTCTCCGACGGCGACAACTGGGGTGAAGACAACCGCCACTGCATCAGCCTGCTCCGCGACCATCTCCTCCCCAAGTGCAACCTGTTCTGCTACGGACAGGTCGAAAGCCCTTACGGCTCGGGCGAATTCTATCGCGAGCTCGAAGAGGCCTTCGAGGAGGAGGAAAACCTGGCTCTCTCGGAAATCCGCAATAAAGAAGGCATCTACGACTCGATCAAGGAGTTCCTGGGGCGGGGACGATGAACTCGAGAAGAAGCTGGATCTGGCCGAGGCGGAGGCGAAATACAACGCCGCGAAATCATAGTCGCCCGCGAGCCTCTCCGCCATGATTAACCCGTAACGGAGAATGTCTTCAACCGACCGAGAGTCGAGCTCAGAACCATGGCGACAGCGACCATCAAGCCAACTCGAGAGGCAGACGGCGACCAGTGCGTCGAATTCCGCGACATTGGCTGGAAAGGGTACTCGACGCTCTTGAGACTGCGCGGCGAACGCTCATTTCCCCAGATGGTCTACCTCGATGGGACAGTGTGGCTCATGTCTCATCAGTTTGCACACGAACGTCTCAAGATAAGGTTAGGATGCGTCGTTGAAGCGATCGTCGTAGAGCTCGACATTCCCTTCATCGCGGCCGCCTCGACGACCTTTCGGCGTCGGATCAAGCGCGGCGGCGTCGAAGGGGACCAGACCTACTACATGGCCAATGAAGCGCGTGTGCGCGGCAAGAACAAGCTCCACCTCAAGACCGACCCGCCTCCCGACCTGGCAATCGAGGCCGTTTACAGCCACGACGCCGACGCGGCGATCGAGGTCTACCGCCGGTTCAGAGTGCCTGAGGTCTGGGTCTGCGACGAGGCCGAGCTGGTCATCCTGGTCCTGCAACCGAACGGGCAGTACGCCGCTTGCGCAACCAGCGCGGCCTTCCCATTCCTCTCGGCTGATGAAGTGTTCGACTGGGTGAGTCGGCCACAAACGGTGTCCGAGACCGAGTGGATCAAGCAGCTCCGGGCCTGGGTCAAAAAGACCCTAAAGCCACGCGTCCGCCGCCAAGACCAGAATCCGGTTTGACAAGAAAACCCAACAACACCGGCCTCGAGATCGTACGAAGAGAGGGAAACCGGCTGATCTTTAGTCTTCTGGGACGAAGTCCATGTCGACCGTAAACGTTCACAACCTGCCTGAGGATTTGCGTTCGATCCAGCTCGAGACCGAGGCCCACGCGCGCGACTACGGCCTGGACTTCTACGAGACGATCTTCGAGGTCCTCGACTACGACGAGCTCTCCGAGATCGCCGCGCTGGGAGGCTTCCCCACCCGTTACCCTCATTGGCGCTTCGGCATGGAGTATCAGCAGCTTGCGAAGGGCTACCGTTACGGGCTCCAGAAGATCTACGAGATGGTCATCAACAACGACCCCTGCTACGCCTATCTCCTGCGGTGCAACCAGATGGTCGACCAGAAGCTCGTCATGGCTCACGTCTATGGCCACAACGACTTCTTCAAGAACAACATCTGGTTCAGCCAGACCAACCGCAAGATGATGGATGAGACGGCCAACCACGGGAGTCGCATCCGTTCGACCATGGAGCGCAACGGCGAGGAAACCGTGGAGAGCTTCATCGATAGTTGCTTGTCGCTCGAGAACTTGATCGACATCTACTCGCCTCTGATCAAGCGCCGCGAGGAGATCAACCGTTACGACTTCGTTCCGGACGACGATGACGACCGTGCGAACCAGCCGACGAAGTTTCAAAGCAAGGACTACATGGACGCGTTCGTCAACCCGCCACAGGTCCTCAAGGAAGAGTCGCGCAAGCGAGAGACGGAACGGGAGAAGGAAAAGGCCAAGCCGTCGTCGCTTCCCGAACAACCCGAGCGCGACGTGCTGCTCTTCTTGCTCGAGCATGCGCCGCTGAAGACCTGGCAGCACGACGTCCTGACGATCATCCGCGAGGAAGCCTATTACTTCGCGCCCCAGGGCCAGACCAAGATCATGAACGAGGGATGGGCATCGTTCTGGCACTCGACGATCATGACCCAGAAAACGCTGCAGCCCTCCGAGCTGGTCGACTATGCCGACCATCACTCGGGGACCATGGCCACGCAGCCGGGCCGGCTCAATCCTTACAAGCTGGGGATCGAGTTGCTGCGCGACATCGAGGAGCGATGGAACAAGGGACAATTCGGTCCCGAATGGGAGGAGTGCGACAACCTCGACGCCCGGCAAAAATGGGACAAGAAGCTCGGCCTCGGCCGCAAGAAGATCTTCGAAGTCCGCCGGATCCACAACGACGTGACGTTCATCGACACGTTCTTGACCGTGGACTTCTGCCGCCGGTACCAGCTCTTCAGTTACCGGCACAACGATCAGTCCGAGATGTACGAGATCGAGAGCCGTGAGTTCAAGAAAATCAAGGAGCGCCTCCTCTTCAATTTGACCAACTTCGGACAACCGATCATCCGGGTCAAGGACGCCAACCACCGTAACCGCGGTGAGCTCTACCTGCTGCACGAGTATTTCGGCGTCGACCTGAGGATTGACCACGCCCAGGACACCCTCCGTCATCTGCACCGCCTCTGGACCCGGCCGGTCCATCTCGAGACGTGCGTCGATGGACGCCCAACGCTGTTGTCGTTCGATGGAACCGATCACTCGATCCGCCCACTGGGAGGTTCGTCCCATGAGTCTGAGCAAAAAGATCGCCGCCGCGCTTGACGAGAATACCAAGGCTTATCTGCTGCCCTGCACCGTCGCGGTCGAGGAGAGCCAGAACCGCCTGACGTTGCATCTGACGGCCCTCGACACGGTCGGCCTGGCCTTCACCGCGCTCGAGTTCGCCACGACCAGCCGAACCGATTGGTCCTCCCAGGCCCTCAAGGAATGGGGCGACCGGCTGTCCAGCCGGCTCACGTACTTGATGGAGCCGCTCAAGGTCCTCGAGATCGACGCCGCGGGGGGCGAGGTCCAGATTCGCAGCCAGACCCTGACCCCTCGCGCCGAGCAAAGAGGCTACTACGAGGTCCGGCTCTTCAGGCAAGGCATTCTCCGAATGGAGCGGTTCGTCCTGGACGAGGCCACCCGCCAGCGCCGCCCGACTCCCTGCCAGCTCACGCGAGAGGTCCTGGAGCGCCTCGCCGACGACATCGCCGCCAGCGCGGGGTGAGCCCGGCCTGGCCCGACCGGAGAGGTTGCGCGCTGGGCGCGGGCTGGGCTGATGAAAAGTTGGTCTTGCGGAGGTGCCGCGTTCATCGCGGTTTCGTTCCGGGCTTTCCCCGGCGAGCACCGCTCTTCCTTTCCCCCCCTTGCGAAGGGGGGGCAAGGGGGGTGATCCCGGCGCAATCAATCACAGAGTTTTCAAAGGGGCTTTTTACCCGCCCCGCCGCGCCTCTTAAGCCCCGTTGCGACGGATCGGAAAGCCATTCACGACGTCCGAGGTATCCGCC